>CALIUI010000027.1 GCA_938048815.1 uncultured Aquificaceae bacterium | reverse complement strand
GGAGGAACCTTTACCAAAGCTTCCTATTCTATCCTCCAACCTAAGCAAACCTCCAAAAAGAACTCCAAAAATTACCAGAAAAAACACCTTTAAAAGCTCCGGCTTGTTTTCTGAAATAAGCCTTACTCCCAACATCAAGGTAAAAAGTCCTATGCCCCAGATGATAGAAGTTTTCATTCTCTCTGGTATATGCTTGGATAATAAAAGACCCAAAGAACCGCCCGCCAACACCAAAAGGGCATTAACAAGACTACCAAATCCCGGAAACATCAACCACTATTGCTCTGTTGGGCTTGGGAAAGTACCTCTTGGAATATATTGAATAAAAACTCGCACCTGTCCTTGGGTGTATAGCTGTTTAATACCCTTTCCTTTGCTTTAAGCCCCATCTCCCTTGCCTCCTGCGGGTTTTCCAAGTAATAAAGAAGCTTTTCCTCTAAGTCTGCCCTGTCTAAGGGAAGGTAGGTAATGATCTCCGAACCGGGATTGAAAAAGCTTGGCAAGGTTGCTCTGTAATCTATAAAAGGTGCGCTTTCCATGTAGGCAACTTCAATGGGTAAAAAGCCCAAGCCCGTAGGGATGGAATAGGGATAGCTTAAGATGGTCAGATATGACCTTCCTATGATCTGCAAAGCCTCGTGCCAACTTTCTGTTTCTATGTGTTCATGGGACTCCTTTGGTTCGCCCTCATAGGCTCCCAGTACCCTTAGGTTTATACCCTCAAGGAAGCTCAAAAGGTACCATCTTTTCCTCGCAGTGGCATAGAAGCCAATATCGTTAAGTAGTTTTAGATACCCCTGTGGATCCTCCTGACGCCATTTATTCAACTCCTCTTGAAAGCTTGGATTAAACATGGAAAGTATATACTCGCTGGCATAAAAGATATGAGTTTCTGGATTTCTAAAGAGAAACTCACCCACCTCAAAAAAGAAGGGTATAAGGTTTTCCTTCATGTTCTGTGTAAGGCGGTTGGCAAGGATATTGGGGTCTACTACAGGACCTACAAAAACCGCCTCTATATCCTTCTCCTTTGGAGGTTCTACCATGCTATCTGGATCTATGAAAGGTGTCATATACAGGGTACTCCTCTCATGTCCAAGGAATCTTAGACTATCTGTGTACTTGAGGTCCATCACAATTGGAAGAAAGTTGTTGGAGTCTTTTATATCAAGAAGAGGCTGAAAGTTCATTAAAGGGTCTTCGGTAAAAAGGCTAACATGTACAAAGCCAAAGGCGTCAAAGATGGGTATTTTTTGACCATCTTTTTCTCCAAAGATCAAACAGCTACCATCTAAATCAATAACAAAGAGGGGTGAAAAGTCCAAAAGCTCCTTGACCCTCTCTTGAAGGTCCCCTTCGTATATGTCCAACTCCATCACTTCTACGCCCTTTTCTCTAAGGCAAGGAGCAAGGGCAAAGATATGCCTGCGTGTTATACCTTCTTGTCCCTGTTTTAAAAAGGCTACTCTCATGGTTTAAAAATCATAACACAGATTGTGTGAGAAACCTCCTTTTGCAGGGGCGTTTTTGTTCTTGGCGTGCTGTTGTATATAACAAATGCATATAATTCCTCATTCGGCTTATTTTATACGCCGGGTGAAAATTTTATGTAGGGGAATCTCACGAACTGTCCGAGGCGCATATCCATATGCCCTCACAAAAAATAACCGGGCGATCCATGAATAACCTTTACAAAAGGTAAGGTCCTTCCCCAGAGTTTATCTGGTATAATTTATAAACTATGCTTCCCTTTACAGAGGAACAAATAAAGCGCTATGCAAGGCATATAATCCTGCCAGAGGTTGGCGGAAAAGGGCAGGAAAAACTACTCCAATCTAAGGTTTTGGTTATTGGCGCAGGTGGGCTTGGCTCCCCTGCTATCTATTACCTTGCGGCAGCAGGCGTTGGCACCATAGGAATAGTAGACTTTGACGTGGTAGATTTTTCAAACCTCCAAAGGCAGATCCTTCACAACACGGAAAGAGTAGGTATTCCTAAGGTGGAATCCGCCCGCATGACAGTGGAAAAGCTAAACCCCGATGTGAAGGTAATAACCTACAACACTATGATAAACAAGTCCAACGTGATGGATATTATAAAAGATTACGACGTTATTCTTGATGGCACCGACAACTTTCCCACAAGGTTCCTTATAAACGATGCCTGTTATTTCCTTGGAAAGCCCTTGGTATCTGCTGCTATGTTAAGGTTTGAAGGTCAAATATCCGTATTTGACTACAGAGATAAGGAAAAGTCTCCTTGTTATAGATGTCTCTACCCAGAGCCACCACCCCCCGGCTTGGTTCCTTCCTGTCAAGAAGCTGGTATCCTTGGGTCCATAGGTGGTATTATGGGCTGTATTCAGGCAACGGAAGCTATAAAGCTTTTACTCGGTATAGGAGAGCCCCTTGTTGGAAAGCTTCTTATAATGGATGCCCTCTCTATGGATTTTAGGAAAGTAAAGCTTCGCAAGGACCCCAACTGTCCCCTCTGCGGTAAAGAGCCAACCATCAAGGAACTTATAGAATACCAACAGATATGCGATGCCCATTTTTAGGAGCTTATCATGGAGCTTATAGGCATAGAGGATTTTCTAAGGCTTGATATAAGGCTGGTAAAGATATTGTCCGCAGAAAGGGTAGAGGGTTCTGAGAAACTTCTAAAACTAAGGGTGTCTTTGGGAGATGAGGAAAGAACCCTAATGGCGGGCATAGCCAAGTTTTATAGCCCAGAGGACCTTGTAGGTAAAAAGGTGCTTATGCTGGCAAACCTAAAGCCAAGGAAGATATTTGGCGTTGAATCTCAGGGAATGATCCTTGCCCTCTCCGACGGAGAGAACTTATCCCTTATTGTACCCGATAGAGATGTAAAGGAAGGAGCAAAAGCGAGCTAATCTTCCAAAAGTTCCTCTGGGAAAGGGTCAAAGTATCTTTGCCTTAAAAGGTAATCCTCTCCATGTCTATAGGCTATGCTTCTTAGAATTTCCATCACCAACCTATGGTTTGTGCGTCCGTGTTTTACCTTTTGGATCAAGGATAAAAGGTGCCTTTTCTCCATAGAATTTAGCTTTCTGCTTAGGTGTCCTAATATGTGTAAAAGGGTGTTGGCGTGTTTCGATGGAGAAGGCATTTTGTGAAAGGCTCTACGAAAGACCTCTTCATAAGCTTTTAATGTATTTTCTGGATCCTTTCCTACCTTAGCCACCATTTGACCCAATTCCTTTAAAGCCTTTTGATTGTAGGTCATGAGAAGGTACTTATAGGCGCTTTGAAACTCCACTAAAGCCTTTGGTGAAAAGTTCTTTTTTAAATGTCTAAGCTCTGCAAAGGCGTATATCCTTGTTAGAAAATGTTCTCTTATTTTGCTGTCCCTCAGCCTCCCTTCGTCTTCTAAGGGTATATGAGGTAGTCTTTCCTTTACAGCCTGAGCAAAAAAACCATAAGTTCTTCCAACAACATTATTCCCAACGTAAAGCTTTGTGGTACCAACACCGCAAGAAGGAGATTTACTTTTCAGAAGAAATCCATCCACCTCTTCTAAGTTTGAAAGGAAGTTAACTGAGAAGTTTTCCATGAGGAGGGTGATATCCTTGCCCGTTTCCGGTTGAAGAAGTCTCTTGTCTTCTCCTTCTTTTACCACTATTATCCTTTGTCTTGGTGTTCCCAGGCCTATATCTACTTCCGGGCATACGCTTATGAAGTCTATGTATTTTTTGAGCTTTTCCACGAAGGGGTCTATTATGGTGCCACCGTCATACCTAACAGCTTCAAAAAAGCATCTGCTAAGAACAAGCTTTGGCTTTGGAAAGGTGTTCATTATTTTTAATATAAATTCTTTTGGTGGAGGCGGCGGGAATCGAACCCGCGTCCGAGGACTTTCGGAACCCAGAGCCTCTACAGGCTTAGCCGGTGTTTTTTCAACCCTGTGGTTGTCCACCGGCAAACTCCACAGGGCGGGCAGGGATCCGACTTCGGCTTGGTCCATCCCTGCCAAAGGAACCAAGCCTACTTCCCTGTTTCTGAGCCCTTTCCCACAGCCCAGGGATCAAGCCATGGGAGAGCCGCTGCCTTTAATTAGGCAGCGAGAGCGAGTTCCCTTTCGGGAAGTGTTTTGGTTGGCTCTTTAGGTTGCCACCCTGCCTGCAACCCTGTCCTACAGTCCCCGTCGAACCCATTCGCCCCCTAAGGGAACCTTACTTATATTTATGATAAAACTAAAAGGTAGATTGTCAAGGTTAAGGATGAGGGTGTGTCAAAAACTCCAATAGCAAAATCATTGACGAAACCCCTGCTAAGTATATAATCATTAAGTAAAGCTCCAAGAGTGAAGGAGACCCACCTCTGGATGGGACAAGTGGCTCAGGCAGGCTTGTAGCCTGTCAAAAAATGGCGCTAACTGCGCTCTCTCCTGAGGGCTTTTTGCCCTCTGTCCCGAGGCAATAAGGCACTCGGGGCTTGTGGGGAGACCCGAGCTCCTGCTGCAGGGAGCAGGGTCGGTGGTCTTGTGAGAGGGCTATTTTTGAAACACCCTGAAGAGTGGTATAATAAAAAAAAGGTCCTTGTAAGCTTTGTGAGGTACAAGAAAATTTTAAAGGAGGTATAAACATGCAGTTTTTCCTTGATACTGGAATGGTAGATGAGATAAAGCAGGCCCTTGATTGGGGTATATTGGACGGAGTTACCACAAACCCAACCCTTATAGCAAAGACAGGAAGGCCCTTTATGGAGGTGGTAGAAGAGATATTAAAGCTCGTGGATGGGCCTGTGAGCCTTGAGACGGTATCAAGGGACGCAAAGGGTATGGTGGAAGAAGGGAAAAGACTTGCAGAGCTTGGTGATAATGTGGTTGTAAAGATCCCCATGACTCCAGAGGGTATGAAGGCGGTTCAAGAGCTTGAATCGGAGGGAATCCCTACCAACGTAACCCTTGTATTCTCTCCAAGCCAAGCCCTTATAGCGGGCAAGGCCGGAGCCAGTTATGTTTCCCCCTTTATAGGTAGGATAGACGACACCTCTGGCGACGGTATGAAGCTGATAAGGGATGTTGTACAGATCTTCAACAACTACCAAATTGAGACACAAGTTATAGTAGCCAGCGTAAGGCATCCCATGCACGTGGTAGAAGCAGCCCTTATTGGAGCAGACATATGCACCATGCCCTTTGAAGTGATGAAAAAGCTGTTCCAACATCCCCTTACCGATAAGGGTATAGAGCTCTTTCTAAAAGACTGGGAAAAGGTGCCCGGCAGGCCTTTTTAAAGCCTACCCCCAGTAAGTATTCTAAGAAGGTCGTTTATGATGACAAAGCTGGCAAGGGCTATTATGATGGCGTAGCCTGCCTTTACCCAAGCCTCTTTAAACTTGGGGGATAAGGGCTTTCTCCTTATAGATTCTATTAGGAAAAGGAGTATTAGACCACCATCAAGCACGGGCAAAGGTATAAGGTTAAATATGGCAAGCTGCACCGATATAAAAGCCATCATACCAATAAAGGGTAAAACACCCTGTTGGGCCGATTCTCCTGCAAGCTGAGCGATGGCTATGGGACCTCCAAGGGTTTTCACAGAGATCCCACCCGTTATAAGTTGCCATATAGCTTTTAAAGAGAGAACACTAAGGTTGTAAGTCTTTTCCACGCCCTCCAGAAAAGCTTGACCTATAGTTTTTTCATCCTTTATCCTTTCCACGTGGGGACCTATACCCAACAGAGGCAAGCCAGTCCTTTGGTCTATCTTTGGTATAAGGGTCTTATTCTCTACCTTGCCATCCCTTTCTATGGTTAGGATTATAGCATCACCTTTGGATTTTCTTATTTCACCTACCAGTTGGTACCAACCCTTTATCTCTTTTCCGTTTATCCTAAGAATTCTATCCCCTTGGCTTATACCCACCTGATAGGCGGGGCTGTCCTTTGCCACATAGCCAACCACTGCTGGCAGCCAAGGCTCTGCACCAAAGCCATTGACTTTTGAAAGGCTTTCTTTTATCTGAAGGGTTAAAGTTTTCCCATCCCTTAGAACTTCAACCTTCCATTCCTTACTTAAAAGTCCCTTGCGGACTATATCATCTACCTCCTTCCAACTTTCCACCCTTTTAGAGTTAATACTCAAAATAAGGTCTCCTTCTTTTATGCCAAGCTTTTGAGAAAGACTTCCTTCTACCACATAACCCACCACAGGCTTTTCATAAAGATATTTTGGAATCTGTTTGTTTATGCTAAAGACAAGGGCAAAGAGTAAAACCGCCAGTATAAAGTTAAACAAAGGACCGCCAAAGGCTATTAAAATCCTTTGCCAATTGGGCTTAGAAGAAAAAGCCCTAAGGTCTTTTATCTCCTCCTCTTCTCCGTACAGTTTTACAAAACCTCCCAAAGGCAAGGCAGACAGTCTGTATTCCGTTTCTCCAAGCTTTTTACCAAAGATTACAGGACCAAAGCCTATGGAAAAGACCTCCACCTTAACACCAAAGAGTTTAGCCATAAGAAAATGTCCAAGTTCATGAAACCAAACGAGGACACCAATCAAAATTAAAAAAGCTACCACATACTCCATTCTTTTAATCCTCCTTCAAAACCCTTACTATTACCTTCCTTTCCCTTGGACCATCAAAGTCCGCCAAGAAAATAGCCTCCCATGTACCAAGGGCTAAATCTCCATTTTCTATAGGAACTATTCTTGAGTTTCCTATTAGGGCGCTCCTTATATGGGCTGCGGAGTTGCCCTCAGAATGGGCGTAATCGTCCCTCCATGGGATAAGCTTTTCAACGGCATAGGCTATGTCCCTTATAACTTCTGGGTCTGCACCCTCGTTTATAAAAACACAGGCGGTCGTATGGGGCACATACACTAAACACAAACCCGACTTTATTCCATAGCCCTTAACGATCTCTCTAACTTGGTTGGTGATATTTACAAAACTTGTATGCTTGGTGGTCCTTACCCTAATAACTGCCATATTACTTTATTTTAAATATACACCTTTCACTACCTTGCGCTCTGCAAGCTACTTCCTTTACGCTTATCTTCTTCTCAAGCAATTCGCTTAAAAAGCCCTCAAAGAACCCCGCCATAGGCTCACACACAGGCTTTTTACTTTCTCCCACAGCCTCCACCAGTATAGAACCATCCACCCTTATCTCCATATTGTCAAGGTCGTACTCAAAGACGTCCAAAAGCCTTGAAGATTCTGCTATAACGGTAAGTATATCAAGAGCTTCGTCAAGCCTATCGGTGTGTATGCCATACCTCTCCTTGAGTATCTTTGCACCCTTCTTACCACCATACTCGGTAGCCTTTTTTATGACCTTATCTATTCCAAGTCTGCTAAGCTTGTACAGATCTCTATATCCATCTATAAGGGCTGCACGATGCACAAGTACCGATTCCCTTTCGATGGCTTCCGCCAAAGCTCTAAATCTGTCCTTCAAATATTCCATCCCATACTCCTAAGCCTTTTTATACCTTCTTCAGAAATTTTATCCCTACTCCAAGCAGGTTCAAATAAAAAGTTTATCACAACATCCTTCAAGTGGGGGAAGTTTTTGAGTATATGATCCCTTATATGCTGGGCAAAAAAGCCCCTTGCAGGGCATGAGGGAACAGTTAAAGTCATATCTATATATGCTACATTATCCTTTACAACAACGCCGTAAATTAGCCCCAGGTTAACTATATCTATAGGTATCTCAGGGTCTTTTATCTCCTTTAGCTTTTCCAAAAGCTCCAATTCTATCATTGATAATAAATATAAGCCTTTTTTGTGCCGAGTGAAAAGTTCATTCGCAATGGATGTACGCCCCTTTTTTATGATTATTTTCGGCGTTTGCTGATGAACCCTTTCGGTAATCATTGCTAAAAGGTGAAGGAAATATTATAATATAACTTTATTAAGGAGAGCGTAGCTCAGTTGGTAGAGCAGTGGACTGTGGATCCACGGGTCGCGGGTTCGAGTCCCGTCGCTCTCCCCATGTTATAATCCTTTAGATGCTTGCAGATTGGTCTAATTTTATAGACAGAATAAGGGAATTCTTTAAGCAAAAAGGCTACCTTGAAGTACATACGCCCATATTAAACCCATATCCTAACATAGACCTAAACGTAGAACCCATAGAGTTAAAGGTTATTGAATGTAGTAAAGAAAAGACCATGTGGCTTCAAACTTCTCCAGAGTTTTCCATGAAAAAACTCCTATCCAGGTACAAAAGGAACATCTTTCAAATTGCAAAGGTCTTTAGAAACAAAGAATGCGGAAGGCTTAACAAAATAGAATTTACAATGCTTGAATGGTACAAAGTAGGTGCGGATTACAAGGTGCTTATAGAGGAAATAGGAGAACTCCTATCCTACCTTGGAATATCCCAAGATTACACTATAACAAGACTTGAACATGCCTTTGAGGAGTATGCAGGTATTATCCTTTCAGAAGACGAGGATATCTTTAAAAACAATCTCCTTGCCTATGGCTATGACTTTGATGACAAGGAAGACTGGGAAAGCCTATTCCTTAGGATCTACGTAGAAGTAGAAAGGCATTTGGGTAAAAACCGCCCCGAGTTTATAACCCACTTTCCCAAAAGGCTAAGCTCCTATGCAAAGATAAAGGAGGGCTACGCAGAGAGGTTTGAACTTTATATAAAGGGCATAGAGATAGCCAATGGCTGGACGGAGGAAGAAAACCAAGAAGAGATAAGGAAAAGGATGGAAGGGTATTCAAAGGGAAGAAACCTGCCTATGGATGAGGATTTAATAAAAGCCTATGAAGATTTTCCTCCCTGTGCTGGCTGTTCCATAGGCTTAGAAAGGCTCTTTGTGGTGCATATGGGGCTTGAAAGTTTAGATGAGTTATCATATATTCCATGAGAGTATTAATAGCCTTTGGGACAAGACCTGAAGCTATAAAACTTGCACCCCTTATAAAAGGTTTGGATGATGTTATGGTTTTAAACACAGGACAGCACACAGACCTTTTACAGCCTATACTTGAACTTTTCAAGATAGAGCCCCACTATAATCTAAACTGTCAAAATCCAGACCTTTTGACAAACTTTAGCTGTATATCCCTAAGGGTTAGAGAGGTTTTGAAGGAAGAAAAACCTCATGCGGTCTTGGTTCAAGGAGATACACTTACCACTTTTGCAGTCTCTTTCGCCGCTTTCCTTGAAAAGATTCCTATTATCCACTTGGAAGCCGGACTTAGGAGTTGGAATAAATTTTCACCTTTTCCCGAGGAAGTTTTTAGATTATTGGCTGACGATATAGCGGATGTGTATTTAGCACCTACCCATATAGCCTACGATAACTTAATAAAAGAGGGAAAAAGGGAGGATAGAATCTTTGTAGTTGGCAATTCAGTTATTGACGCTATATATTTAGCGCTTGAGTATATGGACGAAGGCAAAGAGTACCAAGCTCTTGCAGACCTTTTAAATATGGATAAAGATACCTTAAAAGATAAGGAAAAGGTTTTTATAACCTCCCACAGAAGAGAAAGCTTTGGAGAACCTTTGAGAAGAATATGCAGAGGAGTAAAAAGCTTGGCTGAAGAATACAGTCATATCCTTTTTATATGGTCTTTACACAAAAATCCAGAGGTAAGAAAGGTAGTTTTGGAAGAGTTCCAAGAGGTACCAGCTAATTTAAAGATTATAGAACCACTCTCCTATACGCATACTTTGATTCTTATGAAATATTCTGAGGTGATACTTACAGATTCTGGCGGTATTCAAGAAGAGGCACCCACCTTTGGAAAGCCCATATTGGTCCTAAGGGATGTAACAGAAAGGGTGGAAGCTCATGAGGCAGGCTTTAGCTTTCTGGTGGGAAGGGAAGAAGGTAGAATAATAGAAGGCTTCAAAAAGGTATATAAAAATGAAAAGCTAAGGAAGGAGCTATCCCTTAAGCCAAACCCCTATGGCGACGGAAAGACAACTGCAAGGATCAAAGCCCTTCTCAAATGTGAAGATTTTAAGGATGTGGTGTTAAAATATACAAGAAGACATGAGAAGAACTTACATTTTTGCAAAAGCCTTATTGATGAATTTCGCCCTTCCCTTTTTAGCTTCGGCTGAGGATTATAAGAGAATAGAGTTAGGGGGAAGCTATGAAAGATTATCTCCAGAAAGCGTCTATGGTACTTGGAAAACAGGAAGCTTCAGCTTCTATCATAAACCTATAGAAGGATTCACTTACTCTCTAGGTTTGTCTGGCTTTTCCAGAAAGGAAGGCGAAGCATCCTTGGTATGGGGAGGCGCCTACAAAGATTGGACAGAGAGATTTTATACATATTCCGCCGTATCCTTTGGAACTATGTCCGATTATCTACCGCGTTATAGAATAGACCAAGAGTTTAACATAAAAGTTGGGAGAAGAAAAAACTTAGTACCTGCCTTGGGGGCATCTTACATAAGGTATCATGATATTCATAAAGATCTAGTAATAAGTATTGGTTTTACCTACTATCATGAAGGTTGGAACTTCACCTATAGGCATTTTATAAATGAAAGCTACCCAGGTAGCGTGCGCTCTTCTTCCAACCTTGTTAGCGTGGGCTTTGGAAGGGAAAAATCTTCTTGGACTTATGTGGATCTATCCTTTGGAAAGCAGGCTTACCTTGCTTCATATCTTGCAAGCCCAGAAGAGGTCAGACAAAGATCCTTCTACATAGCCTTTAAGCACAGGCGCTGGATAACAAAAGACTTTGGGGTTTTTGCAGACATAAGCTATCTAAAGCTCAATAAAGGCTATGAAAAGTATGGGGTTGGGCTTGGAGCCTTTAAAGAGTTTTGAAGTTAATAAGGTAATAGATTATGCACGGTTTGGTAGGTTATTAAAAAACGATAAGGCCTTATTTTTTATGCAGATGTTTTTATACTTTTGTGTATCCTTTTATCTTGTATCCCATATAAGCTCAATTTCTTATTTACTATCTATAACAAGCAATTTTATTTTCACCGAAGCAAGTATAAATAAAAAGGAAATTGTTGATGGAGTGTATTTTTATTTCTTATCATCATCTGGTAGACTACCAACATACTTAGAAACCTTATTTGTTTTATTAGTATGTATACTGGTGCTTTTCTTCAACTATAAATTTGACTTTATACCAAGACCCTTCAAGATATGGCTTAACTTTGTATTTCTTATACTTATGCTTTCCTCCGTATATTTTTTACTCTTTGGCTATGCTTTCCCTTACACAATAGATGATTTTTCTATTCTTTATGCCATAGCTCAAGTGGGTATATTTACTCTTATTCCTTTCTTATTTGGATTTTCTATAGCCCTTTTCAGCTTCTCTTGGTGGGTCCTTATAGCCAATTTTCTTACATTTATTCTTAGCTTAGCTTACTCTTTTGTATTTGCGGCTGTTAGGTATGCGCTTTTCTTATACATTCTTAAGAACTACTCTTTTTTATGGATGGCAAACATGTTCTTTAACTTTGGACCTCTGCTGGATATGATATACATAAGCGGGATATATGGCTTCTACCTTTCTATTATTTCCAAAGTGGCTAAGAAAAATCTGAGGTATTGGAAATGGCTTTATTAATTATTTTTCTAAAGACTTATATAATGCTGTTAGTTTTTATTATCACAGCTTACATATTCAGACACTACCTCTTTACTTATAACAGGGCTTTTGGAGAGCAAAAAGTAAGCTACCATGATATTTTGGATAGCGAAATGACTTATGTATCTGCTCTTATCCCTATGCATAACGAAGAAAAAGTTGCTAAATACATCCTTTCCGCACTTGTAGACCAAGATTATCCAAAAGATAAGTTAGAGATAATACCTATGAATGATCACTCTACTGACAAAACTAAAGAGATTGTTGAAGATTTTGCAAAAAAATATCCTTTTATAAAGCCCCTTCATAGGCTTGGAGATGAACCAAGAGGAAAGCCGGCAGCGCTTAACGATGCTTTAAAGATAGCAAAGGGCGAAATAATAGTAGTTTACGATGCAGATTATATACCACCCAAAGGGCAGTTAAGGGAGCTTGTCGTAAACTTCTCGGATCCAGACGTTGGTGCGGTGATGGGAAGAGTTGTACCAATAAACGCTGGGAAAAATCTTTTGACACGACTTTTAGACTTGGAAAGGGCTGGGGGTTATCAGGTAGACCAGCAGGCAAGGTACAACCTTGACCTAATACCCCAATACGGCGGAACTGTGGGCGCCTTTCGGAAGAGTTTAGTCTTGGAATTTGGCGGCTTTGATACCAGCATTCTCGCAGAAGATACAGAGCTAACCTTCAGACTTTTTGTTAACGGTTATAAGGTAGTATATGCAAACAAAGCAGAGTGTTATGAAGAAGCTCCAGAGGACTGGAGGGTTAGAGCAAGGCAGATCAGAAGGTGGTCTCATGGACACAACCAAGTTCTCTTTAAATACCTTGTTCCACTTTGGAGGTCAAACTTGAGCTTTTTGCAAAAATTAGACGGTACCCTTTTGCTTTTTATATACGCAGTGCCCTTTTTATTACTTTTGGGCATTGTGGATTCTTTGATTTTATTCTTCCTTGGAGAGATGGAAATACTCTCAGGCTTTTGGATTCTCTTAGGAGTAGTAGCCTATAATACCTTTGGGAACTTTGCCCCTTTTTTTCAAATAGGTTTTGCTGTTTTTCTGGATGGTGGGGTAGAAAGGCTTAGACTTCTACCGATTTTCTATTTTATATTTCTTTTTAACGCGTGGTACACTTCTTTGGGGTTTATTGACGCTGTGAGAACCACCATAACCAAAAAACAGGCAGTTTGGCACAAAACGGAGAGGTTTAGAAGTGCCTGAGTACCCTATGATTTTTATATTTTTATTGTTAATTCTAATTCCCTTTATACCAGCTTTGGTTGAACTTGCGGTAAAAAAGGATAAAGATCCTTTAATTATTAAACAAGACTACTCTAAGGACCCAGCCTTTTTTGGAAAATCTTTTAGTAAGATTCTGGAAGAAGCAATTTCAAAGGTAGATATAGAATTATTAGATAGCCTTAAAAGCATAGATATCCCTTTATCCTCGGATAAACCAGAAAAACTAATTTTTTTTACCAATGAGGTGGGAGGAAAACATCCTCGCAGTATAGTTTTTGTAAGGGGACAAGAAAGCAAAACCGTTGAACCTTTGACAACCAATAAAGAAGTTATTGCCTATGGAAGTCTCAGAATTGAACATTCTACGTTCGCTCGAAGCATGCTTATATTTGGAAACCTTGAAGTTAAAGCCCCATTGGAGGTAGCAAGATGGATCCATGTGGAAGGTGAAGCCACCATAAAAGCACCTTCAATATTGGGTATAAACTTTTACTCTTCAGAGAAAATAACCATAGATGCATCATGCACATTTACAAGAATCTACGCAAAGGAGATAAACATAGGGTGGGGAATAAAGAAATCTTCTTTTAACAACCCTGCCCGTATAGAAGGGAATATAAAGTCAAAAGAAGCTATGAGCATAAAAACGGCAGATAGATCTCTTATTATTGAAGGAAATATAATCTCCGAAAAGGATATAATCATTGAGGGAGATGTTTGGGTAAAGGGAAATATTTTTTCTCATGAAGGTGTCGTTATCATAAAAGGTGTGGTAGTTGGTATGGAGGGAGCTATAAAATCTGTCGTTGGTAAAAAGAGCGTTATTATGGAAGGCAATACTAAAATATATGGATACGTGCATACAGACGGAGAAGGTATAATAAAAGTATGAAGAAAAAACTCTTTATTTTACTAATTGTTCTCTCCTTTATAGCATTTTTAATAAGACTTTATGAATACATGAGTCTTAGTGATGGTGAGATGAAAATTATTTTAGTTTATAATCCCCTACATTTAAAAGATTGTTCGCACATTCTTCGCGCCTACGAAAGCGTGTTAGAAGAAGAAGGAGTACCTTTTGAAAGATTAGATTACTCCTTGCTCTATTCTTATAAAATTACCTTAGATTTTGTAAATCATCACCCCGCCCTAATATTACCGGACTGTCTTCTTCAAAGAATGAACCCAGAAGTAAGGCTTTGGTTTGAAAACTATCTTTCAAAAGGCGGAAATCTGATGTTAGTTTATGATGTGGGAATAAAAGACCACAAAGGGGCGTACCTTAAAACCCCTATCTTTACAAAAATACTTGGGATAAATTACGCCCCCTATGACGAACTAAGAGATAGAGCTTATACCACTGGTTATATAAAGATTAATGATGCTCTGTCTCTTGGCATAACGCCCGGGAAACTGGACAAGGAATCCAGACTTGTGAAAGGTTATGCTTACGATTTTCTTGAATATCCTGTTGCAAGGGTAAAGGTACTGGATAACACTATTCTGACCTTGGCAGATGTTATTACAAAGGAGGGTGAAAGACTACCAGGGATGGTCATAAAACACTACAAAAAGGGCAAGATATTTTACGTAAATCTTCCCCTTGGACATCTAAAGGCTTACTCTGATGATTTACCCCTTAGGTCTTTCTTAAGAGCTTTTCTGTTCAAAACCTTGCATATACCCCATTTGGTGAATACTCCTTACGGAGTTGGTGGGCTTGTTATAAACTGGCATATAGATGCAAACACTGATTGGAAAAGTATTCCCTTCATGGTAGAGAATGGCTACCTGATAAGGGGCCTTGAATTTTCCAACCATATAACTGCGGGGGATTTTAGAGATAAGGAAGGAGATGGGCTTGGCTTTGATGCCTGCGGGAAGGGGAAAGTCTATGTGGAAATGATACTTCCGTACGGAGAATTAGGTTCTCATGGTGGATGGGCGCATAACTGGTTTTCTTATGGATTTTTGGAGGGTAAATTAGGTATAAAGGATATGGAAAGGTATATAGTCATGAACAATAACTGTTTGGAAAGTATAACAGGTTATAAAATTAGAGAATATTCCGCCCCTAACGGGGTTCATCCACAACCGGAAGCCACGAAAATTCTAGAGAAGTTGGGAATGGTGGCTTACTACTACACAGGAGACTCTGGCTCATCACCAAATAGAACTTTTTTTAATGGAAAAATGGTATCAAATAGGGTGATAGCCTTTCCAATAACCCCCTATGGAAGAAATGCTTCTCTCTTTGAGATGTGGAAAGAGGGTCTCAGCGAGCAAGAGGTGGAAGATTTCTTGACAGACCTGTTAAACTTCATTGCGAGAGAGAGGGTTATAAGACTTTTCTATTCACATCCTTACGATATTCCCCATTACCCTAACGCAATGAAGAAATTCTTTCAAGATGCAAAAGATATGCAAGAAAAAGGTCTTATAAAAATAAAGCCCATGAGCTATTTTGCAGATTTCCTTTTAAGGTTTTTGGAAACCAAATACAGCTTTAGTATAGAAGGAAAAACCCTAAAGGTTAATTTAGAAAACCAAAAGGGTCTTGAAGCTATAACTATAGCTATCCCTAAAAAGTACAGACTTATCTCTAATTATGATTACTTAAAGACTGTTGAAGATGAAGCTTACAGATATATAATCATAACTAAAGATGTTAAAAGGGTTTCTATTGGCTTTATTAGCGATTAGTATAACTTTTTCATTTCCTATGCTTGATATATATATAAGGTCGAATTGTAAAATTGGGAGTAATGAAATTTACATACCCTATTTTGCTAATCTTTATGCTACAAAATTGATTTTAGATAGAAAAGAAAATCCAGAAACCATAAAGGAGTATATACTTTGGTACGTTAGAAACCTAAACTATCCAGATACCTGGGGGCTTACAGGGACTATATACGATTTCTATTTTAAGGATGGAAGACTTTTACCAACTTATAATTATGACTCCGCAGACTCCTATGCGTCAACATTTTTAAGTTTGCTCTATTTTTATATAAAAATAACTGGAGATTTTGAGATAATTGAACAACATTTAAGGGAGTTTAAAGATATAGCTTACATTATTTTATACTTAAAGGATAACAAGTATGGTCTTATAAAAGCCTTACCCTATAGAGATGTAAAGTACCTTATAGATAATTTGGAATCTTACGTAGGCTTAATACTATTTTCACAATTACTAAAAAGCGTAGGCGATAGGGACTGGTATTATTTTAAAAGGCATGCATTAGAACTAAAAGGATCAATAAAAAGGCATTTCGATTCAGATGGTGTTCTTTATTGGGCTATAGAAAAAGAAACTAAACACCCAGTTGGAAATCAGACATATCCCGATTATTTAGCCATTATATTCTGGAGAATATTTAAGGGAGAAAGTTTATCAGAAGGAGAACTATCACCTTTGGATTGCAGTCAAGTTATTGCTGTAGAAACGTTTAGAGCGGCTTATATTCATACTATAGAACTTAAAAAGAGTTATACTTTAAATATGGCTTATAGATGCATGATAATAACCCTTGAGGGAAATGATAAAGAAATCACAGAAAAGCTTAATGAAGTTTTATCCACCATTGAAGAAGAGGGTGGTGATATCCTTGATGTGGAAACAAGCTTGGTAAAGGAGCATGGTATAGATGGCCTTGTGGTGGTTTATACCATAAAGTACAAGTCTGCTAGAGAAGTTTCAGAGGAATGATAATAAAGATTAGGGCAAAGCCAAGGTCAAAAAAGGAGTATGTGAAAGAGGTAGAGAAGGACTTCTATGAGGTTGCGGTTGGAGAAGCTCCCCAAGAGGGAAGGGCAAATGAAAGGATAATAGAGCTTCTTTCTTTGTATTTAAAAATTCCTAAGTATAGGATCAAGCTTCTAAGGGGGCATTCGGGTAAGTTAAAGCTTTTCAAGATTGATTAAAAGGTCAAAAGGACTTTCAAAGATGTAGTCGGGCACCTCCTCTACCAGCTTAACATATCCCCATTTGGCAAGGGCTCTTTTAACCTTGGAGAGTCTACCTGCTTTCATGTCCGCCTCTGTGTCTCCCACCATTAGGACCTCTTCGGGAGATAAGTTAAGCAATTTTAAGGATTCTAAAATTGGCAAAGGGGAAGGCTTTTTCTCTGGATAGGTATCTCCGCCAACCAACAGGGAAAAGTATTCCATAAGCCCAAGCTTTTCAAGGATAACCTTTGATAGTTCTTCCATCTTGTTGGTAATAACCGCCAATTTTATGCCTCTTTCTTTGCAAGCCTCCAAAAGCTCTAAAATCCCTTCAAAGGGTTTTGTGTATATTACGGGTTCTTTTAAATAGTAGCTTCTGAAAACCCTTAGGGATTCCTCCAATAGACCATCGGAAAAATACCCTTTTAAAAGCTCCCTTGCTCCACCGCCCACCATATACCTAACATCTTCTATATCCACCTGCGGCAAGCCAAAGTCTTTGAGGGTTCTGTTAAGATGGATGCCTATATCTTTGTAAGAGTCTATCAAAGTACCATCAAGGTCAAAAAAGATAGCTTTCAAAGGCATCTTTGAGACCTAAGGTAGTCCATATAATTTTCCTCTTTATATCTTTCTTCTTTTACAAACCTTATAGTACAGGTAAGGGTTTTGGGTGGTTGATAACCTGGTAAATGTAAAACTACATTGCCCTCCTTGTCGTAGAAGAAGACCTGTGGGAAGGAGCTCACCTTCAAGGACTTTGCCAATTCTTCCTCTGTACTTATATGCTCCTTGCCACCCATTAAGTACCTAACCTTAGCGTTGCTCTCGTAGAGAATACTAAAAACATCCATACCCTGTAGCTGTGTGGATATATCTTCTCTTTGCAGGTCTTTCCTTAGTTGCTTGCAGTATATACAGCTTTCACTTTCCACTATAAGCATGGCGTGGTTGTGTTGGGGTATAAGGTCCTTTATTTCTGTGCTTTGTGTTCCACTTTGCTTTTTACAGCTTGCTAAAAAGAGTAGCGCTAAGAACAGAAAGGCTAACCTTCTCATGCTTTATAATTTTAAACCTGTATGGATATACTTCAATTCTTAATAATTTTCATCCTTGGTTCTATGTTTGGTAGTTTTTACAACTTGCTTATATACCGCCTGCCAAGGGGGATGTCTGTGATATCTCCACCCTCCCATTGCACCGCCTGTGGAAAACCTATAAGGTGGTATGACAACATTCCCATAATTTCATATATTTGGCTAAGGGGAAAGTGTAGACATTGCGGTAGTAAAATATCCATCCGCTACCCTTTGGTGGAAGCCTTTAGTGGCTTTCTTTTTGTTGTTTGCTTTCTGAAGTTTAAAGAGCCCTTTATGGCTGTCTTGTTTTTTGTATTCTTTTCAATACTTCTTGTGGCAAGCCTTATAGATTGGAATACTTTTACACTTCCCGATAGTCTCACCCTTGGTGGTTTTCTTTTGGGACTTTTAAGTAGCCTTTTCCGGCAAGACCTTGGACCCAAGGAAAGTTTATTATCCGCCTTGGTAGGAAGCGGAGCCTTCCTTCTTATATATCTCTATTACACAAAGATCAGGGGTATTGAGGGGCTTGGCTTTGGAGATATAAAGCTTATGGCCTTTATTGGCTCTGCCTTTGGTATGTGGGGTGTTTTGTATGCGGTGTTTTTGGGGTCTTTATTTGGACTACTCTATGCCCTTCCTTTGATTATAAAAAACCGCACCATGCAGTTCGCCCTTCCCTATGGACCCTTTCTATCCCTTGGTGCCCTTGTGGGAATATTGCTAAACCTTAAGGAATTTATCCTTTGAGGCCCAGTTAAAAAGTTCCTTGTAAAGAAGAGAATCTATCCTTTTTGCTATGTGCTTCTCCTTAGGCCTTTCTTCCATTTCTACAAAATACAGACAGTTGGTAACGCACTTGGAAACGCAAGAAGGCAAAAGTCCCCTTTCAAGTCTTTTATAACAGTAATCACATTTTTCCACCTTCTTGGTGTTGGGATTAAAGGCTATAGCTCCATAAGGACAGGCTATTATGCAAGCCTTACAGCCTATACACCTTAGCTCTTCCACATAGACTATATGGTCTTCTCTCTTTCTCATGGCGAAGGTTGGACATGCATAGACACAGGGAGCGGGATCACAGTGAAAGCAGTTCATAGGTAAGAAAAAGGCATCTGCATCTTCTCCTATACCACCCACTCTATGCACCTTCATGGGCCTTATGCCAAAGTTTTCTATGCCCTTTTCTTGCTTGCAGGCAACTTCACAGGAAAGACAGCCTATACATCTATCAAGGTCTATTAACATAACAGATCTTTTCATAACTTAAAATTATAGACGTGAAAATACGCCTAGTGAGAAATTCCCTTTCATCTGTAGCGCAGGCATCCTTGCCTGCGATAAAAATACGGGCTGGAAACCTGAACTACCAGAATTTTAAATTTCTTGTGGCGGTCAATGAACTATCCCTACAAAGGATAATTCTTCACTCGGCGTATGCTTAAAATTATAGTTATGAAAGATCCTTTGGTGGGAATAATAATGGGAAGCCTTTCCGATTGGGAATGGTTAAAGCCCGCCTATGAGGTTTTAAAGGACTTTGATGTACCTTGTGAGGTAAGAGTAGTTTCTGCCCATCGCACTCCCGACCTGATGTACCAATATGCAAAAGGTGCAAGGGAGAGGGGCATAGAGGTTATAATAGCAGGGGCTGGAGGGTCTGCCCACCTTCCGGGAATGACCGCCAGCATGACCACCCTGCCCGTCATAGGTGTGCCCATACCCTCAAAACATCTATCGGGTGTGGATTCTTTGTATTCCATAGTCCAAATGCCTGCAGGAGTTCCAGTGGCAACGGTAGGAATAGGCAACGGCACCAACGCAGGCCTTTTGGCGGTAAGAATTCTTTCTCTAAAATACCCCCAACTTGCCCAAAGGTTAAAGAAATACGAAGAGGAGCTAAAAAGAAAGGTGGAAAATATGAACGAAAAACTAAAAGAGGAGATATTTTAACTATATAATGACCACCCTGTTTTTACCCAATGCCTTTGCCCTATAAAGGGCATCGTCCGCCCTCTGGACAAGGCTATCAACGCTATCACCTTCCTTGTACACGGTACCTCCCACCGAAAGGGTTATACTTAATCCCTCTTCAAACCTTAAAGATTGTACCGCCTTTCTTATCTTTTCACCTACCCTATAAGGGTCCCCTGCCTTTGGAAGTATTAAAAGAAACTCCTCTCCACCAAACCTTCCAAAGATATCGCTTTTTCTTATAACCCCCTTAATAGCCGCTGCAACAGCCTTTAAAACAGAATCGCCCACCAAATGTCCATAGGTATCGTTTATCTTCTTGAAATCATCTATATCTAGCATCAGAAGGGAAAAAACTTCTTTGTATCTTTCCGCACTGTGCAAGACTTTTTCAAGGCTTTGGTATAGGGAATATCTGTTGTAAATGCCCGTCAAAGGGTCTGTGGTGGCAAGCCTTCTGTATAGCTCTTCCCTTTCTATATCCTCGGTGATATCTTTTACAGTTATAAAGGATACTGGTTTTCCCCTGTGTTGAACAACCACTGAAGACATTTCCACATGAATTGAC
>CALIUI010000026.1 GCA_938048815.1 uncultured Aquificaceae bacterium | reverse complement strand
TCTCCTATTCTTGAGCCAAACAAGCCTATAACAACAAAGGCTATTAAAGGTGATAGGAGTATAAGCACTTCCATCTTTTCAACCTCTCATATCCACTATTTCGTCGGTGGAATCCACCCTTCTTAGTCTAAATATGGCTATTATTATACCTAAGCCTACCGCAGCCTCCGCAGCAGCAAGAGCTATTACAAAAAGGGCAAAAACCTGACCATCCACCAAGCCAAGATGGGCGTCGGCTCCCACAAAAAGGAGGTTGACCGCATTCAGGGCAAGCTCCATACTCATAAGCACCGTCACCATGTTTCTCCGCACTATCATACCAAAAACACCAAGCCCAAAGAGTACCATACTTACCACCAAGTAGGCTTCAAGGGGTATCGTCTTCATAAACCTGACCCTCCTTCCTTCCGATCAAAACTGCACCTATCATACCTATAAGCAAAACAAGGGATACAAGCTCAAAAGCCAAAAAGTACTTACTAAAAAGTATACTACCTACCACCTCCGTATTACCAAGTTTCTTTATAAGCTCCCTAAGCTCACCCTTTGGAGATACGCCAATACCTATAAGAAAAACCAAAAGCATCTCTAAATATAGGATCAAAACCAAAGGAAAGGAGAAAAGACCCGATACTCTATAGTGGCTATCCTTTTTAAAAGCCTTCTCCCAAGGCACTGCGGTAAGGACAAAAACGTAAAAGACCGCCACTGCAACAGCATATATTAGTAGTTGTATAGCTGCAACGAGCTCTGCGCCCGCCACGAAAAAGATGCCTGCTATGGAAACCAAAACAGAAAGAAGGGAAAGGATCACGTATATGGGATTGGAAAGGAAAACTACCCCAAAGGCAGAAAGGATCGCCAAAAGGGAGAAAAAAATAAAAACTATCCACTGTATCACCTTTTTACCTCCGGCAGTTTTACCTGGTTCTCATACCAAAGCCTTTGTCTTTGTTGGTCGTCTATCCATATTCTATCGGGTTCCTCTTCTCTCCTTCTTTGCCAATCCCTTCCTATCCTTTCCAGGATCTCAAGGTTTAAAACAGCATCCCTTCTTGTGTAGCTTGCAGTCTCGTGGATATCACTTTGGAAAAGACAATCCACAGGGCAAGCATCCACACAAAAGCCGCAGAAGGTACATAACATCATATTCATATTAAAGACAGAAACCCTTCTCCTTCCGTCGGGTAGTTTTTCTCCCTCTATCTCAAAGAGCTGGGGCACAGGGCAAGCCCTTTTACACAACATACACACTACGCACCTGCTCTTTCCGGGCTCCACCTTTATCTTGAACCTTTCTACCCATTCATCAAATACAGGCTGGGGCTCTTTTCCATCAACCACCTTGTGGCCAAAGAATCCCCTAAAGCGCTTGGGTGGTGTTAACTTCTCGTAGGGGTAATGGGTGGTTATAGTTTTTCTAAAGGCATGTCTTATAGTTATGGAAAGCCCCCTTATAAAATCCAAGAAAAATATCCTTTCAATCCAGCTCAAAGGCCTTTCAAAAACCCTTTTAACCATTTTTCACCTCCATATTAGGGGTGCGAAAACTGCTGTAAGCACAAGGTTTACAAAGGTTAAAGGCAACATAACCTTCCACGCGGTTTCCGTTATCTGATCTATTCTATACCTTGGCAAAGTCCAGTGTAGCCAAAGGACAAAAAGGAAAAGAAGGGATACCTTTAGAACAAACCAAACAAAGGGCGAAAGAGGTCCAAGGAAAAAGAGAGGATCCACAAAGCCAAGGAATGGGATGTTTATAGGAGACCAACCGCCAAAAAAGAGAACCACGGCAATGGCAGAAAGGGAAAGGACTTCAATATACCATTCTACCAAAGGGAAAAGTCCAAACTTCATACCACCGTACTCCACGGTAAAGCCTGTGACAAGCTCTGCCTCTGCCTCTTGTACGTCAAAGGGGACTCTACCCGTTTCCGCAAGCATGGCAAACATATACACCACAAAGGCTATGGGCTGCAACCATACGTACCATAGTTTTTGGTCTATCTGGTTTTGAACTATGTCGTAGGTGGAAAGGGTGCCTGCAAGGATTATAGGTCCCATCACCGCAAAGGTTATAACCACCTCATAGGAAACTATAATGCCCGCCTTTCTCATAGAACCTATCAGGGCATACTTGGAGTTGGAAGCCCAACCCGCCAAGGCTATGGAGAAAACAGCCATAGAGCCAAGGGCAAAAACCAAAAGAAGCCCTATATTTACATCGGTCAATATGGGCTTTACCTTTATGCCAAAGGCTTCAAACTCGGGACCAAAGGGCACCACCGCAAAAACCAAAGTGGCAGGCACCAAGGCCATAACAAGGGCAAGGTTGTACAAAAACCTGTTGCCATACCTTGGAAAGAGGTCTTCTTTGGTAAGGAGTTTTAGCCCATCCGCCAAGGGCTGTAAAAGGCCATGCCATCCCACCACCATAGGACCAGGCCTTCTTTGGATGTGTGCCGCCACCTTTCTTTCCACAAGGGTAAGGTAAGCACCCACACCGAGAACTATGGCTAATATAACCACTATCTTTATAAGGGTTATAACAAGCCACGCCAAAAGACCTTCCATACTTACCTCCTAACGGTCTATTTCTCCAACCACCGGATCAAGGCTTGCCAAAAGGGCAACTGCGTCCGCTATAACTCTGTCCTTCATTAGCTTTGGATATACGCATAGGTTGTATAAGGAACCGGGCCTTATCTTCACCCTGTAGGGCTTTACACCTCCTGTGGAGTATATATAAAAGCCAAGCTCTCCCCTTGGGTTTTCACCAGAAGAGTATATCTCTCCCTCTGGCACCTTTAGACCTATGCCGTCCATAGGTAGCTTTAGCTTTTTGGGGTCCGGAGATTCTGCAAAGAAGGGGGCAGATTTGGGCATCTTTTCAAGGGCTTGTACACACTGTTCTATTATCCTAAGGCTTTGCCTCATCTCCTCAAGCCTTACAAGATACCTGTCATAAACATCTCCATTCTCTCCCACTGGAATGTCAAACTCTACCCACCCGTAGGCATCGTAGGGCTCAAACTTTCTAAGGTCATAAGGTACTCCAGAGCCTCTTGCCACAGGTCCCGTAAGGCCGTAGAAATATACATCTTCTTTGCTTATAACGCCAACCCCTATATTCCTTCTTAGCCATATTCTGTTCCTGCTAAGTATGGTCTCCCACTCCTTTAACTCCTTTGGAAATCTCTTTACAAAAGCCTTTATAACCTCAAGGGCACCTTCGGGAAGGTCCATACGAACCCCACCAACCCTTGTATAGGATATGGTAAGTCTTGCGCCCGTTATACCCTCTATTATATCCATAAGTTTTTCCCTTTCCTTGAAGGCATAAAGGAAGATGGTAAGAGCTCCCAAGTCAAGGGCGTAGGTGCCAAGCCAAAGGAGGTGGGAGTTTATCCTTTGCAGCTCCGACATCATAGTCCTTATGTACTTTGCCTTTTCGGGCACAAGGTCTTCTATGCCAAGTAATCTTTCTACTGCCACAACCCAGGCTTGATTGGAGCAGAGGGCAGAAAGATAGTCCATACGGTCCGTATAGACCAAAAACTGGTTATACATTTCGTTTTCCGCCAGTTTTTCCACTCCCCTGTGCAGCTGTCCAAGGATAACATCACATTGATAGACCCTTTCGCCCTCCAAGTCGAACAAAAACCACATGGTACCATGGGTACCCGGATGCAAAGGTCCCCAGTTTAGAACTATCTGAGCCTTCTTTTGTAGCCTTTTCTTTTCGGTTGTTTCGAGGTCTTCCAAGGTGGGCACGGGCGTGTGCATCTTATCGTAGTTCATAAGGCCTTGAAGATTATCGCCCCAAAGGACCTCGTTAAGGGAGGGAAGGTATTCTGTGGCAAAACCCTCAAGGGGAAAGTCCTTTCTGAGGGGGAAGTGTTGGTAAGTTTCCCACATAAAGGCTCTTACAAGGTTTTCATGCCCCTCGTATTTTATTCCAAACATATCGTAGGCTTCCCTTTCTGCCCATTTACCCGCAAACCAGAGCTTTTCTATGGAGGGCAATACTCCATCGGTCCAAGTTTTCACTATAACCCTTTTTCTCTCATCTACGTTGTATAGCATGTAGAAGGCTTGAAACCTTGGACTTCTATCGGGAAAATCTACCACCGAGTGGTCTAAAAAAAGCTTAAAGCCCTTTTCCTTTAAAGCCTTAAGAAGGTCTATAATCCTTTCCTTTTCTATGTGCAAGGCAGTTATGGTAGGCTTTTCCTCTATCCTTAGCCCTTCAAACCTTTCCTTTAGATCAATAAAGTCTTCACCCTTTGCCCAAGGCATCCTTTAACTCCTTTATAAGCTTTCTTCTTCAAACTGCCAATTTAAGGCACCCTTTCTCCAAGCGTACAAAAGGCCATAAGTAAGAATAAGGATGAAAAGGAACATCTCAATAAAGCCAAAGATACCTAAGTACCTGTAAACCACAGTCCAAGGAAAGAGAAAGGCAGCTTCTATGTCAAAGAGCAATAGCAAAAGACCCAGAAGGTAATAGCCCTGATGGAACGTAGATTGGGCGGATTTATCGTACAGGGGAACACCACATTCATAGGGATAGTCTTGCAAGGCGTCGGAGGATTTGGGACCAAGGACATAGTTTATAAAGACAAAGACGAGGGCAAGCCCAAGCAGGATAAAGAAAAATATAAGCAAAGCTATGTACTCCATGCCTTCACCTCGCAAATAGAGTTTCCGCAGAGGGGCTTACAAAGCTCCATAATATTATAGGCAAAGCCCCCAACAAGACAACTGCTATAACAATGGACAAGATGGTGAAGACCTCCCCTTTGGAAAGGTTTAAGTTTAGCCTTTCCTTAGAATCCCTCATAAACATCAGGGCGATGATCCTCAGATAATAACCCGTGGATATGCCCGTAGCCACTATCATTACAAAAGCCAACCACCAAAGCTTTCCAAAGGAAAGAGCCATAAAGACAAGGGCTTTACCTACAAAGCCCACCGTTGGAGGAACGCCCAAAAGGGCAAAAAGTATAAGCATGAAAGAAACCGCCAAAAGGGGATGGGAGAAGCGCATTCCAGAAAACTGCTCTAACTTGTGTTCCCAGTGGGGAACCCTTTCCAAAAGAGCAAGCACCATAAAACTACCAAACCCCATAAGGGCATAAACGATCAAGAAGTATATCACCGCCTTTAGGCCTATAAGGTTGGCAACAGCGATACCCGCCATAATATAACCCGAATGGGCTATGGAGGAGTAAGCCAGTAGTCTTTTTACATCCTTTTGAACCAAAGCCACCAAGTTTCCATATAACATGGTAAAGGCGGATATGAGGCTTACTGTTATAATCCAAGCGTAGGCAAAATGCTCTTGAATGTATGGCATAAGCCTAATAAGGGGAGCAAAGAAGGCAAGCTTACCCACAGAAGCCATATAGGCGGTTATGGGAGTGGGAGCACCTTGATAGGCATCGGGAAGCCAAAAGTGGAAAGGCACAGCGCCGATCTTTATAGCAAAACCTATCAAAAAGAATACAAGCCCCAAAACCAAAAGATACTCCTTTTCACCTATGTGGGTTAGTATATACCTAAGGTCCAAAGAGCCCGAATAGAGGTACATAAAACCTGCACCATAAGAAGCCAAGGCTATGGATAGACCACCCAGCATAAGGTATTTAAAGGCTCCCTCCTTTGAGTTAAAATCAGACTTTAAAAGGGCGGTAAGTATGTAAAAGGATATGGAAAGTGCCTCAAGGGCTACGTATAAAACTATAAGGTTGTAGGAGGACACCAAGAACATACCACCCACCAGGGCAAAGTTAAGAATGTAATAGAACTCACCATACAAGGATTTTTTGTGTTTGTAATATTTATAGTTAAAGGCAAGAAGAGCCATAGTGAGAAGCACCATAAAAGCCTGCAAGAGGGTGGAAAAACCATCCCTTACATAAAGGCCGTAAAAGGTCTCACCCTTAAGGTTTGCATTTAAAACAAGTAAAAGGAAAGCTATAAAATAACCCACAAGGCTAAGGCTTATGGCAAGGGAATGGTTAAGCCTTTTGTAAAAAAGGTCAAGGCTAAAAAGGAGAAAGCCTGTTATAAGTACCACTATCTCGGGAAGCACCAAAGAGATATTGGGAAACTCAATACTTACCAGCTGTTCCATCTTAGCCCCCCATAAGCCTTGTAGACAGATAGGTTAAAAGGCTTTGTATGTAGCCCTCATAAAAGGCAAAGAAGAGGAAGGGTAAAAAGCCTACCAAAATCATAGGAAGAACCATAAGAACAAAGGCGACCAACTTGAAGCCCCTTATATCTGTGAAGTGTATCAACCTGCTTTCCTCCTTTGTATCCAAATAGAGGGTTTTGAGAAGGTAAAGCACATAGACCGCACTAAAGAAGGCGCCCACTATAACAAGGAAGGCAAGAGCAAGGCTGTACTCCCTTGCGCCCACTATGGTCAAAAACTTGCCCCAGAAGGAGGAACCACCGGGCAAGCCCATGGAAGAAAAGCCCGTTATAGCCACCAGCACCGCAAAGAGGGGCATAAACTTTATACTTCCCTTAAGGGCTTGCATGTTGAAGCTATGAAGTCTGTTGTATATAAAGCCTGCCATCATAAAGAGGGCTGCAGAAGTAAGTCCGTGGGCGAACATCTCTGTAATACTTGCCTTTAGCCCTTCTGTGTTTAAAAGGAACATGCCTGCCACCACAAAGCCCATGTGGCTAACAGAAGAGTAAGCCACGAACCTTTTTACATTGCTTTGGCTTATGGTAAACCAAGAAGCAAAAACTATGCTAAAGATCCCCCAAAGGACCATAATGGGCATAAGGAAAAGGGAAGCTTCTGGGAAAAGCCCTATGTTGAACCTAAGGAGGGCATAGGTACCCATCTTGAGAAGTATGGCGGCAAGGACCACAGAACCCGCAGTGGGTGCCTCACCATGAGCGTCGGGAAGCCAAGTATGGAAGGGCACAATAGGAGTTTTAACAGCAAAGGCTATAAGGAAAAGCAAGAAGAGAAAGACCTCAAACTCAAGGCTGTAGCGGTTGTTTATAAGGTCAAAGTAGTTGAAGGAGAACTTACCAAACTGTCTGTAATGTTGCACCGCAAGGCTAACTATACCGAGAAGTAGAAAGAGAGAAGACACAAATATATAGATAAAGAACTTGTAGGCGGAGTACATTCTAAGCTTGTAGCCCCATATGCCTATCACAAAAAACATGGGCACCAAAGTAAGCTCGTAGAAGACGTAAAAGACCATAAGGTCAATACTTGAAAAAACACCCAAAAGGAAGGTTTCCGTTAGCAAGAACCATATGTAGTACTCTTTTAACCTGTGGCTTATCTGATGGTCTCTTGTGGACCAAAGGATCGCAGAAATGGATACGATAGTGGTTAGGATGTACATAAGATAGGATAGGCCATCAAAACCAAGATGAAGACTCAAGCCAAGCTCTGGTATTAGAGAGTACCTTTCCTCAAACTGTATCCTGTCAGTCTTTGAAAAATCAAAGAAGAAAAGGGAGACTATAGAAAGCAAAAACACCAAGCCACTAAAGATAACCGCAATACCCTTGGAAAGCTCTTCCCTTAGAAAGAGTATAAGGATGCTCCCTACAAGGGGCAGTATCATACTAACCGAGATAAAAGGAAAGCCTTCCATGCCTCACCTCATATTGTAGAGTATTACACCCAATATTAAAACCACACCAAGCAACAAAAAGCTAACATAGTTGTTCAAAAGCCCCGTTTGTATATTTCTAAGCCTTTTACCGCTCCAATAGGAAAGTTTGGCAAGACCATTCACAAACAGGTCTACAAGCATTATATCAAGCTTCATCCAAAGGAATTTAACCACCTTAAAATAGACCCAGTTGAGAAGATTTAGAAAGCCATCTATTAGAAAGCGATCGCCTACTAAAAAAAGGGCCTTTGATAGAGACATATAGCCCCTTGCTATGCCCTTGTGGTACAGCTTTTCAGTAAAGAACTGTTCTTTAAAGGTAGTGTGCAAGGGCTTTAGGCTTTGGTATGCCTTCTCGGGATCTATAAACCCCCTCACATACACCAAATAGGCAACCACTATACCAGCCAAACCCACCACAACCGATAACACCGCTATGTCTATATGCAGCTCCTTGTGCACCCCAAAAGCCTTCCCATACCAA
>CALIUI010000025.1 GCA_938048815.1 uncultured Aquificaceae bacterium | reverse complement strand
GCGGCAGCCAATGGTGTTAAAGTAAGCCACGCTTACTCACTTCCCTACAAAAGGGTAAAAGTAGCAAACATACGGGATCTTAAGACCGATGAGCCCGTGTATTTTAACTATCCAGATGAATCGAGCCCAGCAATTCTTATAAAGCTGGGAACAGAAGCAATAGGTGGCATAGGGCCACAAAAAGACATAGTAGCCTTTTCTTCCCTTTGCACACATCAAGGCTGTCCTGTTAACTACGAGAAAAAAAGATTTATATGCAAGTGTCATTATAGTATGTTTGATCCAGCAAAGAACGGGCAAACATACCAAGGACATGCCTCCCAATGGCTGCCTCAAATAGTCCTAAGTCTTGATTCATCAACTGGGGATATATATGCAGAAGGCGTTGAGGGGCTTATTTGGGGTAGAGCAAAAAATGTATTACCAAAACAAAGAAATAAATAAGAGGAGGTGAAAAACATGGCTTTGTTTGCAAGGAAAGACCAAATACCAATACCACCAAAGAATGCAAAAAAATACACGGCACCATGCCAGTACTGTAATGTGGGATGCGGCTATGATGTTTATGTTTGGCCAGTAGGCAAAGAAGGTGGACCAAAACCAGAGGAAAATGCCCTTGGCGTAGATTTTACAAGCCAACAACCTGTCTTGGTTGGTCAGGCAGCCATAGAAAATATGCATTCTATAGTAACCAGCAAGAACGGAGAAGTCTATAACATACTTATAGTACCATCTAATGACTCTCCAATAAACAGAGGGAATTACTCTATAAGAGGGGGAACAAACGCACAGGCAACCTACTCACCCACAAAGCCTACCAGAGCAAGGCTTCATCATCCTATGCTTAGGGTGGGTGATCAGTTTATGCCTATAAGTTGGGATGAGGCAATAGATCTTATAGCAAGGGTTGTAAAAGGAGTAAAGGATACCTACGGACCAGATTCTGTGGCTATGAAAATACATGATCATGGTGGTGCGGGGGCTGGTTTTGAGGACAATTGGGCTGTTGGTAAGTTCTTCTTTATTGCAGTAGGTACACGTATGCTATCCATGCACAACAGACCAGCTTATAACTCGGAAGTTTGGGGGCAAAGGGAAAGAGGAGTTCACGAGCTAAACTATACCTATGAAGATGCAAGGCTTGCAGACACTATAGTACTATGGGGAGCCAATCCTTTTGAGACAGCTTCCGTCTTTTACACGGAACATATGCTTGCCAACTTCCAAGGAGCAACAGAAGAAGAGAAGAAGAAAGAATACAGTAAGGGTGAGCCTACAGAACCGGCAAGAATGATTATAGTAGACCCAAGAAGAACCACAAGTGTTACGGTAGCAGAATCTATAGACAAGAGTAGGGTGTTACACTTGAGACCAAACCTAGGAACAGACTATGTTTTGGCAAACGCCATAGCGAGGGCGATATGGGAAAAGGGGTGGCAGGATGATAAGTTCATAAAGGAAAGAACAGACCTAAAAACCTTTGAAGACTATAAAAAGAAATCCCTTATGCTGGACGTACCATACGGTGAGTTTATGGCGCGTGTAGAAAGGCTTACGGGAGTTTCAAGGGCAGATATAGAAAAGGCGGCGGAGTGGATAGCAAAACCAAAGGCTGGTAGCTTTAGAAGAAGGACGTTGACCATTTATGAAAAAGGTGTAATATGGGGCCATAAAAATTATGATACTATAGCAGCCATAGCTCAGCTTGCAGCCCTTACTGGAAACTATGGCAAACCGGGTACGGGATGCGGTAGACTGGGTGGGCATCAAGAAGGTTATGTAAGACCTCATGGTCATTCAAGGGCAAAACTTGTAGGATCTATATACGCGGGTGGGCCACCACCAAACATAGACGAGTATGTTAAGAACGACCGCAGGGCTAAAGTATATTTTGTTGCTGGAACAGACCCTTACCTATCTACTCCAAACTCTCAGGAGTACAAAAAAAGAATACACGAAAGAACGCTTGCTCTAACTAAATATCTTTCCGAATACGCCGGTTTTGCGGGTGAACCTGCTGGATCCGAAGAAAGGGCAAAGCGTATTTTGGATGGCCTTGCCAAAACGGATGGACTCTTCCTTGTTGTGATAAATATGTATGAAACGGAAACAGGAAGAGATGCCCACTTGGTACTTCCTGCGGCTGGATGGGGAGAATCACCAACTACATACATTAACTGCAACAGCAGGCTTCTTAGGATTGCGGACAAATTTATGGACCCACCTGGAGAAGCCAAACCCGATTGGTGGATATGGGGAAGAATAGCCACGAGGATGAAGGAACTATACTTGGCAGAAGGGAATCAAGAAGAAGCTAAGTATTGCTCAGGTATGGATTGGAAGACAGCAGAAGAAGTCTTTTTGGATGGTGCAAACGACTTTCCAGATAATAGAGTACCAGAGGAAGATGAAACAAAGCTTCATGCCGAATGCTACAAGGGAGTTACCTATGAGTATCTAAGGAAGGTAGGTCAAAAGGGTATACAAGTACCTGTAAGGATAGATCCCAAGACGGGTCAACTGGTTGGTACAAAGAGGAGATATGTTCACAAATTCGGCACATCAGATGGTAAATTCAAATGGTATGGAACTGATGCATGGGATCCAGATTATAAAAAATTCTATCCGCCAGAGATTACCAAGTACTTTAAAAATGGCAACGATAAGAAATTTCCCTTCTGGTTTACAAACGGTAGATCACAGATAATTTGGCAAACAGGATACAATGACAAGTATCTTCCAGAAAAGGTATACAGCATACCCATGCCATATGTGGAGATAAATCCTGTGGATGCCGAAAAACTTGGCCTTAAATCTGGAGATCTTGTAGAACTTTACAGCCTGGAAGGAAATGCAGTAGCCTTAGTTATTGTAAACGATGCACCACCACCCGGAATGGTCTTTGGTCTTATGTACAGATGGAAAGAGTCTCTAAACCACCTAACCACCAGTTATACCGATCCCAAAACAACTATTCCATGGTACAAAGCTTCCAGAGTTGGCATAAGAAAGCTTAAAGGAACTTTGGAAAGTGTCCTAAAGTATACATCCCTACTACCAAATAATGACTTTACTTGATAATTAAACAGCTGGGGCTTTGCCCCAGCCTTTTATTACTAACATATGCTAAACTAATTCCCTATGGCTCAGAAGTTTTATATAACAACACCCATTTATTACATAAACGATGTGCCCCACGTAGGGCACCTTTATACAACAATCTCTGCCGACACTTTGGCAAGATACTACAGAAAAAAGGGATATG
>CALIUI010000024.1 GCA_938048815.1 uncultured Aquificaceae bacterium | reverse complement strand
AGTTAGAGTTAAAAGAGGAGCTAACAAAGGAATTGGTAACTAAAGCTGAGTTCTATGGGGAGATAGGGCTTCTGCGCCAAGAGATACAAACCTTAAAGGTGGAGCTTGAGGGAAAGATAGAGAATACAAGAACAGAGCTTGAAGGGAAGATAGAAAACGTAAAGATGGAGCTTTTGGGAAAGATAGACAACACAAGAACGGAGCTTGAAGCAAAGATAGAGAAGGAGATCCTAAGGCTTGACAGGAAATTCACCATTATGTTTTTGATCCTTCTCTTTGCCATAATCTTCCTAAACAAGGATGCCTTGGAGTTTATAGCAAGACTTTTGGGTCTTGTTAAATGATGATTGGCTTCAGGCTTCCAGTCTGTCTTTCCCCACAATCCCCTTGCCTTTATCAAAACCTTGGCTTAAATTCTAACCATGCCCCATTTAACCATTGATATATTGCAGCTGTTAGAGGAAAAGCTCGGAAAAGAGGAAGCCAAAAAGGTAGCAGAGGCTATTGAGATAGCCTTGGAAAGCATAGAGGAAAGGTCCAAAGAAGTAGCCCTACAGAAAAAGTTAGAGTTAAAAGAGGAGCTAACAAAGGAATTGGTAACTAAAGCTGAGTTCTATGGGGAGATCGGGCTTCTGCGCCAAGAGATACAAACCTTAAAGGTGGAGCTTGAGGGAAAGATAGAGAATACAAGAACAGAGCTTGAAGGGAAGATGGAAAACGTAAAGATGGAGCTTTTGGGAAAGATAGACAACACAGGAACGGAGCTTGAAGCAAAGATAGAGAAGGAGATCCTAAGGCTTGACAGGAAATTCACCATTATGTTTTTGATCCTTCTCTTTGCCATAATCTTCCTAAACAAAGATGCCTTGGAGTTTATAGCAAGACTTTTGGGGCTTGTTAAATGACCGTTGGGATTTAAATCTTCGGGTAGATCAGGCTTCCAGCCTGTATTTTTACCGCAGAAAACCTCCTTGACAAGTCGGGGGAGAGATAAAATATAAAACAAAAGCCAAAAGGAGGGTGTTGCTATGAGAAAAAAGCCTTACCTTTTTGCCTTTCTGCTGGTGGGCGCCTTTGCCCTTTTAGCCCTCGGCTTTTATCAAATCTTCAAGCCAGGGCACCAAACAGCACAAAAGGAGATTAACAAAGCAGAGATCTCCCAAAAGCTAAAAGCCCTAAACATGCCCTTCATTGAAAACAAAGGGCAAACAGACCCAAAGGTTGCCTACTATGCCAAAACCTTTGGCGGCTCTATCTTTATAACCAAAGAGGGAGAGCTTGTCTATAGCTTCCCAAAGGTGGAAAAAAATGAAGGCGAAGAGCCAAAAATAACAGGCACAGCAGTGCTAATAGAAAGGCTTGGCAAGGTAAAGGAAGTGAAAGGAGTAGGAGAGTCTCCCACAAAGGTTAGCTACTTTATTGGCAATGACCCAAGCAAGTGGCAAAGGGATATAACCACCTTTGAGAGAGTTTCCTTGGGAGAAGTCTATGAAGGCATAAGGGTGGAGCTAAAGGCATATGGCAGCAACATAGAAAAACTCTTTTATGTATCCCCCAACGCAGACCCAAGGTCAATAAGGGTGGAGTTGGAAGGTGTAAAAGAAGCAAAGGTAAAAGAGAGTGGGGAGCTAATTTTGAAGACAGAGCTTGGGGACATAGAGTTTACAAAGCCCGTAGCCTATCAGGAGGTAGATGGCAAAAGGGTTTATGTGCCTGTGAACTACAGGCTTTTTAAGGATGGGGAAAAGCTTGCCTATGCCTTTGAGGTGGGAGAGTATGACAGAAGCAAGGAGCTTGTTATAGACCCCCTTTTGCAGGCTACTTATCTTGGTGGAAGTCATCATGATGAAGCCTATGCCATAGTTCTTGATAGTTCTGGCAATGTTTATGTGGCTGGTTTGACATACTCTACCGATTTCCCAGGCATATCTGGCGGGGCTCAGGCAAGTCATGGTAATAGTGGATATCATTATGATGCCTTTGTAGCAAAACTAAGTAATGACTTGAGAAGAATTATCCAATCCACTTATCTTGGTGGAAATGGTGGTGATGCAGCTTTTGCCATAGCTCTTGATAGTTCTGGCAATGTTTATGTGGCTGGTTTGACAGGCTCTACCAATTTCCCAGGTACATCTGGCGGAGCTCAGGCAAGTTATGGTGGTGGTTTTAGAGATGCCTTTGTGGCAAAGCTAAGCAATGACTTGAGAAGAATTATCCAAGCCACTTATCTTGGTGGAAGTTATTGGGATGAAGCTGGGAGTATAGCTCTTGATAGTTCTGGCAATGTTTATGTAGCTGGTTTTACAGGCTCTACCAATTTCCCAGGCACGTCTGGCGGGGCTCAGGCAAGTTATGGTGGTAATAGAGATGCTTTTGTGGCAAAGCTAAGCAATGACTTGAGAAGAATTATCCAAGCCACTTATCTTGGTGGAAGTGGTTGGGATGTAGCTTTTGCCATAGCCCTTGATAGTTCTGGCAATGTTTATGTGGCTGGTGAGGCAGGCTCTACCAATTTCCCAGGCACATCTGGCGGAGCTCAGGCAAGTCGTGGTGGTGGATATTATGCTGATGCCTTTGTGGCAAAGCTAAGCAATGACTTGAGAAGAATTATCCAAGCTACTTATCTTGGTGGAAATGATGCTGACCTCGCCTATGCCATAGCCTTTGATAGTTCTGGCAATGTTTATGTGGCTGGTGATACACGCTCTACCGATTTCCCAGGCACATCTGGCGGAGCTCAGGCAACTCATGGTGGTGGATATTATTATGATGCCTTTGTGGCAAAGCTAAACAGTAGCTTGACAAGCATTATCCAAGCCACTTACCTTGGTGGAAGTGGTGATGATATAGCCTATGCCATAGCCTTTGATAGTTCTGGCAATGTTTATGTGGCTGGTGATACAGGCTCTACCAATTTCCCAGGCACATCTGGCGGAGCTCAGCAAAATAAGGGAGGATCTGTAGATGCCTTTGTGGCAAAGCTAAGCAATGACTTGAAAAGCATTATCCAAGCTACTTATCTTGGTGGAAGTTATATTGATTCTGCTCGTGCCATAGCCCTTGATAGTTCTGGCAATGTTTATGTGGCTGGTTATACAGTTTCTTACGATTTCCCAGGCACATCTGGCGGAGCTCAGGCAACTCATGGTGCTGGAGTTGTAGATGCCTTTGTGGCAAAGCTAACTGGGGATTTGGCAGGCGGTAGTTCTGGTGGTTCTGGCGATTCTGGCGGCTCTGGTGGTGGTAGTTCTGGCGGTAGCTCTGGCGGTGGCTCTGGTAGCTCCGGTGATTCTGGTAGTTCTGGCGGTTCTGGCGGTTCTGGTGGTGGTAGTTCTGGTGGTAGCTCTGGCGGTGGTGGCGGTGGTGGTTGTTCCATGTCTGTTGGCGCAAGCCCTATAAATGCTCTCTTTTATCTACTCTTGCCTTTCCTTGTAGCCCTTAGAAGGTTTGCAAGGAAATAAGCCCTTGCCCCCGCTTGGGGGCTTTTTCTTTTAAGAAGTCTTTAGTGAATAGCCTTACTTATTGCATAAGCTTTATGGCTTTTAAAAGCCTCTTTATCACCTTTTCCTTGGGAAGTATTTCGCATATCAAATCCACGCCAACGCCCTCCAACTCTCCCGTAAGGGCTGCTCTGAGAGCATGCCATACCTCCTTTGCCTTTACCTTTAACTCCTTTTGTATATCTTTTGCTATTGCCTTTGCCAACTCTCCAGATAATTCCCTTTCTTGGATCTTCTGTAAAAAGGCTTCAAGCACCATAATAGAAGTTTGGTTTTCAAGCACCGAGAGGGCTTGTGATGAATAGGTGATCTCCTCTGCAAAGAAGGGCTTTAACCTTTCAACACCCTCCCTTAGGGTTTCAAAGGAATCTCTCGTTTTTTCCAACACCCTTTTTATGTATTCTTTGTCCGCCTTATAGCCTGCCCTTTCAAGGAAAGGTATAAACTCCTCTACAAGCCGATGGATTGGTATTATTTCCCTTATATAAACACCGTTCAACCATCTTAGTTTATCTTTGTTAAAGATGGCAGGAGAGGAATTAACATCTTCAAGTCTGAAGATTTCTATAAGCTCTTCCTTTGAAAAGATCTCTTTACCCTCTTGGGGTGGGCTCCATCCAAGAAGGCAAAGGTAGTTAAAAAGGGCTTCTGGTAGGTAGCCCTCTTCCCTGTAGTTCCTTACAGAAACAGCACCATGTCTTTTGGAAAGCTTGCTTCTGTCTTCTCCCAATATCACAGGAAGGTGGGCAAATTGGGGCACCTTAAAGCCAAGGGCTTCGTATATGAGGATCTGCTTGGGAGTGTTGGGTATGTGGTCCTCTCCCCTTACCACATGGGTCACGCCCATAAGGGCATCATCTATCACCACAACAAAGTTATAGGTGGGCGTGCCATCGCTACGCACTATAACAAAGTCTCCAAAATCGTAAGTAGAAATGGCTATGTGCCCCTTTATAAGGTCTTCAAAAACCACCACTCTGTTTTCGGGCACTTTAAACCTTATGGTGTAAGGCTTGCCCTCTTCTTTGAATCTTTCCACTTCTTCTTTTGTTAAGACCCTGCATTTGCCAGAGTACCTGTAAGGTATTCCCTTTTCTTCCGCTTTTTTCCTCTCTTCCTCCAGCTCCTCTACGGTGCAAAAGCATGGATAGGCATGACCGCTTGCTATAAGCTTTTGCGCATATTCCCTATAGAGGTCAAACCTTTCCGATTGCCTGTAAAACTCATCCCATTCAAGTCCTAACCATTTTAGGTCTTCAAGGAGCATCTCTTCAAACTCTTTGGTAGACCTTTCTCTATCAGTATCTTCTATACGGAGTATAAACTTTCCCTTGTGATGCCTTGCAAAAAGGTAGCTAAAGATGGCAGTCCTTGCATTGCCAAGGTGGAGATA
>CALIUI010000023.1 GCA_938048815.1 uncultured Aquificaceae bacterium | reverse complement strand
AAAAAATTGCCCGTGCCTTTGATGAACGTCATAAACGGCGGGGTGCACGCGGACAACCCCCTTGATATACAAGAATTTATGATAGTGCCCGTATATGGGGGAAGTTTTTCAGAAGCCCTAAGGTGTGGAGTGGAGGTTTTTCACACTCTCAGAAGTATACTAAAGGAGAAGGGCTATTCCACTAATGTGGGAGACGAAGGAGGTTTTGCCCCAAACCTTGAGAGCACGGAAAAAGCCCTTGATATGCTTATGCTATCAATAGAAAAAGCTGGCTACAAGCCCGGCGAGGATGTCCTTTTGGCTTTGGACTGCGCCTCCTCCGAGATCTATTACGAAGACGAGCTTTATCATCTTGAGGGCAAAAGGCTTACTTCTCAAGATCTGTGTGAGTTCTATTTAAGGCTTTTGGAGAAGTATCCCATAGTATCCATAGAAGACCCTATGGCGGAAGATGATGTGGAGGGTTGGAAGCTTATAACAAAGGAGCTTGGTTCAAAGGTACAGCTGGTGGGCGATGACCTTTTTGTAACCAACCCCACCCTATTTAAAAGAGGTATAGAAGAAGGTATCGCCAACGCCATCCTTATAAAGCTTAATCAGATTGGTACTCTAACAGAAACCTTACAAACCATAGAGTTGGCTCAAAGAAATCAATACTCCACCATTGTGTCCCACCGCTCTGGAGAAACGGAGGACACCTTTATATCCCACCTTGCGGTGGGCACCAACGCAGGGCAGATAAAAACAGGTTCTGCTTCAAGGACAGATAGGATTGCAAAATACAACGAGCTTCTAAGAATAGAAGAGGAGCTAAGTCATGAGGCGGAGTTTGGAGGAAAAGAGGAGTTTAAAAGGTTTAAGCCCTAGCCTTTTGGCAATGGGTATATTCCTTTTAGTTTTTCTGTACACCCTGCATAGTCTTTTCCTAAGCCAGTATAACCTTTTTAGAGTTTTTCAATTAAAAAGGTCTATAGGAGAGCTCCAAGTCAAAATAGACCAGTATAGGGAAAATAATGAAAAGATGGAGCAGCTGTTAGAACTAATAAAGAAACACCCAGAGCACTTTAAAGAAAGATTTACCCGCAATTATATGCAGATGCAAAGGGATGATGAGTATATTCTCTTGTTTAAAGATTGAGCTATAATTAAACATACTATGAAAAAGGAATTCTTTACCTTATTAACCCTTACACTTTTAGCTTCCTGCGGTGGCATTACAAAGGAGGAGTTTGAAAAAAGAACCTCCACCCTCGAAAACAGGATAGCCCAGCTTGAGGAAAGGCAAAGGATATTAGAGGAAAGAAACATAAAAACGGAAGCGAGGTTAGACAATCTTTCAGAAAGCATAGCAAGCCTAAGGCTTGACGTGGAGAGACTAAAGGTGAGCAGAGCAAGTCAAACACCTCAAACCAGTACAAGATTACCTGAACCAAAGACAGAATCCCCTACTATACAGATGGAGGCGCAGGCACCCCAACCTCCTACCCCTCAAACCACAGAAGAATTCCAAAAAGAATACGAAGAGGCTTTAAACCTATACAACCTCAGACAACTAAACCAGGCAAAAGACAAGTTTATAGAATTTATAAAGAAACATCCAAAAACGCCTTTGACCGATAATGCCTACTTGTGGCTTGGAGTAACATACAGAGACCTTGGAGAGTTAAACAAAGCAGAGGCTGTTTGGCTTACCTTGGTGGAAAGATGCCAAAAGAATCAAATGGTAGATTGTAATAAAGCACCCTCTGCCTTGCTGCAGTTGGCAAGGTTGTACGAACAAAGAGGAGACAGCCAGAAGGCTAAGGAGTTTTACGAAGCCATACTTAGGGACTATCCCCTATCGGAAGAGGCAAGCATTGCAAAAACGAAGCTTGGGAGGTAGTATGAAGATACCAAAACATTTGGCGGTCATTATGGACGGCAACGGCAGGTGGGCAAGGGAGAGGGGGTTGCCACGCATAGCGGGACACTACGAGGGCATAAAAAGGGCGGAGGAGCTTGTGGATGATTGCATAGAGCTTGGCATAAAGTGGCTTACCCTTTTTACCTTTTCCACGGAAAACTGGAAAAGACCTCAATCGGAAGTGAAAGCCCTTATGAAGCTCCTTGAAGGCTATCTAAGGGAAAACTCCTATAAACTTGTGGAAAAGGGTATAAATCTATCCTTCATAGGTAGGAGGGACAGGCTTCCCTATAGCCTTTCAAAGGAGATGGAAAGGGCAGAAAACATAAAGCCAAAACAGGAGAAGATAAAAGTTATACTGGCTGTTGATTACGGTGGTAGAGATGAGATAATAAGGGCTGCAAAAAGGCTTTTGGAGATGAATAGGGACATCACAGAAGAAAACTTCAAAGACCTTTCCGACCTTCCAAATGCGCCATACCCAGACCTTCTGATAAGGACTGGAGGAGAAAAAAGAATATCCAACTTTCTCTTGTGGCATATAGCCTATACGGAACTGTACTTTACCGACACTTACTGGCCCGACTTTACAAAGGAAGAACTTCTAAAGGCTTTGGAGGATTTTTCAAAAAGGGAGAGAAAGTTTGGTGCTGTATTATAAAAGTAGGGAGTTCATTGGCTTCTTCATAGGCCTTTTATCTGTACTTGTTGCCCTCTCTCCAAGCCCCATCTTTTACATTGCCCTACTAACCCTTTCCTCCTTAATAGGCTACGAGGTCTCCAGGGCCATAGCCTTTAGGTTCTTTTTCTTTGCACCCCTTACCCTTTTCTTCTCCTCCATATCCCTTGAGCTTGGTCTTTTGTGTGCTTTACTTCTTTCTCTTTATGTGGGATGGAAAAGCTGGCTTTTTGAAGACTTTCTCAAGGCTCTACTTGTTTGTATTTATGCTGGTTTGCTTTTGGTTTTTCTCTTACAGCTAAAGGAATTGGAAAGCTATTCCTTGTTAAAGCTTTTATTCTTTGTCTGGGCTGTGGATGTTTTTTCCTACTATACTGGAAAAAAGTTTGGTAAGCACCCCTTAGCTTTAAGGCTCTCTCCAAAGAAAACTTGGGAGGGCTTGATAGGTGGCGCCCTTGCGGGCGCTTTGGTTTTAATACTCTTTTACGGCTTAAAGGGACTTATTTGGTCTGTTTTTATGGTGGCAACAGCCCTTTTGGGCGACCTTTTTAAAAGCTACATAAAAAGAACGCTTGGTATAAAAGATTTTTCCCATATCTTGGGAGAGCACGGAGGCTTTACCGACAGGTTTGACTCTTTGATTTTTACAGCTCCCTTATACCTTTTTCTTTTAAAATTTTAAAAATGGAAAAGATAAGGACCTTAGTAGAAGAAGCACTAAAAGGTGGATATGACTATGAGATCTACCTTGAAAGAAAGAAAAAGACCATGATAGAGACCTCCGAGGAGACTCTTGAAAACCTCCTAAGGGCAGAGGATTTTGGAGTTGGTATAAGGGTTTTTAAAGACAATAAAATGGGCTTTGCATACACCACGGACCTAAGGGAAGAGTCTGTAAAGGAAGCCCTTAAAGTGGCAAAGGAGATATGCTCCATAACACCACCCGACGAGGGCTTTGTCTTAGAAAACTGCCAAAATTGGGGCTGCAAAGAAAGCTATTACGACCAAGAGGGACTTAAAAAGCCCGTTGAAGAAAAGATAGAACTACTTATAAGCTTGGAAAAAAAGGCAAAGGAGATAGACAGTAGAGTAAAAGGAGTTAGAAAAACAAGCTTAAAAGAGATAGAATTGCACCTTTTATGTTTAAATTCCTGTGGCCTTTTCTACGAATATAAGGGCACGTGGTACTCTTCTATGATGGCTTTGCTGGCAGAAGAAGACCAAGACCAGTCCATATCCTACGAGTTTATAGGCTCAAGGAGTTTATCTAACATGCCCTTTGATAGTATGGTGGAGGAGGTTGTCTTTAAGGCAACAAGCCTTTTAAAGCCCTCTTCCTTTGAAACAAAAAAGATGCCAGTGATCCTATACAGAGATGCCTCCGCCATGCTTTTGGAAGCCTTTAGTCCCATATTCCTTGGCGATTCCTTGGTTAAAGGAAAGACCTTTTTAAAGGATAAAAAGGAACAAAAGGTTTTTTCAGAAAAACTCACCCTTTTGGATGATGGTACAATGCAAGGAGGTTTTATGAGCCTTCCAGTGGATGCAGAGGGTTATCCAACCCAAAAGAATGTACTTGTAAAGGATGGTGTTTTTAAAGGCTTTTTGCATAGCACCTATAGCGCCATAAAGTCAAAAGAAAAGCCAACGGGAAACTCCATAAGGGAAAGCTTTAAAGGTTTGCCCTCCTCTGGTATAACAAACCTATACATCCAACCGGGAGATGTAAGCCTTGAAGAAATGCTTAAAGATCAACCAGAAGTATTTTTGATAACGGAGCTTATGGGTCTTCACACGGTAGATCCCGTATCTGGCGACTTTTCTTTGGGAGCCTCTGGTGTAATATATAATAAAGGGAAAAGGTCTATGAGTGTAAGGGGTGTGGTTATAGGAGGTAATATAAAAGACCTATGGGGGTCTATAGTGGAGGTGGGCAATGACCTAAGGTTTTACGGTAATGTGGGCTCACCCTCTTTATACATAAAAGAGCTTACCGTTGGAGGATAGGATGCTTTGGAGGGTCCCTTTACTAATACTTGGCTTTGTTATCTTCTCCTTTGGTCAGTGGATGGCCTTTGAGGTGTATTCCTTCAATAAGCTAAGGAAGATAAGCGAGAACACATCTGCCTTTATCCATGGCTTACACAGAGGGGAAAGCTCTATAAAGATACCAAACCCATCGGAAAATATCTTTACCCTATCCACAAGGGAAGGCAAGCTTATAACATCAAACAACGCCCTAACAAGCCCCTTAAACACAGAAGACTTCACCTACGCTAATTATAGCAAAGAGGGGGTGCAAGCTTCTACATACACAAGAAAAATAACACTGGGAGAATACATAAACACCTTTATTGAAAACCCCTTTGCCTTTGGTGTATCCCTTTCTGGATTGACCCTTTTCATAGTGGGGTTGGTTTTAATGGTCCTTCAAGCCAAAACTTCAAGAAAGCTTCCAAAGGAGACTCCTCTTCAGGATGAAAAACTCATAAAAAGCCTAAAGGCCTTGAGAACTGCCTTAGCTATGAGTAGTGTTATACCAAAGGAAAGCTTAGAAGAGTCCAAAAGGATACTTGAGGATATAATAAAAAGGATGGAGGGTAGGCAATGAACATACTGATAGTTTCCTTTGATAAGGCTTTGGTTGGTAAGCTCAAAGAGGTTTTAAAGGAGTACAACATAATAGATGTAAAAAACGTTGAAGAGGCACTAAGCGCCGCCTTTCCTTTTGTAGATGTGGTGATCTATGATGCAGTGGCAGGTTCCATATCCGAAGATGAGATAAACCAGCTATACAAACAAAAATACAAGGACGCAAAGTATATAGTTCTCATTGATGACCTATTTCCTGTGGATATGAAGAACATACTTCCACCCAAAAAGGTAAAGCTCATGAGGGAAGAGGCCGCAGAGAAGATAAGGGAAGCTTTATTTAAAGAAGAGGCTTCCAAAGAAGCAGAGCCCTCTTTGGAAAGCTTGCTGCCTTCCTTTGAGATAGAAGGCAGCCCACTAAGCCTTTCCCAAGCTCCTCCACAGGAAGAAGTCCCCCTTAGCTTTGGTGAATTATCCCTTTCCTTTGAAGAAAGTGCCCCAGCCCTTGAGGAGGAGCCCATACCGCCAAGCTTTGAGGAAAAAACCCAAGCTGTAAAAGGGATAAATAAAGTTTTGGTGGTATCCTTTGATACAGATATTATAAGAAATCTAAAGGATGCTCTCTCCGATAGAGTACAAATATTAGAAGCAAAAACACCAAAGGAAGCTATGGACAAGGCAAAAGATGCGCACATTGTTATCTTTGACACCATATCGGGCATGTTAGCCTACAGAACCCTAATGGATATATCAAAAGATGAGGAGCTAAACAAAAAGCCTTTTATTCTACTTATGGATGAACTCTTTACTATAGACGTGGATAACATACCTCTTTTGGAAAAGTATACCTTTGCAAGAACTACAGAGTTAAGTAAGGTAATCCAAAAGGTTATTGAACTTACAGAGAAGGCGCCTACACCCTCCGAGCCTTTGCCAAAGGTTGAAGATATCACAAAGGACCTATTGGAAGATCTAACCGCCCCTCAAAAGATGACCCCTCAAGAAGAACCTGTAAAGGATATTCTTGAAGAGATCTTAAGTGGTAAAAGCCCACTCGAAGAAGAAACATACCAAAGGCTCTTTGAAGAGCCTGCTTTTCAAGAAAAGCCACAAGAAGGTTTTCCTGCAGAGGCTATAGAAGAATTAACTCAAAAAGCCCCTAAGGAAGAGTTCCCTTCGGAAGCCATCAAGATAGAAAACATTACAAGCCTAATACAAGAAGCCATCAAAGACCAGCTTTCTCAAGAAAAGCTATACCCTGTACTTTCTCAAGTGATAAACCCCCAAGACCTAAGAAACCTCATAGAGCAGAAAGTCCAAGAAGCCCTTTCAAAGGTAGATATAGCCCAGATAATAAGGGAAGAAGCCTATAAGGTCCTAAAGGAAAGGTTAAGGGAACTCATCACCTAATAAACAAACTTTATTCCCTATACCAGCCCCAAACGGTTGGAAAGAGATTGCCAAAGCCCTCTCTTGCCGCCATCATGCTTTTAGGTGTGGCGATAAAGATCAAAGGCTGCTCTTGAGATATTATTCTAAAGGCTTCCCTGTATAGGTTTATCCTTTTTTCCATGTTTGTTTCTACAGCACCCATATCAAAAAGTTCGTCAATTCTTTTCTCCCAATGGGTTGAAGGTTTTTCCTGCCTTGGGTTCCACATGTGAAGGGTGCCCGAAGAGTGCCAAACGTTCCTACCAAAGTGAGGGTCCATTGATCCCGTAAGCCCTATAATTACCGCCTCCCAGCTGTAGGGTGGAGATGTTAGCTTGCTAACGAGGGTGTTAAAGTCTATGGGTCTGAAGATAACCCTTATGCCTATCTTCTCCAGGTCTTCCTTTATTATGTTGCCTATGGCTTCCCTTTCCTTGTTGCCAGCGTTGGTAAGCAAAACTATTTCAAGGATGTTTCCCTCTTGGTCTTCAAGCCACCCATCTCCATTTCTATCCTTAAAGCCTATGCTTTCTAATATCTCCCTTGCTCTTCTTAGGTTGTACTGGTATATATGAAACAAGCCCTCTTCATAATAGGGCCTGTTGGCGGGCGTTATGGGTCCATACAAGGGCTCCGCCAAGCCGTTATAAACCAAGTAGCATATGCCTTCTCTATCTATGGCATGGGATATGGCTATTCTAAACTCCCTTTTTTCAAACCATTTAAGCTTGTGCTTGGGAATGTCCGCCCTTGGGTTCATGTTAAAAGCCAAAAAGGTGGTTGAGGGTGTAGGACCCATATCAAACAAAAGGGTCTTTTCCCTATCACTCATAAACAAGAGATCCTGAGGCCTAAGGCCCATATAGTCTATCTCTCCTGTGGAATACTTCAAAAGAGCCGTGTCGGGATCTTGGAGTATATAGCCTACCCTTCTTTTTATGTAGGGAAGCCTTGTCCCCCTTTCATCCACCTCGTAGTAGTAAGGATTTGCCTCGTATTCCACAAGCACTCCCTTTATGTACCTTTTTATCACATAGGGACCTGTTCCCACGATCTCCTTTGGGTCTGTGTTTACGTTCCAAGCGGTCATAAAGTTGCCTTCCCTTACATACCTTTCTAACTTGTGCTTTGGAAGTATAGGAGCAGAAAGGGCGCTTAAAAAGGGAGCAAAGGGCTGGGGAAGCCTAAACTCCAAAGTGTGGTCATCTATCTTCCTTACAAAATTCTTTACATCTTCCGATGTTTTCAAGATTCCTCTGAAGGTATCCCCCGTTGAGTTGGGAATCTCCGGATTTAGATATATATCCCTATAGGTAAAAACCACATCCTCTGCGGTAAAATCTCTTCCATCACTCCATTTTATGCCCTTCTTAAGGTAAAAGATATAAACTCTGCCGCCCTCCCTCTCTTCCCAGCTTTTGGCTAAGTCGGGAACAACCTGCATGGTCCTTAGGTCTATTTTAGTAAGCCCTGTAAAAAGGTCGGAGAGCACCGCGGTGGAAGAGGTCTCTTGGGCTATGGCAGGGTTTAAGGTCTTTGGGTCGGAGCTTAGAACAAACCTAAGCTGTCCTCCCTCTTTTCCCAACTCTACTTTAAAGTCTTGGGGCTTTTGCCTCACAAAGGATACACTTCCACCCTTTGGAGAGGAGGCAAGGTAAAAGGGCAAAAACATAAAAACACAGAAAAAGAGGGCGGATATGATAGCCTTTATCATACTATATATTATAAAAGGCAGGGACAGTTCAAGACCATCGGTAGTTCAGGCTTCCAGCGTGCTTTTTTCATAAGGATGCCTGCGCTATCACTTGAATGAAGCTAAACAGGAATTATATTAAACAAGGGGGTTTAAAATGCTAAAAAACTTTGAGCTTAAAATAAACGGCAATTTATACAAAGTGAAAGCTTATGAAAATGAGCCTCTTCTGTGGGTCATAAGGGAAAGGCTAAGATTAACAGGTACTAAGTTTGGCTGTGGCATTGGTGTATGTGGTGCCTGTAGCCTTCTGGTGGAGGGGAAGGTTCAAAGGTCTTGTGTATTTCCAGCAAAAGAAGCGGTGGGGAAAAGTATAATCACCATAGAGGGACTACCCCCAAACCATCCCTTAAAAAGGGCATGGATAGAAGTACAAACGCCCCAATGTGGCTACTGTCAGCCCGGTCAGATAATGGAGGCTTATGCACTGCTTTTGGAAAATCCAAAGCCCACAAGAGAAGAGGTGGTAAAAAGGCTCTCCTACCATATATGTAGGTGTGGTACCTACAACAGGATATTAAAGGCTGTAGAAAGGGCTGTAGGAGGTTTTAGGTCATGATCACAAGAAGAGACCTCCTTAAACTTGGTGGATTTACCTTGTCCGTAGTGCTAACACCCAAAGGCTACTCCCTTTTAAAGGCACAAGAGATAAACAAAAGACATTCTCCCACCCTTTGGATAAACCTTTCAAAGGATAACTTCCTTACCATCCTTGTAAATAAATCGGAGATGGGTCAAGGTGTTTATACGGGTTTGGCGATGCTTCCTGCAGAGGAGTTGGATTTTCCTTGGGAAAGGGTAAAGGTTAAACCCGCTCCAGCCAGTTGGGCTTATGTGGATCCAAAGATGGGCATACAGCTTACGGGAGGGAGTACAAGTGTTAGAAATATGTATGAAATTCTGCGGCTGGCAGGGGCAAGTATGAGGGAGATGCTTTTATCCTCCGCCAGCAAAAGTTTGAGAATTCCAAGGGAAAGGCTGAGAACCCACATGGGTTATATAATAGCCGAGGACAAAAGGTATCCTTACGGGGACTTTGCACCCCTTGCTATGAAAGAACCAGTACCACCAAAGCCAAAACTAAAAGAGCCAAAGGAGTTTATATACATAGGTAAGTCTGTACCCCGTGTAGATGTACCAGAAAAGGTGGAAGGAAAGGCACTCTTTGGCATAGACCACTTTGTTGATGGCATGGTCTATGCGGTGGTGGAAAGACCTCCTTACTTTGGGTCTGTTCCTGTAAAGGTGGATTCTTCCAAAGCAAAGGGATTGCCAGAGGTGGTGGATGTTTTCCCCATATCTACGGGCGTTGCCATATGCGGAGAATCTCTATGGGCTTGTCAAAAGGCAAGGGAAAGATTAAGGATAGAGTGGAGCGATAACCCAGTAAAAGGCTGGGAAGACAAGGACTTTGAAGATTACTTTATGAAAAAGCTAAAAGAGGGTGGTAAGGTAGTAAAGGTAAAGGGAAGCCCCCAAAGGGTCTTTGAGGAATCCCATGTAAAAATAGAAGAGATCTATATACAGCCCTACCTTTACCATGCCACCATGGAGCCCATGAACTGCCTCGCTTGGGTGAAAGAGGATGAGGTTATCATATACGCACCCACCCAATCTCAAACTTGGGCTATGGAAACTGCAAAAAGGATAACGGGTATGCGAGAAAACAACATAAGGATTATAACTCCCTATTTGGGCGGTGGTTTTGGTAGAAGGGCAAACGTGGAGTTTGTGGCAGAAGCTCTTGAGATATCCAAAAGGCTAAAAAAGCCTGTAAAGTTGATATATACAAGGGAGGATGATATAAAATCGGGCTACTTTAGACCTTATAGCATAACCCAAATAAAAGCTTCTGCAGACAAGGAGGGTAGGTTAAACTCCCTGAGCTTTCGCATAGCAGTACAACCTTTGATGGGTGGTGGGGCTTCCGTAGAGGGTATAGTTAATACCCCTTACATCATACCAAACCTTTACGTGGAAAGGGTGGATATAGACCTGCCAGTAAAGGTGTGGTTCTGGAGGTCGGTAGGCTCTACGCATAACGCCTTTAGCCTTGAGACTGCCATAGATCGCGTAGCCTACCAAAGCAAGCAAGACCCCGGAGAGCTAAGGCTTAAACTTTTGAGGGAAAACCCTGTAGCCTACAGGGTGGTGGAAAGTGCAATGGAGAAGGCAGGTTGGGGCAAAGGGAAAAACCTGGGTATAGCTTACCATTACTCCTTTGGAAGTCATGTGTGCAATATAGTGGAGGCTTACATTGAGGACAAGAAGATAAAGGTAAAAAGAGTTATATCTGTGATAGATATAGGTCCCTTGGTGGTGCATCCCGACTTGGTAAGGTCTCAGGTGGAAGGTGCCATAGTAATGGGTTTAAGCATGGTTTTAAAGGAGGGTGTTAGCTTTGGAAAAGATGGGATAAAAAACACGAACCTCCACGAATACGGGCTTCTAAGGATGGAGGAAACCCCAGAGATAGAGGTTTATATATTAACCTCCAAAAGAGAGATGGGTGGTGTTGGTGAGCCGGGTCTACCACCTACAGCACCCGCTTTGGCAAACGCCCTCCTTTGGGGTTATGGTATAAAGATAAACCGATTGCCCATAGGGGTTTAAAGGAGGTGATCATGAAAGAATGCCTGCGCCTTATAACAGAAAGGAGGTCTATAACCTTTTTTGACCCAACAAGGGAGATTCTCGATGACCTCATAAGAGAGATCCTTGAGGTTTCTGCCACTGCTCCCTCGGGTTATAACCTACAGCCTTGGGAGGTTATAGTGGTAAAGGACAAGGATAAGAAAAGGATCTTAAAGGAAATATGCTATAACCAACAAAAAGTAGAAGACGCCAGTGCCAACATAGTGCTCATAGCCAACACAAGGGCTGGCATGGAACACGTAGATAAGGTGCTTGAAAGTTGGGAAGAGCTCGGATATATAAAGGCAGAGGCAAAGGAAAGCTTACGCACTCAGATAATAAAAGGATGGCAAGACCCGCAGAGGGCATTTAGGAAGGCTGTAAGGGATACAGCCCTTTTTGGGATGACAGTCATGATAGTAGCCAGGGCTTACGGGCTCGAAACTCATCCTATGGAAGGATATGATGAGGAGAGATTGAAGAAGTTCCTTAACATAGAAGATCACAAGGTTGTTCCCATGATAATAGCCATAGGCTACAAGGATCCATCAAAAACACTGCTTCCGAGGGCATACCGCTTTAAATTTGAGGAGTTTGGGAAGATAACTTGATTGAGTACCTTTTGGCTTTTGGTGCCTCTATTTTAGCGGGTGGTATAAACGCCGTTGCAGGTGGTGGCACCCTTATTACCTTTCCATCCCTTTTGTGGATAGGGCTTGACCCTGTGGTGGCAAACATAACCAACACGGTGGCTCTGTGGGTAGGTTCTCTCTTTGGCGTTTTTGGATTCAAAGATAGAGCAAAGGAAACAAAAGATCTCCTGTTGCCCCTTTTGAGCGCATCCCTTTTGGGTGCCCTTTTGGGGGCAATTCTCCTGGTCATAACGCCCTCTCAGACCTTTAGGTCTTTTGTGCCCTTTTTGATACTTTTTGCGGTTTTGATGCTTGCCCTCAGTGAGCTTATAAAGAGATTCCTTTCAAGCTTTGTGATAAGGGGTGGCAAAGTAAGTCCTTTTGTATCTTTACCTCTTCAGTTTTTAACGGGTATGTATGGCAGTTATTTTGGCGCCGGTATTGGGATAATGATGTTGGCAAGCCTTACCCTATCGGGTATTTATAACATACACAATGCCAATGCCCTCAAGAATCTACTGGGCTTTTCCATAAACCTTTTGGGAGCTTTTATCTTTGTCCTAAGCGGGAAAGTGGATTGGTCTTTTGCCTTGGTTATGATGCCGGGCTTTGCCCTTGGTGGATATACGGGTGCACACCTATCCCAAAAGTTTAAGCCCAATGTGGTAAGACTTTTTGTAATCCTTTGGGGGCTCTTTTTGGTCCTTTATATGCCTTTGATAAAATAGTCCTGTTTTTTTAAAGTTTCTAATGAGATCCTTGAAAGACCTTTTTGTATATGGAGCTTGTGTTTAATGGCAAAAAACTATGGGAGTTGTTATAATTATACTCTGTAGTCCCCGTAGCTCAGAAGGACAGAGCGCGAGATTCCTAATCTCGAGGTCGGAGGTTCGAATCCTCCCGGGGACGCTTTATAACCATGCAAGTGGAAGTTTTAAAGGGAAGTCTTCTTGAGGTAAAAGCGGACGCCATAGTCAATCCTGCCAATTCCTATGGGTACATGGGCGGTGGCGTGGCAGGAGTTATCAAAAGGTTTGGTGGAGAGGAGATAGAGAAGGAAGCCATAAAAAAGGCTCCTATACCGGTGGGTTCTGCGGTTTTAACCACTGCGGGCAAACTTGCTTTTAAAGGGGTTATTCATGTTCCTACTATGGAAGAGCCCGCTATGAGAACCACCGAAGAAAAAGTTAGAAAGGCTGTTAGAGCCGCTCTTGAGCTTGCAGATAGGATGGGCTTTGAGGTTATAGCTATGCCAGGTATGGGAACGGGTGTTGGTGGTCTTTCCAAAGAAATAGCAAGCAAAGCTATGTTGGAGGAGATAAAAGCCTTTACTGGTAAAAGCCTAAAGAAGGTTATCCTTGTGGATATAGACCATGAGATGGTGGAGGCTTGGAGGAAAAACCTTTGAATGAGACTTCTTTTATGCGGAGACTGGCTGGGTAAAGAGGGCATATACCAGGCAAGTATAAAAAAGCTTCATCTTTTGAATTCCCTCGAGGACCTAAAACCCGTAAGGCTTGGCTTCCTTGTCCTTTCTTATCACCTTGCAGAAGAAACCCTCAACCTTCCTTTAAAAAGCTCCCCCTATCCCAAAATTATCCTCTTGGAGATTGAAGATTTTTCCCCCTTTTATCACAGCCCCAAGCATACAAAGCTGGAATTTTTATCCTCTTCCTTTTCTCCCAACTCTTATAAAAAGGCTGTAAAAAAGGTAAGAGAGTACATATCGGAGGGCACCGTATACCAAATTAATCTAACCAACTGCTTTGAATACGCCCTTGAGGGCTTCCCCCTTGACCTTTTTTTGAATTACTACGAAAAACAGCCTGTACCCTATGCTTTCTTCCTTGACCTTGAAGATTTTTACCTTTTAAGCGGATCAATGGAGCTTTTTTTGGAGAAGAAGGGAGAATCTCTTATTAGCAAGCCCATAAAAGGCACAGCAAGGAATAAAGAAGAGCTTGAAAGAAGCCAAAAGGACAAAGCTGAAAACCTTATGATAACCGACATGGTGAGGAATGATCTTTCAAGGGTAGCCCTTTGCGGAAGCGTAAAGGTCAAAGAACTTTTCAAGATAGAAAAGTTCAAAACTCTTTTTCAAATGCACTCTTCAGTGGTGGCAAGGACGAGGGAAACTGTTGGAAGAATCCTTTTTGAAACCTTTCCTCCCGCTTCTGTGGTGGGAGCACCAAAGAGAAAGGCAGTGGAGATCATAGACTTTCTGGAACCTCATAGGAGAGATTATTACTGTGGAGTTGGGGGTATAATTAAGGGAGAAGACTTTACCCTAAGCGTGCTTATAAGAAGTGCGATAGGCTTTAACCAAAGGCTTTCCTACTTTGCTGGCGCTGGTATAGTCTATGACTCCAACCCAGAGAAAGAATGGCAAGAGGTGCTTTTAAAAACAAAAGCCTTCGGGCATCCATGATTGCTAAAAACTACTTCAAGCCTCAAGCTTTTCTATCACAAAGTTCTCATTGGTGTATATGCATATCTCCCCCGCTATCTTAAGAGACTCTCTTACTATTTCTTCCGCAGATAGATAGGTATTTCTGTAAAGGGCCAAGGCAGCAGCCCTTGCATAATCGCCACCAGAGCCAATAGCCAATATTGGTTCCTCTGGTTCTATTATGTCTCCGTTTCCCGATAGCAAAAGCATACGCTCTCTATCTGCCACTAAAAGCAAAGCTTCCAACCGCCTTAGACTTCTATCCATCCTCCAATCCTTGGCAAGCTCCACACAAGCCTTTAAGAGATTTCCTCTAAACTCCTCCAGTTTACCCTCAAGTCTTTCCATCAAAGCCAGTCCATCTGCTGCGGAACCCGCAAAGCCCACCAATATACTATCCTTGTATATCCTCCTTATCTTCCTTGCGGTATGCTTGATAACGGAGGAGCCAAGGGTAACCTGACCGTCTCCTCCCATTACCGTTATACCTTCTCTTCTGACTGCCAGTATAGTGGTTGATTTAATCCTTTCCATCCCTTAATATTTTAATTCCCATGCTGAAAAACTTTCTAATTCCCGCGATAGACCTAAAGGAAGGAAAGGTGGTAAGGCTTTTCAAAGGCCAGTTTGAAAACATAAAGGTCTATCCAAAGTCTCCCGAAGACATGGTAAGGTTCTTTGAAGACCTTGGATTTAAAAGGCTTCATGTGGTAGATTTGGAGGGAAGCCTTGAGGGTATGCCCGTTAATCTTGAAAGTATAAAAGCTATTAGAAGGGTCTTTTCTGGAACTATCCAGGTGGGCGGCGGCATAAGAAGTTTAAAAAGTTGTCAAATTCTATGGGAGGAGGGCGTAGATTTTTTTGTGGTGGGTACTTTGGCTATAAAAGAGCCTCAAAGCTTTGAAAAGATCATTGAAGTCTACCCCCAAAGGGTTATACTTGCTGTGGATGCAAAGGGTGGAAAGGTGGCCATTGGTGGTTGGAAGGAAGAAAGCTCTGTAGAACCGCAAGAACTTGCCCTAAAATACCACCAAAAGCCTATATGGGGCTACCTTTATACCAACATAGAAAAGGATGGTACCTTGGAGGGAGTGGATGTTAAACCTTATAAGGTCTTTAAGGAGTATGTAAAAAAGCCCGTGCTTGCCTCTGGCGGCGTGGCAAGCTTGGAGGACCTGCATAAGCTTATGGGTATAGTGGAAGGTGTGGTAGTCGGAAAGGCAATATACGAGGGTAAAATAGACCTAAAAAGCCTGTTATAATCAAGGTGATGGTAGGTGTTGTTCTTTTTAATATGGGTGGTCCCGATAGTCTTTCTTCTATTCAGCCTTTCCTTTACAATCTTTTTTCAGACCACGACATTATAAGAATACCAAAGCCCGTGCAAAAGCCTTTTGCCTTTTTTCTCTCAAGGATCAGAGCAAAGAAGACAAAAAAGTACTACGAAATCATGGGTGGAAAATCTCCACAAAGGGAACAAACCCAAGCACAAGCACAGGCACTTCAGAAAGCCCTTGGAGAGGATTACAAGGTCGTAGTTGCCCTAAGGTACTGGCATCCTTTAACAGAAGAAGCCCTAATGGACCTATTAAACTATCCCATAGACAGAATAGTGCTTCTTCCTCTTTATCCCCAATATAGCAGGACTACCACAGGGTCTTCCTTTAACGAGTTTGATAGGGTTTTTAGAAGGCTTGTGGGAAAGGGCAAGCATTTCAACTTAACCACCTTAAAGGGCCAAGAAAAGCCCTATTTTTATACCTCTTCCATAAAAGTCTACAGAATTAACTGCTATCACAACCATCCTACCTACATAAAGGCTATGGTGGAAAACGTAAAGGAAAACCTACCCAACTGGAAAGAGTACTTTTTTCTCTTTACAGCCCACAGCCTTCCTATAAGCATAATAAGAGAAGGGGACCCTTACCAAAGACAGACAGAAGAAACAGTAAGGCTTATAATGGAGCATTTCCCAGGTGTAAAGTATGCCCTTGGATACCAAAGCAAGGTGGGACCTACCAAATGGCTTGAGCCCTTTACCGACAAACTTTTGGAAGGCTTAATAGAGAAGGGTGTTAAGAAAATAGCGGTTATACCCGTTTCTTTTACCTGCGAACATTCGGAAACCCTTTATGAACTTGACTACCTTTATGGAAACATGGCAAGGGAAAAGGGAGTAGAATTTTTAAGGATCCCTACACTACAAACTCACCCCATTTACGTAGAAGCTTTAAAGGAGTTAGTGCTTCAAACTATTTCAAGCTGCGAAAAGATAAAGGGTATTTCGTAGTCTGCGGATTCCTTTGAATCAGAAGCATGAACTGCGTTTTTGCCCTTATCGGTGCCAAAGAGTGCCCTTATAGAGTTGGGGGCAACTTTCCTTGCCTCGTTGCTATCGGTGGGACCTATTATTTCCCTTACCCTTCTTATGACATCTTCTCCCTCTAAAACCATGGCAACCACAGGACCCGATGTCATAAATTCCACCAACTCGCCAAAGAAGGGCCTTTCCTTGTGCACTGCATAAAAGCCTTCCGCCTGCTCCTTGTCAAATCTAAAAAGCTTCAAAGCCCTTATCTTAAAACCTTCGGATAAAAATCGGTCAATTATCTTGCCTGTGGCACCCTTTTCAAAAGCATCGGGCTTGACTATTACCAAGGTCCTTTCCATCCTTTGACCTCCTATTTTATCCTCTTAGTAGGCTATCAAGGTTCCTCTTTACGGAAGCATCAAGCACAAAGCTTGAAGTCCTTAGTAAAAAGCCACCTATAAGGCTTGGATCTTCTACCACCTCAAAGTCGTAATCTTTTCCCGTGTGTTCCTTTATAACCTTCTTTATCCTTTCCACCTGATCTTCATCCACCTTCCTTGTCAGCACCAATAAAGCCTTGCTTATCTTTAAGAACTTTTCCACCTCGTGTTCATAGACCCTTTTTATTTCATTTATAAAGGGTATGGCATTTATTTCAATCATATAGTCAAAAACTTCATCCAACTTACTCCCAATGGAAAACCTTTCTCTTAGGCTCTTGATAAATTCAAGCTTTTTCTCCTTTGGTATGTTGGGATTTAAGATAAACCCCCTAAAATCTTTTTCTTCCTTGTACAATCTATGCAAAAGCTCAAGCAATTGGGAAATCTTTATAAGCTCCTGTTTTTCTTTGCTTGACCTTTCCAAAAGGGCTTTTGCTATCTTCCTCACTACTTCCCCTCTTACGCTCATACCTTAACCTCCAACTTTTTAAGGGTTTTCTCTATGTAGCCCTTTTGAAGTTTTTCATCGCTGAACTTTTCCTTTAGAATCTCCACCGCAAGGGCATGGACTCTTTCTGCACCGTACATGTATAGTTCTTCCTTTGCCTTCTTTAGTTCTATCTCAATGACTTCCTTTGTCTTTTCCCTTATCCTTTCTGCCACTTCATGAGCTTTTTTCTCTTCTTCTTCTTTTATAACCTGTGCAGTCTCATTGGCTAATTTTAGCTGCTCCTGGTATCTACTTTGAGCATCTTGTAGACTTTCCTTTGCCCTTTGAAGCTCCTCCTTGGTAGATCTTAGTTCATCCTCTGTTTGTATGAGTTTTTCCGTTAAGCCCGTAAAGAACTTGTTAAAGGCCTCTTGTATAGGCTTTTTCCCAAAGTAATAGACTATTCCCAAAAAAGCCACTATGTTTAAGCCTTTCCATAAGAGCTCAAGGGCGTGGTGTCCTTCGCTCATGCCGCCTCCTCCATTACTTTCTTGGATATAAGCTCTGCCACCTCCTTTATTCTTTCTTCAAGCCTCTTCTTTTCTTCTTCAAGGCTCTTTCTTATTTCTTCCAATGCCTTTGAGATTTCCTCTTGGGTTTGGGCTTCTACTTTTGCTATTATCTCTGCCTTTACCCTTTCTGCTTCTCTTCTTGCCTTATCCAGTATCTGGTTGGATTCTATTCTTCCCTTTTCCAAAAGAGCCTGAGCCTCTTGAAGATACCTTTGGGCTTCTTCTTTTAGCTTTGTAGCCTCCTCCATGTTTCTTTTAATTATTTCTTCTCTTTCTTCTATGATCTGAAAGTAGGGCTTTGTAAGTAGTGCTCTCACAAGGGCTACAAAGATTAAAAAGAGTATGGCTTGGATTAAAAGGGTTATGTTAGGGTATAGAGCCTGCTGGATATCCATACTTAGCCTCCTTTTAGTATTATAGCATGCTTTCTATTTCTCTTATAAGCCTTACTCTCCTTTCGTGCCTTCCACCTTCAAAGTCTGTAGAAAGCCAAACCTCCACTATGGATAGGGCAAGGTCATCGCCTATTATCCTATTTCCAAGACACAGCACGTTGGCGTCGTTATGTTTTCTACTCATACGAGCCATATACTCATTCATACAAAGGGCTGCTCTTATGCCTTTAAATTTGTTGGCGGTTATAGACATGCCTATACCTGTACCACATATAAGAATGCCCCTTTGGGTTTCTCCCCTTTGCACCGCAAGGCATACATCCTTTGCAAAAAGTGGGTAGTCGGTGGATTCGGTAGATTCTGTGCCAAAGTCAATTACTTTATAGCCCTTTGAAAGGAGAAACTCCTTTATCTTTTCCTTCAAAGGGTATCCCGCATGATCTGAGCCTATGGCAATATTCATTGGGAAAGTGCCTCCTTTAGTACCTTATTAACCAACTGCGGGTTTGCCTTGCCCTTTGCCTTTTTCATCACCTGACCCACCAAAAAGCCAAAGACTTTCTCCTCGCCAGACCTATACCTCTCTACCTCTTTGGGATTTTCCCTTATTACTTCCTCCACCAAAGACCTAATCTGCCCCTCATCGCTAACCTGCTTTAGACCTTTTTCTTCCACTATCTTCTCTGGCTCTTTGCCCGTTGCTACCATCTCTTTTAGGACTTCTTTGGCAAGCTTTGAGGAAAGAACACCCTCCTTTATAAGCTTTACAAGCTCCGCAAGACTTTTGGGGCTTACAGGAGAGTCTTCTATACCTTTGCCCACCTCTGCGAGATTCCCAAGGAGGTCGTTTAGAAGCCAATTGGCGGTGAGTTTGGGTTCTTGGGAGTAGTATTTTAAAGACTCTTCAAAGAAATCACCAAGTTCTTTGTTTTCCGTTAGCACCCTTGCAGAATAGTCCTCAAGGGCGTAATCCCTTTTGAGCCTTTCCAGTCTTTGGTCGGGAAGTTCGGGCATGTTTGATTTTATTTCTTCTATCCAATCTTTTGGCACTATAAGGGGCAAGAGGTCTGGGTCTGGGAAGTATCGGTAATCTTCTGCCTCCTCTTTGCTTCTCATGGGATGGGTGAGCCCTGTGGAGGGGTCAAAGGTCCTCGTCTCCTGGATCACCTTCTCTCCAGATAGTACAAGCTTTACTTGGCGCTCCATCTCAGCCTCTATTGCCTTTTGTACGAATTTAAAGGAATTTACGTTCTTTATCTCCACCCTTGTGCCCAACTCCTTGGAGCCCTTTGGTCTTATGGAAAGGTTTATATCACACCTTAACTGTCCCTTTTCCATATCCGCCTTGGAAGCTCCCACATATCTCATTATGTTTCTAAGTTTTTCAAGGAATTCCCTTGCCAACTGGGGGGAATCTATGTCAGGCTCGGTGACGATCTCCATAAGGGGAGCACATGCTCTGTTTAGGTCTACGTAGGTTTTTGATCCCTCGTGGATGTTTTTCCCCGCATCCTCTTCTATGTGAAGCCTTCTTATCCTTATCCTTTTGCCTTTTACCTCAAGCCATCCATTGACTGCCAAAGGCTCTTCGTACTGGGATATCTGATAGCCCTTTGGCAAGTCTGGATAAAAGTAGTTTTTCCTTGCAAAAAGGGATCTGGTGTTTATTTGACAGTTTAGAGCCAAGGCTGCCCTTATGGCATACTCCACAGCCCTTTTGTTTATCACCGGCAGGCTACCGGGCAATCCAAGGCATACGGGACATACGTTGCTGTTAGGCTCCGCACCGAACTCCACAGGACAGGAACAAAACATCTTTGTCTTTGTATCCATCTGTACGTGGATCTCAAGCCCTATAACAGGTTCAAATTCCATGTTTATAATTTTAGCATGATAAAGCGCCTATTACTTGCTACTACCAACAAGGGAAAGATAAGGGAGATAAAAGAGATCTTTGAAGCTTCTGGTATTGAAATTTTGGAACCTCAAAGAGAAATAGAGGTTAAAGAGGATGGCAACAGCTTTTTAGAAAATGCCTATAAAAAGGCAAGGGCTTATTACGAGGCTTATAAAATGCCCACCCTTGCGGAGGATTCGGGCTTGGTAATCGAAGCCCTTGGAGGATATCCCGGAGTATTCTCAAGTAGGTTCTACAGCCTTGAAATGGGAGGTGTAGAGAAAGTAGAAAATAGCAAGGACCAAGCAAACATAAAAAAGGTACTAAGGCTTATGGAAGGGATAGAGGACAGAAGAGCTTATTTTATAACCTTTGCGGTGGTATGCTTTGGAGAGTATGGTATATGGGCGGAGGGAAGGTGTGAAGGAATTATACTCTATGAGCCCATGGGAAAAGGAGGCTTTGGCTATGACCCCATCTTTCAACCTTTGGGCTACGAAAAAAGTATGGCGCAACTAACTCCTCAGGAGAAAAACCTTATCTCCCACAGGGGAAAGGCCATAAGGAGGATAATAGATTTCTTAAAAGGAGGAGTATAGATGCTCTTTGTTTTTATCCTCTTGATCTTTGTTATTGCTTGTGGTGAGGCTGTTTTAAAAATCCCAAATTAAACATTCCCTCATGCTAAAATAATAAAAGATAAGCAAAATAACTTTGTGCTCTAAACTGGCTTTGGTGCATAAAAAGATATTCAACACAAACTCCACTCTACGCATCTTATCCAGCCTACTACTCACACAATTACGCTGTATATTTAGCTTTCTACCCCTACAAAATATGGTGGTGTGGTCTGGGATTGGAAGGTCTAATTTTAAAGTGTCAAAGATGGATTTTATAAAGCCTTCTGTTCTTCTGTTATCCAGTTTAAACTATTAATATAGACATGCTAATACTCGCCCTCTTCTACACACTGCTGTGGCTTTTTATCGCAGGCTTTGAAATAAAAGCCCTTTTCTTTGGCCTTTTGGTGGTGCCCTTTACCCTTTTGACCCACAGGCTTTTAAACCTATATCCCCCTTCCATAAACCCTTCTGCTCTCTTAAGGTTCTTTTTCTACTTTTTGCTTCAATCCTTCTTAAGTGGCTTGGATGTGGCAAGAAGGGTGCTAAGCCCCAAGCTTTTGGTGGAACCGGGCTTTGTGGTTTATAGTTTAAACACCAACAAACAAGCGGTGAAATTTTTACTTTCTATGACCATAAATCTAACACCGGGCACCCTTTCTGTGGAGATAAAGGAAAACACTATTTTAATCCACACCCTTGATAGGAGTAGTTATAATGAGGAAAATCTTAGGTATATGGAAAGCCTAATAGATAGAATATTCCTATGATGGATATACTTTACGGCTTTTTGTTGTTTTTACTCGTGCTGAACCTTTTGCTTGGCTTTGTTAGAGTTTTAAAGGGTCCGGAGTTGGTAGATAGCATGATGGCTTCCTTGCTTCTTGGTACAGGTGGGGCTGCTTTGCTTTTGGCACTTTTTAAAATGACAAAGGAAGTCCTTTACATAAACTTAGCCCTTGGTTTTGCTCTTCTTGCAGGCGTGGTAGGCGTTGTCTTTGCTATAATATACCTAAGGGATCCCAAGAATGGTGTTTGAAGTCCTATCCATAATGCTTATGTTTATAGGGGCTTTTTTCTTGCTTGCAGGTAGCGTAGGGCTTCTAAGGTTGGGAGACTCTTATAGCAGGCTTCACGCCCTTACAAAGGCGGATGTGCTTGGTTTTGGCTTTATAGTTTTATCTTGTATGCTCTCCACAAGCCTTTTTTCCAACTGGCTAAAGCTTTTTCTTATATGGCTTTTGGTAATCTCCTACAGTGCCCTCGTAGGTTACGCTTTGGCAAACAGAAAGAAAAATGCTTGACTTTGCTTTGGGAATTATGCTTTTAAGCTCAGCCCTTGTTTCTCTTCATAGTAAAGACCTTATGAAAAGTGGCGTCTTTTTCCTAATCTTTGGTTTTTTGAGTGGTTTGATATGGGTGCGCCTTGAGGCCTTTGATGTAGCTTTGGTTGAGATCATATTAGGATCCGCTATAACGGGCTTTTTGATCTTCAAACTCGTGAAGGGTTCAAAAAGAAGAGCTTTAAGGGTTTCTGCCTTTACCAAAGCTTGGGCTGGCTTAGTTTCCCTTTTATTCTTCCTTTTTATGCTTTTCTATCTTCCAACCATTGAAAGACAAGACAGGGTTGGCAGACTTGTTTATGAAAACCTTCACAAAAGTGGAGTGGAAAGTGCGGTAAATGCTGTGCTTCTCAATTTTAGAGGTTATGATACCTTGCTTGAGGTAGGCGTTATAACCTTGGCAATTTTTGGCCTTTTAGCCCTTGAACTAAAAAGGGAAGCTTACCATTGGGACAACCCCCTTTTGCAAAGTTTTTCAAAGCTTTTGCTCCCCTTTATAGTCTTCTTCTCCCTTTATATCACCTATCTTGGTACCTTCTCTGTGGGTGGTGCCTTTCAAGGGGGTGCTCTCCTTGCTGGTGGTCTTGTCTTCTTCGCCTTGGCAAAGCAAAGCCTGCCTTTAAAAAAATCCCTGATACTTCTCTTTATGGCAACGGGCCTTGGATTTTTCTCTCTGGTTGGCCTCTTCTATGCCCTCTTAGGTTATGGCTTTCTTACCTACCCCCTTAAACTTTCCACTCTTACGTTGATCTTCATAGAGCTTTCCATATGGATATCCACAGCCTTTCTTTTATATACCGCTTATAAGGGTAAGCTATGATAGGCTTTTATTATTTTTTGTCCTTGATACTTGTGGTTGTAAGCCTTTATTACTTTATAGTGGCAAGGAGCTACGTTAAACGCCTTATATCGGTAAACATATTAGGCTCTGGTGTTTTTCTTTTCTTTGTGGCTACTGCGAAAAACACCACCATGGAGAACCCAGATCCAGTGCCCCATGCCCTTGTACTAACGGGTATAGTGGTAGCTGTTAGCGCAACAGCCATAGCAGTTGCCCTTATATTGTACCTTAATAAAGAGGAGAGATGATGCCTATAGACCTTGGCTATTTGGTAGCCTTGCCCCTTTTGGCATCTCTTTTGTCCCTTATACCCTCCCTTAGAGTTTACACTGCTTTTATCTTTAGCCTTTTGTCCTTTTTGTTGTCCCTTTACTCCTTTATTTATACCTTGATGGGTGATATACCCCTATATCAATGGATCGGTGGATGGGTTGCTCCTTTGGGTATAGGCTTTCGTTTAGATGGTCTTAGTGGCTTTTTCTTGCTTATGACGGGGATAATTGGCTTTTTTGTGGCTTTGTACTCTTTTAGTTTCTTTAAAGTGGAATACCAAAGGCAAGGGAAGGTTTTTTGGTTTTTCTTCTTTTTCCTTTGGGCTGGCTTGAACGCCTTTTTCCTCTCCGAGGATCTTTTTAACCTATACGTAGTCCTTGAGGTGCTTTCTCTTAGCGCCCTTGTTCTTGTTGCCCTTCCTGGACACAGAAAAGCCATAAAGGCTTCTTTAAACTACCTTTTTCTTTCTATCCTTGCCTCTATGTTTTACCTTTTGGGTGTTGCCATGCTTTATGCCAATTATGGCGTGCTTAGTATGAGTTTGCTTTCGGAAAAACTTGCTGGCACGCATGCCTTTACCTATGCCCTTTTTCCCATAATTGTAGCCCTTGCTATTAAGTCTGCCCTTTTGCCCTTCCATTTTTGGCTGCCGCCAGCCCATTCAAGCACGGTGGCACCAGCAAGCGCTCTGTTGTCCTCCTTGGTGGTAAAGCCCCCAGCATACCTTATGCTAAGGCTTTGGTTAGAAGTTCTACCAAAGGATAAAAGCCTTGAGTATCTTAGTATAGTTTTAAGCTTGATGGGCGCCTTGGCTATTCTTGTAGGTTCTTACTATGCCATCAGGCAAAAAACCATAAAGATGCTTTTGGCTTACTCCACTGTTGCCCAGATGGGTTACCTTTTCCTTATGGCTCCCCTTTACTATCATGGCGAAAGCTTCAGAGAGGCGCTTCTTCAAGCCTTTGCCCTTCAGGTATTTTCCCATGCCCTTGCCAAGGCAAGCATGTTTTTATCCTCTGGGAATGCCATATACGTGGCAAGAAGGGATGACCTCTCTTATATGCCCGGCTTTGCCCACAGCCATCCCTTGACCTTTTTCGCCCTTTTCTTTTCGGGTGCTACTTTGATAGGACTTCCTCTAAGTGCCGGCTTTGTTGCCAAATTTCTCTTTTTGGGACTTTCCATAAGGCTTGGCTTTATCTTTCAAGGTAGTATAATGCTTTTTGGAAGTTTGCTTGCAAGCTTGTACGTGTATCCCATTTGGAGAGAAAGCTTTTCTTCCCATCCTACAAAGTTTTACGATAATCCCATACCTCAGCTTATGGAGTTATCCGCCTTCTTTCTGGGCTTTTTGTCCTTCTCTTCGGGTATAGTTACCTTCCTTTTACTTCAGGGAATTGTAAGGGGTTAAAAAGATGGAAAGGTTAGCAGTCTTAAGCTTACTCCTTAGCTCCTTTTTTGTAAGTCTTTTTATAAGCTTTCTCAAAGAGGAAAGGGTTTTTCTTAGAAGCTTGGTGAATGCAATAGCTGCCTTTTATAAGCTTTTTGTTGTTGCTTATCTTTTATGGAGTGTGTATAGGGGAGGGGTCTTTGAGATACGCTACTCTATGGTTCCCTTCGCAGACTTTTATCTCACTGTAGATCCCCTTGCCCTTCTTTTTGTTAGTCTTTCCTCTTTTCTGTGGCTTATTACCACCATCTACGCCATAGGATACCTTGAGGGTGCTCCCAATAGGAGACGCTTTTTTGTATTCTTTAACCTTGCGGTGACCTCCACCATGGGCATAGCCCTTGCGGGCAATATGTTTACCTTTTTTCTCTTTTATGAACTTCTAACCCTTAGCACCTATCCCTTGGTAGTTCATAGAGGAACTCAAAAAGCCCTAAGGGCAGGAGGCATCTATCTTGTCTATACCATCCTTGGCGGATCTCTTTTTATGCTTTGCCTTGTACTCCTTTATATGTTTGTGGGAGATAGCACTTTTCATACAGGAGGTAATCCAAGCCTAAGGGCTTGGGTTTTGGAAAACCCCCTTTGGGGTAAGCTTCTCTTTTATGGCTTTTTCTTTGCAATGGCGGTAAAGGCTGCTGTTTTCCCCCTTCACCAATGGCTAACAAGGGCTATGGTGGCACCAGCTCCCGTAAGCGCCCTACTTCATGCGGTTGCGGTGGTAAAGGCAGGAGCCTTTGGCATCATAAGGCTTGTTTATGAACTTTATGGCGTTGAATTGGTGCAAAGTATGGAACTGTGGCAGCCTTTGGCTTACCTTACAGCTTTTACCATACTCTTTGGCTCTTTCATGGCGGTTTTTCAAGAGGAGCTAAAGAAAAGATTGGCTTACTCCACCATGAGCCATCTATCTTACATAATCTTGGGGATTCTCTTGCCCGGACAACTTTCTACTATGGGTGCCCTTCTGCACCTTGTTAACCACGGCATAATGAAAATAACCCTTTTTATGTGTCTGGGAAACTATGCGGAAAAGTATGGTGTTCATAAATTCAAAGAATTGGATGGAGTTGGAAAAAAGATGCCCCTTACCACCATAGCCTTCACAGTGGCCTCTTTGGGTCTTATAGGCACACCCATGACCGTTGGATACTTAACAAAGAAATATTTAGAAGCAGGAGCCAAGGCAGCGGGAGAAGAATGGGCTATTTATGTCTTCTATATTAGCTCCATACTAAGCGTTTTCTATCTTATGCCCATAGTCTTTAAAGCTTTGTTTGGCAGATCCAGAGAGGATAAAGAGAAAAAGGGATTAGAGGTAAGCCCCCTTATGCTTATACCACCTTTGATAACAGCCTTCCTTACCCTTTTGTTTGGTATACTTCCTCCAGAAGCCATAAGCCCTCTAAAATGGGTGCAATACATAGTCAACAAGGCGTATGGAGGATATTAAGCCTTTGTATGGTATAATCTTTTACATGCCTACCATAGAAAAAATAAAGGCAAGAGAGGTACTTGATTCTCGTGGAAATCCTACCGTTGAGGTGGAAGTTGTTTTATCTTCCGGTGCAAAGGGAAGGGCAATAGTACCAAGCGGAGCATCCACCGGTGAAAAAGAAGCCCTTGAATTAAGAGACCACGACCCAAAAAGGTATTTGGGTAAAGGTGTGTTGAAGGCGGTAGATAATGTAAATTCCATAATAGCAAAGGAATTGATAGGTTTGCCCGCGGACAATCAAGCTTTAATAGACAAGGTTTTAATAGAGCTTGATGGTACTCCTAACAAAAGCAAGCTTGGAGCCAACGCTATCCTTGGCGTTAGTATGGCAGTAGCAAGGGCTATGGCAGAAGATCTTGGTATAAGTCTTTATAGGTATGTAGGTGGTATAAGGGCAAAAAAATTGCCCGTGCCTTTGATGAACGTCATAAACGGCGGGGTGCACGCGGACAACCCCCTTGATATACAAGAATTTATGATAGTGCCCGTATATGGGGGAAGTTTTTCAGAAGCCCTAAGGTGTGGAGTGGAGGTTTTCCACACTCTCAAAAGCATACTAAGGGAAAAGGGCTATTCCACTAATGTGGGAGACGAAGGAGGTTTTGCCCCAAACCTTGAGAGCACGGAAAAAGCCCTTGATATGCTTATGCTATCAATAGAAAAAGCCGGCTACAAGCCCGGCGAGGATGTCCTTTTAGCTTTGGACTGCGCCTCCTCCGAGATCTATTACGAAGACGAGCTTTATCATCTTGAGGGCAAAAGGCTTACTTCTCAAGATCTGTGTGAGTTCTATTTAAAGCTTTTGGAGAAGTATCCGATAGTATCCATAGAAGACCCTATGGCGGAGGATGATGTGGAGGGCTGGAAGCTTATAACAAAGGAGCTTGGTTCAAAGATACAGCTGGTAGGCGATGACCTTTTTGTAACCAACCCCACCATATTTAAAAGAGGTATAGAAGAAGGTATTGCCAACGCCATCCTTATAAAGCTTAATCAGATTGGTACTCTAACAGAAACCTTACAAGCCATGGAGTTGGCTCAAAGAAATCAATACTCCACCATTGTATCCCACCGCTCTGGAGAAACGGAGGACACCTTTATATCCCACCTTGCGGTGGGCACCAACGCAGGGCAGATAAAAACAGGTTCTGCTTCAAGGACAGACAGGGTCGCCAAGTACAACGAGCTTCTAAGAATAGAGGAGGAGCTAAGCCATGAGGCAGAGTTTGGAGGAAAAGAGGAGTTTAAAAGGTTTAGGACCTAACCTTTTGGTAAAAGGCATATTCCTTTTAGTTTTTCTGTACACGTTGCATAGCCTTTTCCTAAGCCAGTATAACCTTTTTAGAATTTTTGGACTGAAAAGGTCTATTTTAGACCTCCAAGCTAAAGTAGAGGAGTACATGAGGGAGAACGAAAAAATGGAAAGGCTATTAGAGCTCATGAAGAAACATCCAGACCATTTTAAGGAAAAATTCACTCGCAATTACATGCAAATGCAAAGGGACGGAGAAGATATCCTCTTATTCAAAGATTAAGCTACAAGTTTGAGGATATCAGGCCCGCTTTTAACATCCCTCGTATGCCCTTTCGTAAAGCCTATAAACATCCTCCATGGTGGGCTCCACAGGGTTTATGGAGAAAAGACCTCTTGAAAGCATATAAACATCCTCTGTTAGCCTTTCCAACGTTTCCTTTTGAACTCCCAAGTCCCTTAGGCTTATCCTTAATCCTACTTTCTGTAGAAAATCCTCCAAGGCTTTTACCGCCATGGAAGCCTTTGCTTCATAGCCCATTAGCTGTGCAAAAAGAGCATACTTTTCGGGATTTCCCCTATAGTTAAACTCTGTAATAGCCACAGCCAAAGCGGCAAGCCCTTCT
>CALIUI010000022.1 GCA_938048815.1 uncultured Aquificaceae bacterium | reverse complement strand
CTTGCAAATAAAGGATATACCAGAAAAGGTAGGAGTCGGTGAAAGGGTTTTATTAAAGGATAAGCAAGGAAGGATAAAGGCAGTGCTTGATGTAAAGGATATATACAAAGTAGAGATGGAAAGAATAGCCAAGCTTGTTTGGGGTACTGAAAGCGAAGATCATCCGGGTGTAAAGCTCTTCTATTCAAAGGGACAGTGGGCTTTGGGTGGTGATATCTGGCTTTTGGAAAGGGTTGAACACCCTTTTAGAGATTGGGTTTTAGACCCGGAGGAGACAAGGAAGGTTTTTGAATATAGGGGTTGGAAAAGTGTTGTGGGCTTTCAAACAAGGAACGCCCCCCACAGGGCGCACGAATACCTTCAAAGGATAGCCCTTGAGATGGCGGATGGGTTGTTTATAAACCCAGTACTTGGCTGGAAAAAAGCAGACGATTTTGACTCTCTTACCGTCTTAACCGCTTACCAATATCTCATAAACCACTACTATCCATCCCAAAGGGTTTTGCTCTCTGGACTTGCTACCTCTATGAGATATGCAGGACCAAAAGAAGCAGTCTTCCATGCCCTTATAAGGAAAAACTTTGGATGTACCCATTTTATAGTAGGTAGAGACCACGCAGGCGTTGGGGATTTTTACGACCCTTATGAAGCCCACAGGGTCTTTGATAAACTACCGAGGGACATAGGCATAGAGATAATAAAGGTTACCGCAGTCTTTTATTGTAGCCTGTGCGAGGGTATGGCTTCGGATAAAAGCTGCGGGCACGCAGAAGACTACAGGGTCTATGTAAGCATGACAAAGGTCAGGGATATGATAAGTAGGGGCTTAACACCTCCAAAGGAGATGATAAGGGAAGATATAGCTCAGCTCTTTATCGGCTATAATCCCTTGAAAGAGGAGATAAAGAAATAAATTTTCCTGTTAAAATATATCCATGCAGGAAGAAGAAAGAAAAAGCCTATCCTTTATCTACTATGCTTTTTCAGAGGTCTTTTTGGACAAAGACTATTACTATCTTAACGGACTATGTGAAAGCCTTTCAAGCTCCGATTATTCCAAGTATGCCCTTGAAGTTCTGGAAAACATAGCTAACAAAAAACTCCAGGCGGAGCTTGACCTTTTGGAGGAGGTGTCCCTTTTGGAGAGGGATTACCGCCTGGTGGATAAAGACCAGATATTGAAATCATACGAATACTTTGGGTTTGCTTTGCAAGAAGGTTATGAGCCCGACCATTTGGGTATAGAGTTGAGGTTTTTGGCTCTTATATGCTTAGAAGAAGACCAAACCAAAGCTTATACAAACCAGTATAGGTTTATACATAACAGGCTTGGATGGCTGTCAAGCTTAGAAAGCGTCTTTGAAGAAAGGGGATTTGTGGCTATGAAAAAAGTCCTATCCCTTCTTAGAAACTTTCTAAGAGACCACAAGGCCTTTTTGATGAAGGAGCTTAAGATAGAATTCACGGAGTGATCTTAAAGGGCATTTACAAAGTAATCCGTTGCTATATCTCCAAAGTATTCGCATAAAGAGGGATGGGTATAGGGCATGCGGAAAAGATAGTCGTCCCAAAGGGGATTGTTCATGGTAAAGCTTATTAGATTTAGCGCCTCGCTAATATCCTCACCCAATATAGAAAAATAGCAAATTTTCCCTTCTTCGTCCACCTGTAGGGTTATCCTTCCTTTTCTGCCGTTTACAAAGCTTTTTGTGTTTGCGTTTAGAGTTTTCTCAATCTTCCTATACCTTGGGTCATAACAACCTATGTAACCAAACTCAAGGGCGGAGCATATAACTACAGGCACAAACTCGGGTTTATAGGGGATATAAAAGCCCATTATGCTTTGGCTGGCGGACTTTGCCTTTGCAATGGCATGGCTTGCGCCCATGGGTTTTGTTATATCTCCAACCGCGTAAACCTCTTCTAAGTTGGTCCTCATAAACTCGTCTACCTTAACATAACCTTCATGGTCAAATTCAAGAAGGGGAAAGCTCTCTTTACATGCCCTTGGTACTCTGCCCGTTGCCTTTATGTGAAGGTCTGCTTCTACCAAACTATCCACAAACTTTACTCCGCATGCTTCTAACTCTTCTTCCAGCTTCTCCACCATCTCCTCATCCACGGGATAGTCCTTTAATAGCCTTCCTTCCACCTTAAGGTAAACATCAAAGCCAAAGGTGGAGAGGATAAAGGAAAGTTCACAGGCGCTTGCCCCTGAGCCCTCTATGAGGATCCTACCCTTTGGAGATATCTTTCCTGTGAGTATGTCCTCAGGACTTACGCCCTTTTCCTTTGGCTTTGAACCGCAGGCAAGGATTATATGCTTACCCCTTAAATAAAGGTTCTTACCCACCTTTACCGTTTCTTCGTCTATAAGCACACCCAAGCCCTTTATTAGGTCTACTCCTTCCCTCTTTAATAAAAACTCACCGTTGGCTCTTATCTGGCTTATCCTTGTCCTTACATATTTCAAAGCTTTCTCAAAGTTTAGCTTTACCTCAAAGCCCCTCTTCCTTAGAGAATAAGCCTCCTTTGCTATACGATAGAGCCCTTCCTTTGGTATGCATCCCCTGTTGAGGCATGTTCCGCCAAGATCCTCCCCTTCCAAAAGGGCAACCTTAAAACCTCCCTTTGCAAGCATAAGGGCGGCGTTAAAGCCGCCAGGACCGCTTCCTATGATTACTGCATCATAAAGCTTTATCATCCCTTCTTCTCCAGTTTAATCAAGGGTAAAGGTGCCTTCTGTATACAACCCAGAATCCCATTCTAACTTATATCTTAAATAGGCTTTTGTTCTAATTTTATCTTCGGAGACTGCCCTAACGAAGGCGTCAAAATCTTCCACCCTTATGGAACCATCCCCTTTAGCTTCCAAGGCAGGCTTTCCCCTCTCTTGGGGGAGCATAGGCATTACAAAGGGCTCACTCTTCTCATCCACCCTAAACTCTCCACAAAAAAGAAAAAGGGGGAGAAGAAAGACCCCCCTTCTAAGCCACTTCATAGGTATAAATTTATACCTTTACCACCTTTACGTTTCCGCTGTGGAAGGCAACTCCTCCGCCAAACAATTCCATCTGGGGATAGACTACACCCGTTGGTAGGGTTGCATTAGGATATGCGGTAATATAGGGGGCTCCCGTATCCCTCCTAGGGTCCGAAAGCAACCTGTTTCCATCCACTATTTTCATAGTTCCATGAAGGGCTTTTATCCTCCATTCGGGGAAATCTTTGAATCTTGCCAAACCAAGCAATGCCTTCTCTGGGTTTTGTATCTCAAGGGGCACCTTGTAAACACCCGAATGGCACCAGTGTCCAAAGCTAGTGGATATGGCAACTGCCCCTTGCCTTATTCTGTTGGTCACGTAAGCCTTTATCTTGAACTTCACCTTCTTGCCCCCTATATCCACAGCCCAATCCTCATATCCTGGTGCCAGAACCTTTACATAATCTCCCTGCTTAATGCCAAGCCTTTGAGCATCCACAGGGTTTATCCAGAGAAAGTTTTCTGGCTCCGATTCAAGAGCCCATATGTAGTTTATGGTCCTTGACTGGGTATGAAGGACTGTCTTGTAGGTTATGAGCTTAAAGGGATATTCTTGCTCCACCTTGTCTGGGTCAAAGCCTTGGTATTGTCCTGCTTCCCTAAGAGATACGAACCTTGGATGCCCAGGTATATACTTACCCGTTATGGGATTGCGCCTGATGGCGAGGTCTTCAAAGTAGAACCTTACCATCCCTGTGCCATTAAGGGGGAATTTGTAGAGGTTGTTTTCAAAGTGGTCTTCGTAGCTGATAAAGAATCCGCCACGGGAAAGGAGGAAGGCTACCTTGGGCCATTCTTCTGGGGATACAGCGTTCTTGTGCTTGGCTATGGGGTAGTTCTTTTCCACAAACTCCACATCTTCCTTCTTGGGGTTTATCTTATAGCCTTTGGATTCAAGGTCGTGAACAAGGTTTGCTATCTGCTTTAAGTGGAAGTCCTCTGCCCTCATAAGGGGGAAGACCTTTCCTTCGTTGGGACCCATACCTTTTATTGTCCCTTCTCCCCATATGGGAGAGCCAAGCTTTCTCCCCACATCTACGCAGAAGGTTTCAAACTGCATGGGCCTTCCATCGGGTGTCTTATCGGTTAGAGGCTCTATCACCGCAGTCCTTATGGCGTTGAAGAAGAAGTAGTGATATAGAGCGTGCACTCCCGTAAAGCCTTCCGCATAGGTGATGTCTGGGACTATGTAGTCTGCAAAGTAGGAGGTATCGTCTATGACAGTGGTTACATCTATCCAAAGCCCTATCTTCTTGGTGTCAAGGAGTATGTCCTTGTAGTGGAGTTGGCCAGGGAATGTATAGAGGGGGTCGGACATGTATTGTATGACCGCATAGGGCACTCCTGCCTTGTTTTGGTCGTAGGGGTAGCTGTGAGCCATGGAGGGGAAGGCTCCCGTTATATGGTATTTTCCCGCTGTGAACTTAAACCAGGGCATCTTCGCAGGATAAGGGTTCTTGCCTTCCATCTTTGCCTTGTAGTAAAAGGCAGTCTCTTCGTAGCTCTTTTGGGTTCTATGAAGCTTAAGGCCCCATGGCTTTCTTCCACCACCAAGGTCATACCTGCCCTTTCCTGTCTCACCTCTTCCTACCCTCCATATCATACCACCCTTGTGGCCAATGTTGCCTATAAGCATGTTTATAGAGTCTATCAACCATTGGGTCATAGAACCGTTCATGTGCATAACGGGACCCCTGTAAGAGACCACCGCTGCCCTTTTGCCGTAAAAAGCCAATTCATCGGCGGTATCTATAATATCCTTTGGGTTGACTCCAGCCATCTTTGCCCAATCTTCAATGGTTTCTGTAAAGACAAAGTCCTTTAGAAGCTGCAAGGATGTGGTGGCATAAACCGTAGAACCATCCTTTAGCTTTATTTCCAATCCTTTGGTCTTCTTGGGGTATTTGTTTGCTCTCTTGGGGTCAATGTCCTCTCCTTCGTAGAGCTCGTTGGGAATTTCCTTTGCTCCTTCGTACTCATCCATGAGTATGTAAGCAGCCTTTGACTGGGTGTTTGTCTTTAGGCTGTTGGTGGCTTTATCCAGCACCACGTATTCTTTGTCGGAGCCAAGACCAAGGTCGCTTGCCCTTAAAAGCTTCCTGTAGTAGGGACTGTCCTTTGGAGCCACCACTACCAAGTGGCTTGCGTTGGAAAAGACCACTTCTCCGTCTTCCTTCGCAGCCTCCAAGTTGGGATTTTCCAAGAACCTTCTGTCAAAGGACTTCTTTTCAAAGATGCGCCTTAGGATGCCAGAGGCCACCGCTGGGTCTTCTCCGGGCTTTGGCATTATATGTCTGTGGGAGTAGGCAACGACGCCGTTGTGAGCCCTCACGTCTATCCAAACTACCTTTAGGTCCCCCTTTCCTCTCCTGTAGTGAAGAATAGTCCATGTGGGAATGGCTGGGTTAAAGGCTTCTGCTATTTGGGCTCCCCAAGCTACCACATACTGGGCGGATTTTATGTCTGGTCCCACATGGGGTCTGTCGAAGGCAAAGATCTGACCTGCCCATTTGGGCCATTGGCATACGTCTGCGTGTCCCAAAAAGTTGGCAGAGCCTATGGTTCCGTATAGAAGTCTCTCCAGAAAATCAACTCTACCCTCCGTAAGCCTACCAGCGAGGATAAGGGCAAAGTTGGACTTTGGTCCCAGGGCGGGCATCTCTGGGTCTATAAGCTTTTTCTTTATATCCTCTGGCAGTTTTTGCGCCTCTTCCTTTGGAAGCCATAGCTTGTAGATGTTTTCTTCAAGGAACTTCTTCCAATCTTCTACGGGCTTTCCATGGGTTATGACGTTTGCCCACTTGTTTAAAAAGTCCTTGCTTACATGGTTTAGGACAGCCTCTATCACCTCCTCTTTCGATACGTAAAGGTCATAGTACATCTTAAGACCTGGAAGCTTCTCTCCAGTTTCTTCTATAACACCACCCTCTACTATCTCCTTTATAAACTGGTCCCAGCTTATGGGCTTAAACTTTCCTTCTCCACGCTTGCCCGCCCTCTTTAAGGGAGTCACTATCCTGTAGGGGTCGTAAGTGTAGTGGGCTATAGACTGACCCTTTAGGCACATCTTTCCATCGTGTTTAAAGCTTTCCTCAAGGGGTGTATCCATGGGTAAGGGCTCCCAATAGCTGTTGGACATACAGTAAGGATTACCATCCACCTTATAAACCATTCCATCATAGACCCTTGCCCTAAGGCCGCACCTTGCATTACAGCCAAGGCATAGGCTATGGACCATCTTGAACTTTTCCGCATCTTGCATGTCCAAGGGGGCCGCGTTGGCGTAGGGTATGAGTTTAAAAGGACCCTTGACTATATCCTTTAGGGCTGAGCTTCCAAAGGCAAGGAAGCCCACACCAGTACCTGCCAAGCCTACATTCCTTAAAAAGTCTCTCCTTGTGGTGCTCATGTTATACCACCTCCTCTTTATGGGTTGCACTCTTCCATCCTGCTATGGAAACAAAAACTAAGAAAAGGAAAAACACCAAGAAATAAAGGGCTATCACCTCGCTTATTCCCTCCCTTCCAATTAGCTTTATGTGGGGCTCCACTATTCCTCTGTGCCCCTTATCTATCATCTGGGCGGGTATCACCATAGTCCATCTTGTAGCATAGACCGCTATCAAAGATACTATGCTCAAGATGGTTATACCGCCCAAGCTTCTGTTCATGGAGCTAAAGCCACCTATCAAGACAAAAAGAAGCCCTATAACTCCAACTAAGTAGAAGATAAGGTTTGCTTTTATTGCCATGGCTATTAGGGGCCACTCTGCGGCATTCCAATACCATTCGGATACGTACTCAATAAAGAGCACAAAGAGTTCAAAGCCTGCAAAAGCCGCCATCACAAGGGTTGGTACCTTTAAGGCTTCAACGTCTACCTTTTCACCCAATATAGATTGGCCTACAATATAAAGGAGCATAGTGGCGCCTATGCCAGAAATCACCGCGGATATCAAAAAGACAAGAAGCAGTATGGGTGTCCCCCACAAGGGCATGGCATGCATGGCGCTCATAAGGAATCCCACGTAGGCGGAGAAGGACATGGCAACGGGTATGCTAACCACCGCCCAGAACTTTACCTTTTTGTCATCCTCCTCTGGGTTTACCTCCTTTGCTCCAAAGGTTAGCGCGCCCGCTATGGAGCCAAATAGTCCTCCTTCCTTCGCCCTTTCAATAAAATCTCTCCTAAACATAAAATAACTCTTTAGAAACATAACAAGGAGCAATGCGGTCCAAAAGATAAAGAAAAGTACGATAGGAGAGGAGGGGTTTGCATAGAAGGGTACTTTAAGGGCTCCTATTGGTTGAGTTAGGTCAAACATAGGAGCCAAGGGAGCAACAAACATCAAGGCTATAGCCAAGAAGTGTCCTACCCTTTCAAGCTGCTTAAGCTTTTTAAGACCAAAAAGGTAAACAAGGGCTGTTATCACCGTAAAACCTGCCACAATACCGGTAAAGAAAGGGTAGGTTACTATCAAAACTGTCCATTCCACTATATGGTTGGGTAATGTTGGTCCATGGGCTTCTATCATGGCTTACCTCCTTATCTTACTTCTCTAAACTTGTTATGTTGCATCTTTACATTATAGGTGTAAACCTTGCCATCGGCGGGGTCTGTCCATATGGCTGGAGGGTGCTGGTTTTTGGTGGAGCTACCACTTCCCACGTACATGCCTTCTATGGCTTCAAGACCTATATAGAGCACCCTTGGCTTTGTGCCTTCTTCTGGCTTTAGCACCTGTATACTGTTATGCTTTAGGAGGTCCCATATGGGGTCGTTGGCATCTGCCAGGTCTCCAAAGTCCCTTGCCTTTGTGGGGCACACATCCACACAAGCGGGCTTTAGCCCGTTGCGAGTCCTGTGGTCGCACCATGTGCATTTGTTCATTACCATCATTATGGGGTCTATGTACCTTACACCGTAGGGGCATGCCTGTGTGCAAAGCCTACAGCCTATGCACCTTTCGTACCTTTGAAGCACCAGACCATCCCCTTCGTCCCTGTAGGTGGCATGCACTGGGCATACCTTTACGCAGGGTGGATTCTCACAGTGATTGCAGAGCTTGGGCACGTTTAAGACCTTTACCCTTGTCTCTCCTGTATTGGGGTCTGTGTAGCCCACTTCCCACTTTTCCACCCATGTGTTGAAAACCCCCAGTGGAGTGTTCCTTTCCGCCTTACAGGCCGCCACACAGGCATCACAGCCTATGCACTTTCTAACATCTACTACATAGACAAAGCGGTGCTTTCCCTTCTGTTCGGGAAAGGTCCTTTCTGCCCTTGCGCTTTCAAAGACTGCCCCACTACAGGTGGCAGCCGCCCCAACGGCAAGAGCCTTTAGAAAACCTCTCCTTGAGGTCCTTTGGTCTTGGGTGTTATTGCTCATAGTCTAACCTCCTTCACCTTTACACATTGCAAAAAACGTGCCAAGCATTCACAAAATTTAAAAGCTCTGAAAATCAAGGGCTTTCAATGGGATAGGAACTTAAGAGTGCTTATTTTTTTTATGGGTTTCTGCTAAAAATTTGAACAGATCAATCCTTTAGCTTCGCATTTAGAGTATTCCGGGAAATGCCAAGAAGTTGGGCAACCTTGCTTTTGTTCCCTTCGTACTTTTCAAGAAGTTTTTTGATGAAGGCTAATTCAAGCTCTTCAAGGGCATAGGATAGCTCCTCCTCTTTCTTTGAGGAGATATAAACATCTAAAAAGTCTAACAGAGCTGTCCTTTTGGTTTCCTTTTCTTCCAAGGGCAGGTCTTCTATCATTCCAGCTTTGGTGTCCAAAACCGCTTTGTATATTACATTCTTTAACTCTCTCACATTTCCATACCACGGGTATTCAAGGGCTTTTTTAAGGGCTTTTTCGGAGATTCCCATCACCTTTAGCCCAAGGTCTTTGTTGGCGGTGCTTATGAAAAAGTTTATAAGGGCTTGTATGTCTTCCTTTCTTTCCCTCAAAGGTGGTATGTATATCTCCATCTGGCTTATTCTGTGATAAAGGTCCTCTCTAAACTTGCCCTCTCTTATAAGCTCCCTTAGGTTTTTGTTGGTGGCAAAGATAAGCTTAAGTTCTACCTTTATCTCCTTTGTTCCCCCCACAGGATAAAAAGATTTCCTTTCTATAAAGTCCAAAAGCTTGGCTTGTAGCTTATAGGGCATGTCTCCTATCTCGTTAAAAAATAGGGTTCCTCCCTTTGCAAGCTCAGCTTTGCCCTTCCTATCCGCTATAGCTCCTGTAAAAGCCCCCTTTACACAACCAAAGAGCTCTATCTCAAAAAGGTCCCATGGTATAGATGGACAGTTTATCATCACAAAGGGATCATCCTTCCTGCTTGAGTTTAAGTGTATCAACTTTGCCATCAAGTCCTTGCCCACGCCTGTCTCACCCGTTATAAGCACGTTTAGGTCATTGGCGCTTGCCATCCCAACCTTTTTGAAAACCTCAAACATGGCATCGGAAACACCTATTACCTTATACTCTTCTTTGCAGGCATCCAAGAAAGGCTGTTGGCTATTAATAGCCCTTTCAAGGGCTTTTATCAAATCTTCCCCATTAAAGGGCTTTTTTAGTATCTCCACAGAACCAAGCTTGGAAGCTTTTACAATGTTTTCAAAATCTGTATAAGCGGTTATAAATACCACGGGCTTCTTTATCCCCTTTGACCTAAGGTCGTAGACCACATCAACGCCCGACCCTTCTTTTAGCCTTATATCCATCAAAAGAACATCACACACTTCTAAATAATCCTCTATGCCCTTTGGTGATTCAAGGGCATAAACCTCAAAACCCTGCTGGCTTAAGACTTTCTTTATAGAATACAATACAGCTGGGTCATCATCCACTAAGAGCACCCTTTTTCCCATCCTCTAAAGGCACCTCCACTGTAAAAATTGTACCCTTACCCTCTTGAGTATTCATCTCCAAATGGCCACCTAAATCATAAACATATTTCAAAACCAAAGGTAAGCCAAGCCCCGTTCCCATAGAGCCCTTCGTAGAGAAAAAGGGTTCAAAGACCTTTTCTCTATACTTAAGGGGTATCCCAGGACCATTGTCTTCTATTTTTAAAAGCACTCTATCTGCGGAGTTTTTCAAAGATATCTTTACCACGCCTTTGCCTTCTTCCACAGCCTCCAGGGCGTTTTTAAATAGGTTATTAAAGATGGTACTAAAAGCATGCTTGTTGGTTATAAAGTAAAAGTCCTCTACATCCTCCACCACCTTTACATCCTTTGCCCTTATCAAAGGTTCATATATTCTTAGCCAGGAATCTATTAGCTCCTTAGAGTTTATAAGGTCTTGACGGTAAGTACCAGAGCCTGCAAAGCTTAATACATCATCCACAGTGCGGTTTATCCTATTTATGGCAAACCTTACCACTTTAATGTCTTCCTCATCCCAGCTTGAAAGGTCCATAAGAAGCTTTATGGGTAATAGGGCATTTTTCAGCTCATGGGCTATGCCTGCGCTTAGCTCTCCCAACATATAGAAGACCTCCATCCTCCTTGCTTCTGTTATATCCTTTATAGAAACCACAAAGGCTTCCCCAAGGGGCTTAAGACTAACTGCACCAAAGAGCTCCCCACTACGCTTCCTTATCCTTAACCCTCCTGTAAAGGAAACCCTTGACCTTGTGCTCCTTCTTAGCCTTTCCCTATCCTTCGGATCCTTTATCAATATAAATACAGACCTTCCCAAAAGCTCCTCATAGGAAAACCCAAGCTCCTTTATTGCCTTGTTGGTATAGTATATCTTTCCCTCTTCGTCCAGTATCAAAAGGACATCCTGCAAGCTGTCCACCAAGTTATGGTAAAAGTCCCTTTCAGAGAGGGAGTTTTTGATCATAGTGTTTATATGAAGCAAGCTCTTATAGGTGTAGTCTGCAAAGGTGTTTATCTCGTCCTTTTCCCAAAACTCAACACGTTCCAACCTTCCCTTTTCAAAATCCTTTATCATACTAAGAACACGCCTTAGGCGTGTAGAGATTCTAAAAGAGATAAATATGCCCATAGAAGCTCCGATAAAGGAAAAGAAAAGGGTAGAACCTACAGAAAAGATTTTGAGGGGAAGCACCGATTCTTCTATGGCCTTCTGGTCTATACTATAAACTATATAGCCAAGGGTATAGTTATAGCTTTCTATGGGAATTTTGTCCAATTGGGCGTAGTCGGAAAGATAGGAGTTTATGGGATACTCCATAGGGTCTGAATGGGCTATCACAAAGCCCATTTCATTCACAACCGCCACATCCTTCACACCCTTAAGCCTTGCGAGGGCATCTACCTGCTTAAAAATGTTCCAATAATCACCGTTGAGTAAGGCGTTCCTAATGTCCCCTTCCCTTGAGACAACCTCTTTTTTAATGGTATCCATTATATGTTCTCTAAGGGTTTTTTCTAAGTGGGAGATCATAAAAAGGGATATAAGGGTAGAGGTTAAAAGCACTATAAAGACGAAGGATAAGGAAAGCTTGGCACCTACACCGAGTTTAAGAAGTTTATCTACCAGCATTACTGTTTAGATAAGCTATCATATCCTTTATAGGCTTGTAAAAGCTTAGGTTCAACCTTGTAAAACCTTTTATACCCATTTTCTCAAGTATTGCTCTTCCCTCCTCGTCCCTATTCATATTTAGCATAGCAGTCCTTAACTTTTCCACAGTCTCCTTATCTACATACCTGCTATATACGAAGGGGGTTGTGGGAAAAGGTCCAAACTTTTGGATAACTTTGAGCTCCTTGGTTATATTGGGTTGGACTTTTTCCATGTGATGGTAGACTAAGCTATCTACACTGGCGCCCTCCACAAAACCTTTATAAACCGCCATTATGGATTCACTATGGGAGTAAGTGTATATAAGGGGTTTAAAGAAATCGGAGGGCTTGTAGCCTTTTTTTGCAAGGATGTAGGAGGGTACAAGGGAGCCAGAGTTGGATTTTGGGTCAGAAAAGGCGTAGGGCTTATTCTTGAGTTCAAAGATAGAGCTATATCTCTTTTCCTTCCTAACCACCACGTAAGAGTAATAAACGGGACCTTCCTCAGATAGTGGGGCTACAAGAAGGTTGTATCCGAACCTTTTTGATCCATCCACAAAAGGCGCTCCACATATGTAAGCTATATGGACATGCCCCGTATTAAGGAAAAAATCCATCTCATCGTAGGATTTAGCAAAAACTGGTTTTAGGTCAAGTCCTGTTTTTTTTGATAGATAGTCTAAGAATCGGTGTACTGTATAGAAGTCTTCCTTGGAGATAGCTGCGGTAAAGCCCACCCTTATTTCTTTGGCTTGAAGCAATCCGAAAAGTACAAAGAGAATTATCAGTTTCATATATATAAATATAGACCCCCGGGACGACCTACTTTCCCGTGCCGTTCGCCCGGCACAGTATCATCGGCGCTGGAGGGCTTAACTGCCGGGTTCGGAATGGAAACCGGGTGTTTCCCCTCCGCTATGGTCCCGAGAGAAGCTTTTGGCAACTCAATAGGTTTTCCTTCCCATAGGTGTGCAAGTCAAACGGGCTATTAGTACAGCTCGGCTACACCCCTTGCGGAGCTTCCACCTGCTGCCTATCAACGTGGTAGTCTTCCACGGCCCTTCAGGGAGTCCTTATCTTGTGGTGGGCTTCGCACTTAGATGCTTTCAGTGCTTATCCCGTAGCAGGATGGCTACCCGGCGCTACCTCTGGAAAGATAACCGGTACACCAGAGCCTGCCCCGTCCCGGTCCTCTCGTACTAGGGACGGACCCACTCAAGACTCCTGCGCCCGCGGCGGATAGGGACCGAACTGTCTCGCGACGTTCTGAACCCAGCTCGCGTCCCCCTTTAATGGGCGAACAGCCCAACCCTTGGGACCTGCTTCAGCCCCAGGATGGGGGGA
>CALIUI010000021.1 GCA_938048815.1 uncultured Aquificaceae bacterium | reverse complement strand
TGTGTGAGTGTGTCCTATATCCCATCCACATAGGGGACATTCGCCTTCTTGAGCCTTGAGAAGCTCCATAAGCCTATTTCCATTCTTTAAGCTTCTTTGGATAGACTTTATACGGTCTATGGACCTTTGCAGCTCCTCGCTGTTCCATTCAGAACCACACTCAAGGCACCTGTACTCTGCATAGCTTCCTTCTTTTATAAGGCGGATAACCTTATCGGAACCGCAACGGTCATCAACGCATACCTCTCCTATAAGCTTTCTACCGAGTTTGTCAAGGATACTTCTAAAATCTTCTGCTCCAAGCCTCATGGGAACGTCGTAAGCCTTATACCTACAGCATTTACACTCCACTTCTACCCTTGGGTAGGGCTTATCGTATTCACATACAAGTAGAGCCTTCCTTTTACAATAAGGACAAAGTTCAAGGTGTGTGATACATACCATGATATCAACCTCCTTTAAATCTAAAGGTGATTATACCCGTTTGGATAACCCTTTCCCTTATGGGCTCAAACCTTATTCCCTTTACAAATTCTAACATCTTCTGGTCTATAAAGGGGGACCCACTTCTTTGAACTATCTGCACCATTGATACTACGCCAGAAGGTTCAACCCATATTTTAACCTTTAAGGGGCTTAGAGGCTCATCGGAAATTATCTTAGGAAAGGGCGGTACATAGATAGTAGCTCTACCAGAGCCAGAAAGCCCAATACCAGCGGGAGAAACCACCGCCACTATGTTGCCCAAATCCTCACCACTAAGTCCTTCCTTTTCCACTTCCTTTTCTTTACCCCTTATCCTCTGCTCTATGTCTTGGAGTAAGGAGGCTTCTTTCTTTGGAGTCTCGGCGGGAACTTGCACATCTCCCTTTTCTCTCAAAACCTCCAAGGGCGAAGCACTAACACTTTCCTTGCCTTTTTTTACTATTCCCTCTCCAGCCCTCAGCCGTTGCATTGCTTGTCCTTTTGTATTAGAAAGCTTTATATCTTTTACTTCCGGTATCTCCTCTACGTACAGGCTCAAAGGTGGTGTGGGGCTTGGCATATTAACTTGTATAAAAAGATAAACAGACAAAAAGCTAAAGATTATTAAGTTTATAAGGAGCGAAATAGCCCAGCAGAGGAAACTTTCGAGTTTTTCTAAGTTCATACTTTTAAATTATAGCTGTGTAGACAAAAAAATAGGAAAGTGTGTTCATGCCCCCTTCAAGAGGATATTTGAGTAAAAAGGGTGAATTTTTACCTGCATGCTGTCCTTTAGGAAAAACAATGTAAAGATTGGAACAAACACCCGCGGGGCAAAAACCCTGTGGGGCATTTTTCACCGAGCTTTTTATGGTTTAATATTTAGACATGAGAGTTTTAAGCGGTATGAGGCCTACTGGGAAATTGCACCTTGGCCATTACTTTGGCGTTATAAAAAACTGGATAAAGCTACAAGAGCAGCACGAAACCTTTTACATGGTGGCAGACTGGCACGCCCTTACCACTGGCTACAAAAAAACGGAAGAGATCCCACAAAATACAGAGGAGATGCTTATTGACTGGCTTACCCTTGGCATAGATCCACAAAAGAGCGTACTATTCCAACAATCAAAGGTAAAAGAACATGCAGAACTCTTTCTTATCTTTTCCATGATAACACCAAAAAGCTGGCTTGAATGGAACCCTACTTACAAAGATACCAAGTACAACCTTTTAAAGATAGCAGACCTTAGCCTTATGTTCAAGGGAGGTATAAGGGATAACTTAAAAACTTTTATAGCAAAACTTCCTTACAAGGTGGAAGACTTTGAAAGGCTTGAGGATATGCTTTTGGATAACCTTTCTGATGCTTTGATTGAGGCACTCTTTGAGGGCTATCTGGATAAGGAACTGCTAAAGGAGTTAAACGTCTCAAAGAGGGAGTTTTATGACACAGACACCTATGGCTTTCTTGGTTATCCCGTTTTACAGGCTGTGGACATTTTAATATACAAAGCTCAAGGAGTTCCTGTGGGAGAAGATCAACTTCCCCATGTGGAACTTTCAAGGGAAATAGCCAGGAGGTTTAACAACCTATATGGAGATACCTTTCCAGAGCCCCAAGCCCTTTTGACGGAAACTCCAAGACTTCCCGGTACAGACGGTAGAAAGATGAGTAAATCTTACAACAACGCCATATACTTTGCAGACAGCAATCAAGAGGTACAAAGGAAGGTGATGGGTTTTTTCACAGACCCACAAAAACTACGCAAAGGAGACCCCGGAAGACCAGAAATATGCCCTGTGTTTTTCTATCACAAGCTTTTTAGTCCAAAGGAAAGGATTCAGGAAGTAGAAAGAGATTGTAAAAGTGGCAAGCTTGGCTGTGTGGATTGTAAAAGAATGATGTTGGAAGGCTTGGAGGCTTTTCTTGAACCACTCAGAGAAAAGAGGAAAGAGTATGAAAAAGACCGTGAAAAGGTTAGGGAAATACTAAGGGGAGGTTCCCAAAGGGCAAGGGATATAGCCCAGCAAACCCTTCAAGAGGTAAGAGAAAAGGTAAAGGTAGGATGACTTTTTTTCTCTCTTTGTTTTTATTCTTACTGGTCTATTTCCTATTAATAGAATTCTATCCCGTCAGAAGGTTCAAAGCCAGATCCTTTAACCTATTTCCCCAAAGATTGCCAGAGCTTTACGTGTATTCCTTTCAGACACACCTACACAGCCAATTTTCCTATGATTCTCTTGGAAAGCCAGAGGATATTATAAAAAGCGCACAGGAAGAAGGTATAGACTATGTAATGACCACAGACCATGACAACGACCATATGAAGTTTTTTGCAGCAAAAGAGATCCTTGCAGGTACGGAAAGGAAGGTTCAAGATGAAAAAGGAAAGATATTGGGTGACCTTCTGGTCTTTGAAGACCTAAGGATAATAGCCCATCCCTTTAAAGAAAGATACAAATGGAGGCTATCAGTACCCAAGGACCATCTTTTTGAGCTAATAGACCTAAAGGACGCTATCCTTGAAAGGAAAAAGCTTTTGTTTTTTATGGCTTTTGGCCTTTTGATAAAGGCTATATTTTCCATAAGGCTTGTTCTTGAAGACTTAAAAAGGCTTATAGATATAGAAAAGTATGCACGTCTTTACATAGAAAAGGGAATTGACAACCAAGTGGTAGGAGGGCTTGACCATCATGTAAAGGTTTATGTAAGAGAAGTGGGCATAAGGTTTCTATTCCCCAACTATCGCCACAGTTTTAAACTGATGAGGAACTTTTTACTTTCGGAAGATAAAGTGGAAACTAAGGAGGATTTTCTAAGAAACTTAAAGAGGGGAAGTATAGTTATCTCCTTTGAGGAAAAGCCCACCCTTTGTTGGAAGGAGGAGCTTTTAAAAATTTTACCACCAAAGGTTTGTCTTTTGGTTATTCTTTCCAAGGAAGGAAGGGAAGTTTTCCAGGGTTCTTACTTTGAGGTGGAAACAAAGCCCGGTGTAAGCCTTTATTTAGGTTATACTTACAAACTAAGGATTGGTTCCTTTTACCTTGGTTTAAAGCCCCTTTTCCTATTTAGATGGAAGGAGGTAGAAGATGGAAAAGATGCCCTCAGGGTGTTTCAAAAATAGTCCTTTTTACAGGACTACCGCCCCTGCCCCCTGCAGCAGGAGCTCGTGCCCATATAGGGTCTCCCCACAAGCCCCGAGCGCCATATAGCCTCGGGACAGAGGGCAAAAGCCCTCAGGAGAGAGCGCAGTTAGCGCCACTACTCCAAGAACTTCCTTTTGACAGGCTACAAGCCTGCCCGAGCCCACTTGTTCCATCCAGAGGTGGGTCTCGCTCACTCTTGGAGCTTTACCTTATATTATTATATATACCTAATAGGAGGTTCGTCAATGATTTTGCTATTGAAACAGCCTCAAGAGATGCCCTTGCCAGAAGATATAAAGGAGAAGATACTCCAGAAGGTTTCTAACAAGGCTTTGGCTCTTAAGGCTTTTGAATACATCAAACTTGTCAAAAGGGAGGATGGCAGCCTTTGGGTAAAGGAGGAGTTTGAAGACACTCAAAACCACGCCCTTTGGTTTATGGTGCTTGCCTGTGTAAATTACGCCCAAAGACTTTTAAGAGGAGAGGAGATAGACTAACATGCCTTGGAGAGTTATAGTAAAAAGACAGTTTAGTTGGGCACACTATCTTACCGACTATCACGGTGCTCCAGAGCCCGTACATGGGCACACTTGGACAGTGGAAATACACCTTGATGCCAAAGAGGTGGATAGAGGTGGTATGGGCTTTGACTTTGTGGAGGTGGATGGATTTCTTAAAGAACTCTTGCCCGATTATACTCTTTTGAACCAGCTGGTGGACTTTTCCCCCAGTGCGGAGAACATGGCACAATGGATATACAGAAAGGTAAAGGAAAAGTATCCCAGTCTTTGTAAGGTGGTGGTTTGGGAAAAGGAAAACTGCGGAGCGGAATATTGGGAGGAATAGACTATATTTAAAGTAAATGCTTTTAAGAAAAGCTCTTTTAAAAGATGTGCCAGCTCTTTATAATCTTATAAATGAGTATGCCAAAGAGGGCATATTATTGCCAAGGAGTTTAAACTCCCTGTATGAATATATAAGGGACTTTTGGGTATGCGAGGAGGATGGAGAGGTCCTTGGATGCGTAGCTCTCCATATAGTATGGGAGGATCTGGCGGAGATAAAAAGCCTTGCTGTCAAAAAGGAAAAAAGAGGTAAGGGCATTGGTAGTATGTTAGTAGAGGCTTGCCTTAGAGAGGCAAAGGAACTGGGGGTTAAAAGGGTCTTTGTCCTTACTTACGCACAGGACTTTTTTAGTAAGCTTGACTTTGAAGAGGTGGAGAAATCTAAACTTCCCCACAAGGTTTGGGGCGAGTGTATAAACTGTGTTAAATTCCCCAACTGTGATGAGATAGCCCTGTGGGTGGATTTGGAAAGTATAAAGCTAAGGGATGTCAGTAAGGTATAGCTATATAACTTCAAAAGAAAAGCTAAGCAGAGTTTATGAAAGTTTAAGGGAAAAGCCTTATGTTTTCCTTGATACGGAGATATCGGGCGATAAAATAAGGCTTATACAGATGGGTGGGAAAGAGGATATATACATCCTTGACCTTTTTGAGCTAAGGGATGAGGGGATTCTCTTTGTAAAGAAGCTCCTTTCGGAAAAGGGCATTGTGGGACATAACCTTAAGTTTGACCTAAGGTATCTTTACTCTTATGGTATAGAACCTTATGCAGTTTTTGATACTATGATAGCAAGCCAGCTTTTGGGAATTACAGATAAGCATTCTCTTCAAAGGGTTGCTATGCATTATTTGGGACAAGTTTTGGATAAGGGGCTTCAGGCTTCCGACTGGGGAAAGTCCTTCCTTGGTAAAGACCAGCTTGATTATGCAGCCTTGGATGTAAAAGTGGTGAGGGACCTTTTTTACATACTCCTTGAAAAACTAAACCAAGCTCCCCACAGGGAAGATATCCTTCAAAGAACAAAGACTTCCAAAGTCTTTGGCTTGGTAAATCCCGTGGCAATAGTGGAGATGGCTTTTGTCCAAGAAACAGCAAAGCTTGAACTAAGGGGCATACCTGTGGATAGGGAGGAGCTGGAAAGAAAGCTAAAGGAGGAAGAAAAAAGGCTTCAAAGAAGGGTTATGGATTTTATGATGAAACACCGCGTAGATCCTATGTCTCCAAAGCAAGTGGGAGAGCTTTTAACTAAAAAATACCATTTAGAACTTCCCAAAACAGACAAGGGTAATGTTTCTACCGATGATAAGGCTTTGGCAGAACATTCTTTACATCCCGTGGTGGCGGAAATTTTGGAAATAAGGAGCATAAAAAAGACCCTTGAAAAGCTTCAGGAGATAAAGGAAAAGCTAAAGGGGAGTAGGGTGTATCCAGAGTTCAAACAGATAGGGGCTATAACGGGCAGGATGGCAAGCATAAACCCAAACGTGCAGAACATACCAAGACATCTAAGGGGTATATTCAAGGCAGAGGGAGATAACCTTTTTGTTATAGCAGACTTTTCACAGATAGAGCTGCGCATAGCCAGCGAGTATGTGGGCGAGGAGAAAATGATAAAAGCCTTTCAGGAGGGCAAAGACCTACACAAATACACCGCAAGCCTGTTTTTGAATAAACCAGAGGAGGAGATAACCAAGGAGGAAAGACAGCTTGCCAAAGCGGTAAATTTTGGACTTATATACGGCATATCTGCAAAGGGGCTTGTAGAATACGCAAAAACTTATGGCATAAACCTGTCCCTTGAAGCTGCCCAAAAGATAAGAGAAAGCTTTTTTGAATATTACACTTCTTTTAGGGAGTGGCACGAAAGGGTCAAAAGAGAGCTCAAAGATTTTGGAGAAACAAGGGGCTATACCCTGCTGGGAAGACAGTACATAGCCCATACCTTTCCCGACGGTACAAACTATCCCATACAGGGGACGGGAGCAGACCTTTTAAAGCTTTCTGTCCTTATGTTTGATGCAGAACTGAAAAAGCATGGCATACAGGCATATGTGGTTAACCTTGTACATGATGAGATATTGGTGGAATGTAATCAAAAGGATGCAGAAAAGGTAAAGGAAATTCTACAGAATGCTATGCTAAAGGCAGGCAAGATAATATTAAAGCGTGTGCCCGTTGAAGTGGAAGTTGCCATAAACAAAAAGTGGGAAAAGGATTAAAATTTATCTTATGGGGAGATTACTAATTTTGATAGGTTTTTTTGTCTTCTCCTGTGGTACCAAGACAACTACTTTGGAGGATTATGAAAGGAAGAATCCCTATCCCGGGGAGTCAAAGGAAAGATTGGAATACAGCTCAAGAGGTAGTTTATTGCCAAGGGAGGGCTATCAAGACCTGTATTCAGAGCTAAGGGCAAATAAGGTGGGAGATATTATATACATCCAAGTGGTGGAAAGCATAAACGCCATAGAGAGTTTATCAACACAAACTCAAAGATCTGCCGCTTTTCAACAGGGAATAAGTTCCTTTTTTGGAGTTTCCCAGAATACGCTTGCAGATATAGGAGTAGGGTCGGGGCAGCTTGGCTCGAAGGGTTCTGGAAAGGTTCAACAATCTGGGGTTTTGACCACAAAACTGGCGGGTAGGGTTATGAGGGTTTATCCCAACGGCACCATGTTGGTGGAGGCAAAAAAATACATAGTGATGAACAACGCCCAAAGGGAGGTAGTCTTGAGGGGTATAGTTAGACCGCAAGATATAGACAGCGGCAATATTATATCCACCGATAAGATAGCAAACCTTGAGGTTTTCATAGACGGCAAGGGTTTTTTAGCGGATGGAGGTAGTCCCGGATGGTTTGCTCGCATACTTGCAAAGGTCTTGCCCTTTTAATACTTACCTTCTCCTTGGCTTTTTCTGCCCGTATAGGGGATATTGCAACCTTTGAAGGCAACAGAAGCAACTACCTTGTGGGTTATGGCTTGGTGGTGGGTCTAAAGGGAACTGGTGATGGCAAAAGCACCCTATTTACCATAAAAAGTATAGCGAACATGCTAAACAGAATGGGTATAGTTGTAGACCCCAAAAGGATGACTGTAAAGAACGTGGCTGCGGTGATGGTAACTGCAAAGCTTCCTCCTTACGCAAAACCGGGAATGGCAATAGATGTGGAAGTATCTTCAATAGGAGATGCCAAAAGTCTTGAGGGGGGAACCCTTCTCCTTACACCTTTGAGAGGTCCCGACGGGGAGATATATGCGCTGGCTCAGGGACAAGTTCTTGTAAGCGGGTATGAAGCCCGTGGAAGGGCAGAACAGCAAAGGGTAAACGTGCCTACGGTAGGGCGAATACCAAACGGAGCCTTAGTGGAAAGAAGTCTACCGACGGATAACCTTCCGGAGGAGATCACTCTTCATTTGGATAATCCGAGCTTTTCCCTTGCAAAGCTTATTGAAAACAGGATAAACAGAGAGTTTGGACAGGTGGTTGCGGAAGCCCTCGATGCAAGTACCATAAAACTTAAAAAGCCCGAAGGTATAAAAGCCGTGGAGTTCTTGGCAAGGATAGAGGATTTGGAGATAGAGGTGCCATCTCTTGCAAAGGTGGTTATCGATGGCAGGTCTGGAATTGTTCTTTTTGGAGGAGATGTTGCCATAAATCCTGTCTCCGTAGCCGTTGGGAGTTTGACGGTTATAATAAGGGAAGCGCCAGAAGTGGTACAGCCCCCGCCCCTATCCCCGGGTGAGACGGTGGTAGTACCGCGTACCGACATAAAGGTTCAAGAAAAGGAAGCAAGAATAGTCCAGCTTAGGGGCACCACCGTTTCCCAGCTGGTGGAATCTCTCAACAGAATAGGCGCCACACCAAGAGAGATCATATCCGTATTACAAGCTATAAAGGCTGCAGGCGCTTTGAAGGCAAAACTGGAAGTTCTTTAGACCAACACCAGCTCAAGCCTTGCCCTTTCTTCATCAACTGCCACGACTTTTACCTTAACCCTATCTCCGAGCCTATAGACCTTGCCCGTGTTTATCCCCACAAGCCTGTGGGCAGGCTCATCATAGATATAGTTATCATCCTTCAGTGTGGCTATATTTACCAAGCCTTCCACCATATACTCTTGTATCTCCACAAAAAAGCCAAAAGAGATTACACCCGTTATTATCCCTTCAAACTCCTCACCTATATGGGCTCTCATAAAGCGTGCCTTTAGCCTGTCTATGGCTTCCCTTTCTACTTCTTCCGCCAACCTCTCCTGCTTTGAAAGGTGCATGCCCGCCATCTCAAGGTATGCAACAGTCTTCTCATAGTCTATCTCTTCTCCTCTTAAAGCTTTCTTCAAAAGCCTATGCACTATAAGGTCTGGATATCTTCTAATGGGTGAGGTAAAATGGGCATAGTGCTCCGAAGCCAATCCAAAGTGCCCAAGGTTGTGAGGAGAATAGTGTGCCCTTTTCATAGACCTCAAGGTTAAAAACCTTACAAGGTTCTCCTCAGATCTTCCTTCAAAGTCCTCTATGATCTTTTGGAAAAACTTGGGATTAAGGCTTGGCTTTTTCACTTTGTAGCCAAGCCCAGCCAAAATTTCAAGAAGGTTTTCCACCCTTTCTGGGTCTGGCTTTTCATGAACCCTGTATAGGCATGGATAACCTATATTCTCAAGATGCATGGCAACTGTTTCGTTGGCAGATACCATGAACTGTTCTATTATCCTATGTACCACATGCCTTTCATAGGGTACAACGGCTACAGGCTCTCCGTATTCATCCACTACAAGCTCTGCCTCAGGTAGGTCAAAGTCTATACTACCCTTTTCCCATCTAACCCTTGCCAGGATCCGGTAAAGGTTTTCCATAAGGCGCAAAGACTCCACTATTTCCCTTGGGTGCTTGTTTTCCAAGGCGGGATCACCTATCAAAAGCTTCAAAGCTTCGTTATAGGTAAGCCTTGCCTTACTTCTTATTACGCTTTCGTAAATATCGTATTCAAGGAGTTTCCCTCTTTCGTCAAAGAGCATCTCACAGGTAAAGGCAAGTCTATCCTCCATGGGCTTAAGACTGCAAAGGTCCCCCGAGAGCTCTTCTGGAAGCATATGTATGGCCCTATCGGGCAGATAAAAGGTAAAGCCTCTCTTATAAGCTTCCTTATCAAGGGCAGAACCTTCCTTTACAAAATAAGACACATCCGCTATATGAACCCAAAGCCTGTAGCCTTCTTTTGTTTTCTCTATGGCTACTGCATCGTCAAAGTCCTTTGCCCTTTCTGGGTCTATGGTAAAGCAAACTTGATCCCTTAGGTCTTTCCTTCTTCTTAATTCCCTCTCAAGGTCAAATTTAAGGGCTTTTATCTCCTTTATAACCTCCTCTGGATAAGAGGTGGGCAGGTTATACTTTCTTATTAAAACTTCTATGATAAGGTTCTTCTCCTCGGGATGTCCCAGTACTTCTTTTATTCTGGCTTCTCCGGGGTGTTCTTCTGTGGGGAACCTTTTAATCTCCACGAGCACTATGCTTCCTTCCTTTATATCTTTGCATTCTTTGAGGATTATGCTTTGATGTTGGTTGTCGTCTATGGGTATGCCGAAGCAAAACTTTTTACCCCTTTTAAGTTTACAAAGGATCTCTTTTTTTGCCCTTTTGAGAACTCTTAAAACTCTGATCTCCTTTTTGCCCTTGTACTCTACTACCTTTGCTTTAACAAGGTCTCCTGCAAAAAGTCTGTGCATTTCAAAGGGAGGGATGTATATGTCCTTTTTACCCTCACCTATCTCCAAAAAGCCAAAACCTGCAGGATAGGGTATAACCTTACCAACCACTATCTCTTCTTCTTCAAGGGAATACTTACCGCCTTGTATGGACAGCCTTCCAGCCTTCCTTAGAGCTTTTAATGTTTTTTTAAGGGCTTTTCTGCCCTTCTTATCAAGCCCAAGGCGATGCAATATCTCTTCAAAGCTCAAAGGACCTTTGCTATTTTTGAGGAGTTTTAAAATTTGTTCTTCTATGGATACCCCTTCCATAAAACTCCCTGACTGGTTTTTCTTGGAGCTTTTTATATGTCTATCTTCCACTCCTAAGATTTTATCATATATACGTTTAGCATTAGGGTGTGTCAAAAATAGTATGGAGGCTGTTTCAAAAATCCCATGGTAAATATGATAAAGAACCATATGCTCTAAACTCATTTTTTCTAATTAAAGGACCTTATAAGAAGGTAGTCTTTCGCCAAAAGATAAGCATACCATCGGGCTTATAGAGAGGTTTAATCTTGCCACAAGGGGCATAATCTGTGGTAAAACACATACTATTTTCAGGGTGTTTCAAAAGTAGCCCTTTTACAGGACTACCGCCCCCGCCCCCTGAAGCAGGAGCTAATGCCCATACGGCAGATGACCATCTTCTCATAAGGTCTTTTAGCAGGGCTAAATCTTTGTTGCTAAGTAGGATGAGCTTAGAGCATATGGTTATTTTGCCCATCTTTTATGATTTTAGCATCTAGCATAGTTTAAATTGAGGGTTTTTGAAACAGCCTCTCCTCTAGTATTGCCATACGCATTTAAAAGCTGCATACCAAAGCCACCTTCTTCTATAACCTTGCGCGCTTCCTTTAAAAATTCCCTTAAAATCTCATCCTGCTCTATCTCAAAGGGCGCTCCAAGGAAATGATGACTTATTCCAAGAAAGCCTCCCAGTTTTACTATCATGTTAGCTTTATGGGGTTTAGGCTCTCTATAAGCTTTTCCTTTTCCAAGGCGTATTTAAGGACAAACATGAGTATGGCGTCTGTTATTAAATGCTTGGAAGAGGGGGAAACAAACTGTCTAAAACCACTCTCTTTAAAATCAGGCTTTAGATTGTCCCTTACCGTTTCCACCCAATGGGGATGAGGATTTTCCAAGAGCCACAGCATTTTTTATAGATAAAAGCTATTCCTCTCTTGCTTTCCCAAAAAATGGTGATCAGGAGCATCTTTGCCTCGATGCATACATCGGGTGAGAAATTGTATATAGGGGCAATTTACTAATTGCCTCGGGTATATTTCCATAGGCCAAAAAAATTTTTTCACTTGGCGTTTTTTGATATAATCCTATCCATGTTAAGAGAAGGAGAAATGGCACCAGATTTTTGTCTTCAGGGCGCTGATGAAAACATGCAAGAAAGGGAAATTTGTCTTAAGGATCTTCTTTCTTCTTCACTTGTTCTTTATTTTTATCCCAAGGATGACACGCCAGGATGCACCCAAGAGGCTTGCGACTTTAGGGATAACTTATCTATATTGCAAACCAATGGTTTTAGGGTGGTAGGTATAAGCCCCGATAGCTTGCAGTCTCACAAAAAATTCAAAGAAAAGTACAAGCTAAACTTTGTCCTTTTGAGCGATCCAAACAAAGAAGTAGCCCAAAAGTACGGTGCTTACGGTAAAAAGAAGATGTACGGTAAAGAAACGGAGGGTATAATAAGAAGCACTTTCTTAATATCAAAGGAAGGAAAGATACTTAAAGCCTTCTACAACGTCAAAGCAAAAGGGCATGTAGAAAGCCTTTTGAATACTATCAGGGTGTTTCAAAAATAGCCCCTCTTACAGGCTACCGCCCCCGCTCCCTGAAGCAGGAGCTCGTGCCCACATGGGGTCTCCCCACATGCCCTGAAAGAGTCTCTCCTTCAGGACAGAGAGGTCTCTTATAACCCTCTCAGGAGAGAGTGCCGTCAGCACCACTACCTTAAGAACTTGCCAAGGATTGCGGATACCCTCGCTTGTTCCATCCAGAGGCCTCAATACCCTCCTTGACTCACTCTTAAGGCTTTTTATAACCAAATCTATTAGCTTCAACTGCTTGGCTTTTAGGTAGGTATTCTTTACCTTCTCTCTTACATAGTCCTTTAATGAAGTCAAATACTCAATGTTAGCTCTTAACTTCTTTAGCAGGTCTTTATAAACCTTAGGAACTTTCTCCTTTAGCCCTAACCCCCTTCTTGCTATCACATAAGCAGAAGCTACATCTTTTGTCAGCATGTATTGGGGTGCATACTTTAACATACCTATGGTAGATGTGTGAGAGGGGTTTATCTCTATTACCTGTATTCCGTTTCTTTTTGCTAATAGTTCTATCTTTGATAGTAGCTTTTTGTAGGCAAAACTATGCTGTATTCTCCTTATCTTTCTTCCAGAGTAGTCTCCTTTTTTGTTTTTACTTTTCTCAAAGTCAAGCCTTTCTATCGCTATAGCCTTTCCCTTTGTCTTTGCCATCTTTATTACTTGATGGGCATATAGCCATGTGTAGTTGTCCCTCTTGTTTTTATTCCCACTTGATAACTCTGGCATGGGTAT
>CALIUI010000020.1 GCA_938048815.1 uncultured Aquificaceae bacterium | reverse complement strand
CTGAGAGGGTCATAAGAGACCTCTCTGTCCTGAAGGAGAAACTCTTTCAGGGCTCGTGGGGAGACCCGATAAGGGCATTAGCTCCTGCTGCAGGGGGTGGGGGCGGTGGTCCTGTAAAAGGGCTATTTTTGAAACACCCTGAGGGTTTCCCAAAAGTTCCTTTTAAAGAGTTATTCACCAAAGCCCCGAAATGTGGTCCTTTTATGATATATATCTTGAAAAAACATATATATGATAGGCAAGCTTCCTAAGAGAGCCCAAAAGCCTGCTAGAAAAAGAGTGGAGCCAAAGGCGTCCGAAAAGGCATAAAGGTTTTGCATCTGATATAGCCATATCTTGGCTTCTTCTTCAAGGATCAGCACAAGCCAATTAAGGTTTTGTATCTCTGTGGTCCTTTGAAAGTATTCTGCGGTAAATCTTTGTAGGTCATTGGTAGCCAGAGCGGTGCCAAAGGAACCTCCCACAAACCTTATATAGTGCATAAGGCTAACGCCAAGGGTGGTTTTCTCTCCCAAGCTTTTCAAAGCCATCTGTGTAATGGGGGCAAAGAAAAAACCCATACCCACGCCCATGGCAACAAGGTAAAGGATAGCGGTCTCCTTTTGAGTAAAGTAGTTTAGCCTTGGAAGTAGTAAGAAGATAACAGAAAGGTAGCTAACGGTGGCAACGTAAAGGGCTATCTTTGGAGACTTTTTGTCGGAGATTATGCCCGCCACGGGGGACAAAAAGCCGATGGTCAAAGCCATGGGAAGTATGGCAAGCCCAGCCTGAAAGGTAGTATAGCCCTTTAGTTTCTCAAAGTACAAAGGGATTAAATAAAAAACTTGATACATAGAAAAGCCCAGCACAAAACAATAAACCCAAAAGGCAACAAGAAACTCTCTTATTTTAAAAAGGTAAGGATCCACGAGCTTGTTTTTGGAAATAAGCTCCGAGAGGAGAAAAAGCAAAAAGGAAAAGACGGATACAAGAGACAGGTAGACGATAAGGTCGCTGCTAAACCAGCCTTCCTTCTGTCCCCTTGACAAAACTATCAAAAGGCTCACCGTGGCAATCGTTAGGAAAAGGTAAGAGACAAGGTTTAGCCTTTTTTTGTGCCCTGGCTTATAGTCCCTTAGGAAGAAAAGTGCCAAAGCAAAGTTAAGGATACCTATAGGCAGGTTTATATAAAAGATCCAGCGCCAATCTATATGTTCTGTTATCCAACCTCCTAAGGTGGGTCCCAAAGCTGGTGCAAAGCTTACTCCCAAGCCGTATATACCCATGGCAAGCCCCCTCTTTTCGGGAGCATAGGCAGAAAAAAGCAAAGCCTCCGCACTTACCACTATAAGGGACTCACCAAAGCCCTGAACCGTCCTTGAAGCGATCATCCACTCCAAAGACTGAGCCTGACCGCAGAAAAAGGAAGAAACGGTAAATAAAAAGAGTCCCAAAAGAAAAACCTTCTTTAAACCCATTATACCTTCAAGCCATTCCACCAAAAGGATAGAGCTTGCTGCGGCGGTCATGTAGGCGGTTATAACCCACTGAACGCCATAAAGGTCCGTGCTAAGGGGAGCCATCATCTTTGGCACCACAATATCCACTATGGTAGTATCCAATATGGCCATAAAGACTCCTACCATAAGGGAAAGGGTCAAGATTATCCTTTCAAGGGGCGTTAAAGTTTCATGAAAAGGCTTCATTCCCTTTTTATCTCCACTCTTCCACCCATGCCTACTCTCAAAAGGCTTAGATCCCCCTTTGTGATCCTTATCTTTACAGGTATCCTTTGAACCACCTTTGTAAATTCACCGGCGGATACGTCCCGTGGCACAAGGGCAAAGGTAGCCGCAGAAGCGGGGCTTATCTCTTCTACCACACCCTCAAAAACCTCCTTTGGATAGGCATCCAATCTTATGTATGCCTTTGAGCCCACCTTTACCCCTTTTAGCTTTGTCTCTTCAAGGAGAACTTCCACGTACATGGAAGAATCCTTTATAACACTAAAGGCGGGCTGACCTGCTTTTACCGTATCTCCCACGCTTACAAACCTTTTTGCCACAAAACCCTCAAAGGGACTGTAAAGGTTAGTCCTTTCAAGGTCAAGCTTTGCCTTTTCATGTTGAGAAAGCAATTCCTCCTTTTGCTTTTCTATAGCCTCTATCCTTCTATCAAGCTCTACAAGGCTAAGCTTTTCTGCATCCGCTATGCTGTATTCCTTTTGCGCCCTAAGGATAGCTATGTTGATCTCTTTTAGGTTTGCCTCCATGGACTGAAGCCTTGCTAAAAGGCTTTTATACTTAGTGTCTATCTCTTCATACCTTTGCCTTGGTATAAGCCCTTCCTCCAAAAGTCTTTTAAGCCTTTCCCTGTCCCTTTCCACTTGTTGAAGCTGTATATTTAACTCCTGCTTTTGGCTTTCCATAGCCCTTTGCCTTTCCTTTAGCTCCATAACAGAATCCCCAAGGGCACCCACCCTGTAATCCAACTGCTTTGAGAGCTTCTCCCTTTGAACCCTTAAAGCCTTCGCCTCCTCTTCTATAGCCTTTATCCTATCTTCAAGGGCTTTAACCATAAGCTTGTAATCTTTGTCTTCAAGCTTTGCCAAAAGCTCCCCACTCTTTACCTTATCGCCCACGTCCTTATAGATTTCCACCACTTTGCCGCTAACTTCAAAAGCCAAGTTAGCCATACTGTCCGATTTAACAAAAACTGCATCGCTTATGGCGTAATCCATACGGTGCTTTATCCACCGAAAGGACAAAAAGGAGAATATCAAAAGCAATATCAAAATAACAGCCATTCCCAGCCTTTTCATAGTTCTCCCACCTCTCTTAGGAGCTCGTAGTAGCTTTTTAGAAGTTCATAATAGGCTATCACCTTTGCCTTCCTTGCCTGAGTAAGGCTTGCCTCCGCTTGGAGTAGATCTGTTCCGCTTATTATCTGGTTTTTGTATTGCTCCAAAGATAACCTGTAAAACTCCTCTGCAAGTTTTAAAGATTCTTCCGCAACCCTTAGATTGTCTCTTGCTGTAAGAAACCTTTCATAGGCAGACTTTACACTTAAAAGGATCCCGTCTTCAAGGTTTCTCATCTCCTCCTTTGCTTTCCTTTCCTCCTCCACGAAAGATAGAGCCCTGTAATAACTACTCAAGGATTGAAAGCTAAAGCTTACACCACCGCTAAGGGTAAAAAAGCCCTTTGGGGATATTTGAGTGTTTTGGTCTGAATAGTTATAAAAGGCTTCTATAAAAACCTTAGGATAAAAGTTGGAGAGCTCTATCTGTCTTTGGTGTTTTTGTATTTTTATCCTTTCCCTTGCTATTTCCAATAGGGGTCTCTTTTCCAAAGCTTTTTGAAGAAGGGCCTCCAAGCTTGGGGTCTCCACCTTTGTATCCACAGGCTTAAGGTTTTGCAGTTTTTCCTCCTCTATACCTGTTAGCCTTGATAGGTTGGCAATGGCTATGCGGTAGTTTCCTTCTGCCTGCCTTAGGTCCCTTTCTACCTCCGCCAGTTTAACCTGTGCTTGCAAAACATCTGTTATGGCTACCAAGCCCTCTCTGTAAAAGGCTTGCCTCCTTGCCAAGTCTTCGCCTATGGCCTCTTTCTGCTTTTTGACTACCTGCAAAAGCTCCAAGGCAGAAAGAACAGAAAGATAAGCCCTTATTACCTCAAGCTTTGTCTCAAGGATAGCTTCCTGTAAGTCTTTTTCCGACATACTTACAAGACTTTTGCTTATGCTTACCTTACTCCCCCTTAGACCACCATCGTAAAGAAGCTGTCTTACACCCACCTGAAAGCTTTGATAACTTCTTTTGGAGCTTTCCACCTGTATATTTAAAAAGCTTATGGATTGTTTTTGAGATTGAAAGGAGAGTTTGTAGCTCCCTATGACTTCTGGAAAGTACAGCTGTTGGTCCGCCCTTAGGCTTAACTGAGAAGCTCTCAAGGCATACCTTTTTGACAATACCTGCGGATTTCTCTCCAAGGCGGAGTTTATAAGGTCCTCAAGTCCTAAAGAAAAGGAGAAACCAAAGGTTAAAAGCAAAGCTATCCACCACATTTCAACCCCCTAAATAGAATATCCAACCCCCTTTGCGCCTCTTGTATTATTTCTTCAACGGGCATCTGTCTCAAAAGAAGCTTTTCCATATACAAAAGCCTCATATAACCCACTATTAAGTTAATCACCTCTTCCTCACTTCCACATAAAAACTCTTGCCTTTCGTAGCCCTTCCTTACCATCCTGCCAAGTAATGAAAGGATATCTGCCATATGCCTTTGGTGAAGCCTCCTGAACTCCTCTTTATTACACAAAAGCTCAAAGAAAAAAACATAGGCGATGTGCCTGTCTTGGTAGCATTCTTTTAAAAACTCTTTTATGTGCCCCCTTATGGTCTCTTCTGCAGAAAGGTCCTTTTCAAGCCACTTTTTCATAATATCCTTTGTCCTCTGAGCCATTTGATTTATAAGCTCCTCCATAAGCTGATCTTTGCTTTTGAAGTAGAAGTAAAAAGCCCCCTTAGAAAGGCCTGCATGCTTTACTATATCTTCCACCGAAGTGTGGTTGTATCCCTTTTTGGCAAAAAGTTCCTTCGCCGATTGGATTATCCTATCCTTTGCCTTCATTGTGTAAGCCTTTCAAGCTTTGCTATAGCTGTATTGTAAAGGTACAAAAGGTAATAGTAGTTCTTTAAAGCGTTGTTGTAATTGCTTGCTGCTTCCAAAACCTCAAGCTGTGTGGCTATGCCATACTTGTACCTTTCGGTAGATAGCCTTAGAGCTTCCTTTGATGCCTCCAAGTTAAGCTCCGCCGTTCTTATCTGTTCCCTTAAGGACTTAATATCAAGCAATACCTTTGAAAGTTCCGCCCTTTGACTTCTTTCCACATCCCTTAAACTCTCCATCTGTTTTAGCAGATCTATCTTTGCCTGCGCTATGGTAGCCTCACGTGAAAAGCCATCAAATATCCTGTAGTTTAACCTTACCCCAAAGGTATAGCCATCCAACATCTTTTCGCCATTTCCCACTTTTGCAGTACTTCCCTGATAGGTGGCAAAGGCTTCAAGGCTCGGATAGTACTGTGCCTTTTGAACTTCTATAGCCCTCTGCAACACATCAAGACTTTTTCTTGATACCTTTATGCTTGTGTTTTTTTCCAAAAGAAGCCCCTCGTAGTCCCTTTCTTGGTATTCAACATACTTTAACTCTCCTTGGGGTTCCACAGATCCCTCATAGCCTATAAACCTTTTGAAGTCCTCAAGGCTTTTTTGATAGTCTGCTTTTGCACTTTCAAGTTCTGCCTTTGATCCTTCCCATTGGGCCTTTGCCCTCATTAACTCTACCTTTGGTAAAATACCCCCCTTAAACTTTGCTTCAACCTGCTTATAGTTTTCCTCCCAGTACTTTACATTCTCTTCCAAAAGCCTTACCACCTCTCTTTTATACAAAAGGGCATAAAAGAGCTGTTTTGTTTGAAAGGCAACCTCTGCCTTTACATCCTCGTATATTAGGCTTTGGAGTTCTCTTTGTTCCTTGGAAAGCCTTAGGCTTTCAAAAACAGCACTGTTAAAAAGCGTTTGATCTACCTCAAAAAGGTAGCTATGTCGATTTTTGGGAGTAAAGCCAAAGGCTAAATCCCCACCAAGCCTTGTGTAGGTATAAGAAAAGCTAACCTGCGGTAGTATGCCTGCTCTTGCCCGTTTTATGCCCTCTTCTGCCTTCTGTATATCCAAAAGGGACAGCTTTGTAGAGACATTGTTCCTAAGGGCTAAATCCACAGCCTCTTGCAAGGTAATAGCAAGGCTTAGGGAAAATCCCACAAGTAATAAAAATAAAGACCTCATCTTACCTCCACCTTCATACCTTCCTGAAGTACATAGGCATTGTCAAGGGCTATTTTCTGACCATCCTTTAGATCCCCCTTTACATAGGCATAACCCTGATCTTCTTTGATAACCTCCACCTGCACCCCCTTGGCTACACCATCCTCTATAATCCATACCACCCTTTTGGTACCCTGGATAATTACAGCCCTTTCTGGAATTTTAAAGGCTTTTTCCACACCCTTTACAAGGACAACCTCTCCATACATGCCAGGCTTTAGCTTGTTTTCCTTGTTAGAAAGCTTTGCTTTAACCGTAACAAGCCGGTTGGAATCCGCCACAGGAGAGACAAAAAATATTTTACCTTCAAATTCTCCAAAGGGCTCAACCCTTATCTTTACCCATGAGCCTTCCCTTACATAAGCAAGGTTTTCCTGTGGTACTTGAAAAACAAACCTTATGGGATCTAAGCTTACAAGGCGAAAGGTCTGGCTTTGTGGGGTTATGTAATCCCCCACATTAACAAATCTTTGGGCTATGTATCCCGAAAAGGGAGCGGTCAAAGTGGTTCTTTGTAAGTTCAATCTTGCGTTGTTCAGTTGAGCTTGTAGACTTTTTATAACCTCCTCTTGGGCCTTAATTTGAGTTTTTAGATTTTCATACTCTTCCTTTGCTATTAGTTCTCTCTCGTATAAAAACCTTCTTCTTTCCTCCATAGCCTTTAAATTTTCGTAGTTTGCCTTTGCTTGGGCAATTTGGGCGGAGATTTGGTTTATGATGTTCTCATAATCGGATGGGTCTATATTCAATAGGATTTGCCCTGTTCTTACAATAGAGCCTTCTTCCACAAACACCTCAAGAACCCTACCGCTAACCAAGGGTTTTAGGTTTATATCCCTTTCACCTTCAAAATAGCCCTTTGTGGAATATTCTAAGGGCACCTCTTGAGAACTTACCTCATAAAGGCTAACCACCACTTTCCTATCTTGGGGCTTTTGGGTGTTTTCTGCCTTCTTTTGGCAAGAGATGGTCAAACCAAAAAACAGTAAGAAAAGAATAAACCTCTTCATAATAGTCTCATATTTTATCATACCGACCAGTCGGTTTGTTATAATAAAGCCTACCATGTACAGGTTTTTTATCCACAGGCCCGTTACCTCTTGGATGTTTATGATAGCTTTTGTTCTTCTTGGCTTTTATTCCCTAAGGGTTATACCCATTGACCGGTTGCCCGATGTGGATTTCCCTACGGTGGCGGTGGTAACCACATACCCGGGAGCAAACGCCTATGTGGTGGATGTAAACGTAACAAGGAAGATAGAAGACCAGCTTGCCACCATAAGTGGAATAGAAAGTATATCTTCTTCAAGCTTTGCGGGAGTGTCAAGGATAACCATAACCTTTTCTTTGGAAAAAGATATAGAGGTTGCGGCTCAGGAGGTAAGAGATGCAGTGCAAAGGGTCTTAAAAAACCTTCCCGAGGGGGTAGACCCACCCTTAGTTAGAAAAGTGGATACCTCTTTGGCTCCCGTTTTCGCTGCCCTTTTACACTCAAAAAACGCAGACTATCAAACCCTTGCCTATTGGGCGGACAAGGTTATAAAAAGGGAGTTTGAGAGGATATACGGCGTTGGTCAAGTGGACCTTGGGGGTTTTAGAGACAAGGCCTTGTGGGTAAGGATTGACCCAGAAAGGCTTTACTCAAAGGGCTTGGCGGTGCAGGATGTTAAAGAAGCGGTAAACAAGAATCACTTGGAATCTCCCGCAGGAGCCCTTTATGGCAAAGAAAGGGAATATATCATAAGACTTTACGGAAAAGCCAAAAGTCCAAAGGAATTGGAAGAGGTCTATCTGAGGAATGGTATAAAGCTCAAGGATGTGGGCTTTGTAGAATTTACAGAGGACGAATTTAGGGGGATGGCACGATACAAGGGAGAACAAGCCATAGCCCTTGTGGTTTATAAACAATCAAAGGCAAATACCGTGGCAGTTGTGGATGCAGTAAAGCAAAAGATGGAAGAGATAAACAAAGAGCTTCCTCCCGGCATGCGCATGGATTACACCTTTGACTCTTCCATCTTTGTAAAAGAAAGCGTAAAGGCTGCCATAGAGGAGATATTAATAGGTAGTCTGCTTACAGCCTTGGTGGTTTATTTCTTCCTTGGAAGCTTAAGGCTTACCCTTGTGCCCATCTTTGCCATACCCATAACCCTTTTGGGAACGGTTTTTTTCATATACCAGCTTGGCAATTCCTTAAACACCTTTACCCTCCTTGCCCTTGCGGTGGCGGTGGGAATAGTTATAGACGACGCCATAGTGGTGTTGGAAAGCATATACCGAAGAAGATACCAAGAGCAATTGGAGCCACTGCAAGCAGGAGAGGTAGGAACAAGGATAGTTATCTTTGCCCTTATGGCTTCCACAGCCTCTTTGGTTATAGTTTTTATCCCTATAATCTTCCTAAAGGGTGTGGTTGGAAAGCTTTTTGGCAGCTTTGCCCTTACCTTGGTAATAGCCATAGCTCTCTCTTACTTGGTTGCCATAAGCTTTACACCTATGGCAGTTTCAAGGCTTTTGAAGGACAAGCCCCCCTCAAATCCCTTTATAAGAGCTTACGACAAGTTTGAAGCTTTTTTTGATAGGCTTCTTAGATGGTCTCTTGATCACAAAGTAGTGGTTATAGGTCTATCCCTTGTTAGTGTTTTCATAGGTTTTCAGCTTTTAAAGGCTACAAAAAAGGAGTTTTTCCCTGTGGTGGATGAGGGGAGGTTTTTGCTTAGGTTTGAAACCCCCACCGGTTCCTCCTTTGACTACACAAGGAAAAAGGCAGAGGAGATAGAAGCTATTCTTTTGAAAAATCCTTATATAGATCGTTTTGGGATGGCAGTGGGGCAAGGTGTGGCTGGCAGGCCCGATGTAAACGGAGGCTTGGGCTTTGTATATCTCAAAGAGGGCAAAAGACCCCATCAAGCCAAGATTATGGAGATGGTAAGAAAGGAGCTAAGTCAAATAAAGGATGCACGCATCAGCATAGAACCCCCAGGTATAGTGGGACCCGGTGGGGGTAGGCAGGTAGACCTCCAGTATGCCATAAGGGGACCATCTCTTGAAGAGCTTCAGGAGATATCCCACAGGATAGTAAAGGAGTTTAGAGCCAGGGAAGGATACAGAGACGTGGATACAGACCTTAGATTAAACGAACCTCAGATACATATAAGAGTAAAGAGGGAAAGGCTTGGAGATTTAGGGGTCAGCGTGGAAGATGTGGCTATAACCTTGAGCGCCCTTTTTGGAAAGCTTCAAGTAGGAACCTATGAGCTTGGAGCGGAAAGCTACAACCTTTATGTGAAAGCCCTACCCTCCTTTGTGGAAAAAGGGGAAAACCTTCAAAAGGTTTTTTTAAGGAACTACAAGGGAGAATTGATACCACTCACGGAGCTTGTAGATATACAAACATCCTCAGGATACAAAAGCATAAACCGCTACAACAGACAATACTCCTTTACCTTTTTTGCAAATCTTTCTCCCAACAAGCCCTTGGCCGATGCGGTAAGGGAATTAGAAGATTGGCTAAGAAACAACCTTCCATCGGGCTACACCTTTGAACCCGTAGGACAAGCAAAGGAGTTCCAAAGGGCTTTCCAAGGGCTTGGCTTTGCCCTAATTTTTGCCTTAGTTGGTGTTTATATGGTCCTTGCCTCCCTATTTGAAAGCTATGTGCATCCCTTTACAGTCCTTTTGATGGTACCCCTCGCAGTTGCCGGTGCCTTTGGCCTTTTGTATATAACCAACACCTCTCTTAGCGTGCCCTCTTACTTTGGCCTTATTCTCCTTGTGGGAATAATAGTGCGTGATGCTGTGCTTTTTATAGAAAGAATCATACAGCTGAGAAAGGAGGGTATAGAGACTCGTCAAGCCATACTTCAGGCAAGAAAAGAAAGACTAAGACCCATATTGATGACAACCTTTACCATAGTTTCCGCCCTTTTACCGGTGGCTCTGGGCTTAACCGCAGGTGCGGAGCTTAGAAAACCCCTCGCCCTCGTGGTTATAGGCGGCATATTTACAGGACTACCCCTAAGCCTTTTCTTACTTCCCGTGCTTTACGAGATTTTTGACAGGGTAGGGCATAAAAATCCCTCTTGATGGTGTATCCTTCTGGAATTGTAATATGTTCTACCCTTCTCTCGCAGGCAAGGAGATCTACGCTACCAGATAATTGGGCGGTTCATAAACCGCCCCTACAAGGGAATTTTCACTTAGCGTACGTGTGATATATTTTAAAGCATGCTTATAATTGCGGGTCCATGCGTTATAGAAAAGGAAAGGGTGATATATGAAACCGCAAAACATCTTGAAAAACTTTCCACAGAGTTTCCAGAGTTTAACTTTGTCTTTAAAAGTTCCTTTGACAAGGCAAATAGAAGCTCCCATAAATCCTTTAGAGGTCCTGGCTTAGAAAAGGGTCTAAAGCTTTTGCAAAAGGTAAAGGAGGATTTTGGTTTAAAGCTTACCACCGATGTGCATGAAACTTGGCAGGTAAAGCCTGTTTCAGAGGTGGTAGATATTATCCAGATTCCCGCCTTTCTTTGCAGGCAAACAGACCTTATTTTGGAGGCGGGAAGAAGTGGAAAGCCTGTGAATGTAAAAAAGGGACAGTTTTTGGCTCCTTGGGATGCCAAGAACATAGTGGAAAAGCTTAAATTTGCCAATGCGGTGGATTATTACATTACAGAAAGGGGTGTTAGCTTTGGCTATAACAACCTTGTGGTGGACTTTAGAAGCCTTGTGATAATGAGGGAATTTACAAAGGTGATCTTTGACGCCACTCATAGCGTGCAGCTTCCGGGAGGTGGTGGCGATAGGTCTTCTGGGCAGAGGGAGTTTGTTTTACCCCTTATCCGTGCAGCCGTAGCGGTGGGCGTGGATGGTTTGTTTATGGAAACTCACCCAGACCCAGACAGCGCCCTATCCGATGGTCCTAACATGATACCCCTAAATCAGCTAAGGGAAGTTTTGGAAACAGTTCAACGTATCCTAAGTGCGGTGTCCTCTACCTCAAGGGGATAGAGGTTGCTAAAACAAGCATCGCAGAAATCTTGAGGGTTTTCCACTGCAGACCTTAAACCTTCAAGGGAAAGATATTTTAAAGAATCCGCGCCTATGAAGCTTCTTATATCCTCAAGGTTCATTCGGTTGGCTATTAGCTCATCCCTTGTAGGAGTATCTATACCAAAATAACAAGGTCCTACAACAGGGGGTGAAACGATGCGCATATGTATTTCTTTGGCGCCAGCCCTCTTTAACATGCCCACTATCTTTTTGGAAGTGGTGCCTCTAACCAAAGAGTCATCTATGACCACAACCCTTTTCCCTTCAAGCACAGCCCTGTTGGAGTTTAACTTCATAAGCACCTTTATATCTCTTAGTTCTTGGGTGGGCTCTATGAAACTTCTACCCACATAGTGATTTCTTATAAGTCCAAGCTCCAAAGGCAACCCCTTTGCCTGAGAGTAGCCAATGGCAGGCACAAGGCCCGAGTCGGGAACGGGCACCACAATATCTGCAGATACTTGGTCTTCATAAGCCAAAAGCTCTCCCATGCGCTTGCGCACCCTATAGACCCAGTTGTCAAAGACAAAGCTCTCTGGCTTTGAAAAATAAACAAGCTCAAAGATGCACATGGCTTTTTTATTAGACTTGAAAGGAAAGTAGCTTCTTATGCCCTGTTTGTCTACCACCAACACCTCCCCGGGCTTTATCTCCCTCCAAAGCTCCGCCTGAAGAATATCAAAGGCGCAACTTTCGGAGGCAAACAGAAAGGTATCCTTTATCCTACCCATCAAAAGGGGCCTAAAGCCCATAGGGTCCCTTATGGCAAGCATTTTATCCTTGAAAAGATACAAAAGGCTGTAAGCCCCCCTTACCCTTGAAAGTACATAAAAAACCTTTGGAAGAAGTTCTCTATCAAGGGGATGAAGCTCCACGCCCTCGGGTATAAATTCTCCTTCTTCAAGGAGTGTTAAAAAAAGCTCCGTGTCAGAAGTGTAGAAAAACCTTTTTCCTTTATCCTCAAGCTCCTTTCTTAGAGAAAGGTAGTTTACAAGGTTTCCATTGTGGACAACTGCCACCTTTCCAAGGGATGTTTCTCCTAATAGAGGCTGTGAGTTGGTGGCACCAGGATCCCCCGCCGTTGAATACCTAACATGGGCTATGGCGCTATAGCCAAAAAAACCATTAAGGTCTTCTTTCCTTATGGCTTCCAATACAAGTCCAGCCTTGCGGATAAGCTTGATACTTTCAAAGTCCGATACCGCTATACCTACACTTTCTTGCCCCCTGTGCTGCAAGGCGTATATACCATAAAAGGCATACCTCTCCGCATGCTCTGCGTTGAAAACCCCAAATATACCACACATAAGAATATATTAATGCCAAAGGCACGTAATTGGTATTTTCAAAGGACGGATAGCCCATCGGCCCTACACTCTATCTTATCTTAAATTCAGATGTGGCACTTCTTAGTTCCTCCACCACCCGTGAAAGCATGCTTACTTCCTTCAAAACTTCTTCGGACATCTTTTCTATATCTTTGGCTATAGCTAAAATTTTTTCTATGTTTCCTACGACGTTCTCTGACATTTTTGAATGCTCTTCAACCGCTTTAACTATGTTGTTTATTTGGTAATTCACCTTCTTGAAAGCGCCAACTATACGGTCTAAGGCTTCATCCGCCAGCTTCATATGGCCAGTCACTTTTGCAACCTCTTCCAAGGCCTGTTCAATGGATTGGGCGGTTTTCATAGAATCACCTTGTACAGCTTCTATCTCCTTTTTTATTCCCCCCGTTGCTCCCATCGTTTTTTCCGCAAGCTTACGAATCTCCTCCGCCACCACCGCAAACCCCTTACCAAACTCCCCAGCACGTGCCGCTTCTATAGCAGCGTTCAGCGCCAAAAGATTTATCTTGTCCGCTATGTCCTCTATAAGCACCACTACATTTCCTATAGCCCTTGCCCTTTCGTTAAGGCTTTCTGCCATCCCAGTAAGGTTTGAGGTCACCTTGTTAACACCGCCCACAGCTTGGGCTATCTTTTCTACAACCTCTTTACCTTCCAAGGCAGTTTTCATCGCCTCCTTTGCAGATTCCAATGCATTGGAAGCGTTTTGCGATATCTCCAGCACAGTTTTATTCATGTCTTCGGATGCCAATGCTATCTGTTGAACTTCATCGACTTGTTCTTTAACCATTTCCAATGTTTTTTCTGCGCTAACATTAGTTGAAGTTATTGCAGACATCACTTTGTTAGCTGCAGTGAGAATGGAACCTATCATACCGTTAAAAGATTGAACCATTCTATTCATACTTTGAGCAAGAAGCCCAATTTCGTTCCTGCTTCTATCGTCCACCTTTACAGTCAAATCACCTTTTGCTATATCCTGGAATTTATCCGCCAGATTAGACAAAGGCTTAGATATTACCCTGTTGCTTAATATGGCAATAAGGATCAAAAATATGATGGCGCCCACAAGAATAAAAACCTGAGAGAGCTTCAACATCTTAACAAAGCCATCTACTGTATGGGATGCTGCAACAACAGATTCCTCCGCTACTTTAAGGAATTTTTCGCTTTCGTCAAAGAGTTCTTGTAGGTAAGCGGGGTCTTTTTCAGCTTTATAAATGATGCCCTTGAACTTTTCCCATTCCTCTTTGACCACTCTCATTTTCGCTATAAACTCCTTATCCTTAGCAGGTGTAAGTCCTAAATCGGGGTCTCCTTTTAGAAGACCGTTAATTATCTTATCAAGACGTGCAACAAGCTCTCCAGACTCTATCTTAGGATCATGGCCAAGATGCTTAGCAGCCACCAATTTTGTAATACGCTGCGATATTGCCTTTTGCCTCTCTGCATAATCTACCCTTCTACCCTCGGACTCCATGCTTTCCAATACAAAGCGGTAAGCGCCAATAACAACAAAAGAGAAGGCAAAAAGAATTGCGATAGAGATCTTTATAGCCTTAGAAATCTTCATAACATACCCCCTTGCCTAAGTAATTTTAATTAACATTATACAAAAGAAACATACCCTGGGTGAGAAATTCAAAAAGCTCAGATATAGACCCCTCAACAAAAAGGAGGCGGCTGGGCTATAATTATTAGCCCAAACTCACCTCTGGAGGTTTAAACATGAATATCATACCATACTATCTAACTCTCTACCA
>CALIUI010000019.1 GCA_938048815.1 uncultured Aquificaceae bacterium | reverse complement strand
GGCTCATCCACTTGATTAATTAATTCCTTCACTGCCTTACTATCATGCACTCTCTCCTCTTTTTACTGGCAATTCTACTTTTAATTTCCTGCCTCTTCTTGATAGTGTTGTGTGGTCTGGAACTGATAATTGTATACCTGCCCTCTCAAATATAGACCTTACAAATCCTTCTGTTTGTCTGTTTGGTAGGTTGTAGTGGGCTTTGATTATTAGCATTAGCTCTATAGCTCTATCGTCGTAAATGATTGGCGCACCTCTTTTTCTTGGTCCTAAGGCCACTGATCATAGGTATGAGGGATAACACAGGCTTTTATACACCAAAGCCCACCAAAGTTGCCTTTAAGTCCAAAGAGTTGATAACTTCTACAAAAATATACTTTGGCGTGCTCTTTTTGGCCAAAGATTCTTCACCCCAAGTATAAATTTATATTACTATGAAAGTCTCTTCTTTTACATTGGGATGTCGGAGCAATTACTTTGATACGGAGCTTATGTTAAACCAGTTTAGAAAAAAGGGCTATCAGGTTGTGGAAGATATAGCGGATGTGTATATTGTAAATACATGCACTGTGACGGCGGAAGCGGATAGGTCTTCTCGTCAGGCTCTTCGTAGGTTGAAAAGAAAAAACCCAAAGGCTATACTCATAGCCACCGGTTGCTATGCCCAGGTCAATCCCCAAGCCCTTATGCAGATGCAAGAGGTGGATTTAGTGGTAGGTAATTCCCACAAACATAGGATTGTAGAAATCCTTGAAGACTATCTTCAAAACAGGACTGGAAGGCTTTTTGTGGATAACCTTTTCAAGCAGTCAAAGCTTGAGGGTTTTGACCTTATAACCTATTTTGAAAAGGCAAGACCCTTTATAAAGGTACAAGAGGGCTGCAATAGGTTTTGCACCTTTTGTGTTATACCTTACGCCCGTGGCAAGGTAAGAAGCGTGTCCTTGGAAAAGGTTGTAAAGGAAGTGGAGCTTTTAGCCCAAAGGGGCTTTCAGGAGGTAGTTATCACGGGCACTCAGCTAACCCAGTACGGATGGGACCTTGGCACAAGTTTGTATGAGCTTTTAAAGGAGTTGATAAAGATAAAAGGCATTGAGCTTATAAGACTTTCCTCCATGTATCCTACGGAGATGGAGGACCTTTTAGACCTTATAACCTCCGAAGGGAAGATAGCCCCTCATTTTCACCTTTCCCTTCAAAGTGCTTCAAACCGCATTCTTGAGCTTATGAAAAGGGAATACAAAGTGGAAGATTACATAAAACTTGTGGAAGCTATAATATCCAAAAGACCTATAGCCTCCATAGGCACCGATATCATAGTGGGCTTTCCCTCAGAAAAAGAAGAAGACTTTATACAAACTTACAAGGTTCTTGAAGGTTTACCTATAGCCTACATGCATATATTCCCCTACTCCGACAGGCCCCATACAAAAGCTACGCAGATGAAGGATAAAATACCACCCTCTGTAAAGGGGGAAAGGGTAAAGCTTCTAAAGGAGCTGGATTCAAGAAAAAGAGAGGAGTTCTATAATAAAAACCTTAAAAGGGAGTTGAGAGCCACGGTTATTGAGAAAAACAGGCTACTTACAGAAAACTACATACAGGTGGAAAGGGAAACCAACGAAAGGGTGGGAAGTGTGATTAAAATAAAGCTCTAATATGGAGAAAAGGCTTTACCTTCTTAGACATGCTCAAAGCGAGTACAACGAAAAGGGCATATTCCAAGGTAGGCTAAACAGCGACCTTACTCCCCTTGGTTTTGTACAGGCAAGGCTTTCTGCCCAAGAGCTTTTGGACAAAAACCTACAGGTTATCTACTCTTCTCCACAAAAAAGGGCTTACAAGACAGCTTTAACCGTTGCAGATGTACTTGGGCTTGAGGTGATAGTGGATGACCGCATAAGGGAGATGTCCTTTGGAGTTTATGAGGGTAGAAACTTTTGGGAGCTTATGGAGAAGGAAGGGCATATACTAAGGGCTTGGCTTTCCAATCCTTTGAAAAATCCTCTCCCCACCCAGGAAGGCATAGAGGAGTTTAAAGAAAGGGTGGAAAGCTTTTTGAAGGATGTTATTCAAAATCCCTACGAAAACATACTTATAGTAGCCCATGGGGGTACCCTTCATGCCTTGGTTTGTCTTTCTTTGGGCTTTGGGCTTGAAAACCTTTGGAACATACACATGGACAACACGGGCTTTACCCTTCTTGTTTATAAGGATGGTAAGTTTGAACTAAAATATCTCAACAGGCTTTGCCATAGGGATGGTCTTTGAGAAGCTCCTCGCAACCAAAAAGCTCTAAAATTCTACCCTCTTGAGAAAATTCTATCTTTATGGTGCATTGGCAAAAGTCCAGGCCTTCAGCCCATTCTATAACAAGCACTCCCTTACCTGCAAACTCCAAAAGATCTATATCCTTTGCCCTGTATAGGTCTGCGTGAATGAGGGGTCCCTTTTGTGTGGGATATTCATTTACAAGGGTAAAGGTGGGGCTCCTTACTTGGTAGCCTTCAAGGATGCCCATACCCTTGGCTATACCCTTTACCAAGGTAGTCTTTCCTGCACCAAGCTCCCCAACAAGGCAGATGACCTCATTTCCCTTTAAAAGCCTTCCGATAACTTCTCCAAGCCTTAGGGTTTCAACTTCGGAGGTGGAAATTATACGCATGCGTGTTATATTATAAACACTATGGAATATTTCTTTTTTCCAGACGTTTATGCGGATAGGAATCTGATAGATCATTATGTGATCTCCTTCAAGCTAAAAGATAAAAGCTGCGTAGAAACAAGAGAGTGGGAAGGTAGGGAGTACATAGTGAAGGTTCTTGATTGGGAAAGCTTTAAAAAAAGCGCCTACGATATAGTGCTATATGAATATGGGGATGAAGTGGGAAGATTTTCCGATATAGAACTTGCCCTTTCGGAAGCTTATAAGATGGCATGTATAGACGCAGGCAGGCAA
>CALIUI010000018.1 GCA_938048815.1 uncultured Aquificaceae bacterium | reverse complement strand
TGCCTGAGCCACGCCATATGTGTTTGGGAAATTGCCTGAGTCTGTCCAACCAGCCACATAAACATTGCCAGAACTATCAAGGGCTATGGTAAGAGCTTCATCCTTACCACTTCCACCAAGATAAGTGGCTTGGATAATGCTTTTCAAGTCATTGCCTAGCTTTGCCACAAAGGCATCTTTGTCACCACGATAACTTGCCTGAGCCACGCCATATGTGTTTGGGAAATTGCCTGAGTCTGTCCAACCAGCCACATAAACATTGCCAGAACTATCAAGAGCTATGGCAAGAGCTGCATCATCACCACTTCCACCAAGATAAGTGGACTGCAAAAGAGGGTCTATGACAAGCTCCTTGCTCCTGTCATACTCTCCCACCTCAAAGGCATAGGCAAGCTTTTCCCCATCCTTAAAAAGCCTGTAGCTCACAGGCACATAAACCCTTTTGCCATCTACCTCCTGATAGGCTACGGGCTTTGTAAACTCTATGCCCCCAAGCTCTGTCTTCAAAATTAGCTCCCCACTCTCTTTTACCTTTGCATCTTTTACACCTTCCAACTCCACCCTTATTGACCTTGGGTCTGCATTGGGAGATACATAAAAGAGTTTTTCTACGTTGCTTCCATATGCCTTTAGCTCCACCCTTATGCCTTCATAGACTTCTCCCAAGGAAACTTTCTCAAAGGTGGGTATATCCCTTTGCCACTTGCTTGGGTCATTGCCAATAAAGTAGCTAACCTTTGTGGGGGACTGATTTACTCCCTTTATCTGCTTTACCTTACCAAGCCTTTCTATTACCACTGCGGTGCCTACTGTCTTTTTATCTTCCACCTTTGGTAAGCTATAGACAAGCTTTCCCTCTTTTCAATGAAGGGCATGCTTAGGGCTTTCAGCTTTTGGGAGATCTCTGCCTTGTTGATCTCTTTTTGTGCTGTTTGGTGCCCTGGCTTGAAAATTTGATAAAAGCCGAGGGCTAAAAGGGCAAAGGCGCCCACCAGCAGAAGGCTCAAGATATACTTTGCCTTTCTCATGGCTACACCCTCCTTGGTTTAAATTTTATAATATAACATCCCCAATTTGTCAAGGGGGTTTGAGAGGCTGTGTCAAAAATCCCAATTTAAACTATGCTAATAATCATAAAAGATGGGCAAAATAACTATATTCTCTAAGCTCATCTCACATAACAACAAAGACTTAGCCCTGCTAAAAGACCTTATGAGAAGATGGTCATCCACCGTATGGGCACAAGTTCCTGCTGCAGGGGGCAAGGGCGATAGTCCTACAAGATGGGCTATTTTTGAAACACCCTCACCCCCCTTGACAAATGCAAAAAGTTTGCATATAATATAAATACACAAAAACCTTAAAGGAGGTATAGCCATGAGCAAGAGCTTGCAAGGAACCAAGACCCTTGAGAGCCTTATGCACGCCTTTGCGGGAGAATCCCAAGCAAACAGAAGGTATCTCTACTTTGCCAGAAAGGCAGACATTGAGGGATACCCCGACATAGCCAACATCCTTAGGGAAACCGCAGAAGGTGAAACAGGCCACGCCTTTGGCCATTTGGAATTCCTTGAAAAGTATGGCGGTGGAGACCCAGCTACCAAGATGCCCATAGGCACCATGGAGCAAAACCTTGAGGCAGCTATAGCAGGAGAAACTTACGAGTATACAGAAATGTACCCCGGCTTTGCAAGGGTAGCAAGGGAAGAAGGCTTTGATGACATAGCAGAGTGGTTTGAAACTCTTGCAAGGGCAGAAAAATCTCACGCAGGTAGGTTCCAAAAGGCTTTGGAATCTTTAAAGAGCGGCTAATTTAGCACTCCTGGGGGCTTTGCCCCCTTCTAAGAAAGGAGAAAGAACAATGCAAGAGCTTTCCATAGGTGGAGTTAAAGATTTTGACTTTAACATAAAGGACCCCAAATTTTTGGAAGAATCCGCCCTCTGGGAAGAGGCAAAAAGGGTTTATTCCAAATGTAAAGACTGTAGAATGTGCGTTACTTATTGCCCCTCTTTTCCAGCACTCTTTGACGCTGTGGATAGGCACGAAGATGACATTGAAAAACTATCAAGGGAAGAGCTTGCCCTTCCTTTGGAGCTTTGCTTCCACTGTAAACAATGCTATTTTAAGTGTCCCTATACACCACCTCATGAGTGGAGAATAGACTTTCCTCATCTTTCCCTTAGGTACAAAGTGTGGAAGTTTAAAAACAAAGGGGCAAAGATAACCGATAAAATAATGCTAAATACAGACCTTGTGGGAAAGCTTTCTGCAGCTTTTTCTCCCCTTGTGAACCGACTAAACAATGTGCCCGCCTTCCGCGTGATAATGGAAGGAGTTATGGGTATAGACCGCAGAGCAAAGCTTCCTCCCATAAACTCAGAGACTTTTGTAAGCTGGTTCAGGAAGAATTATAAACCTCCAAAGGAAGCAAAGGCCAAAGTTGCCCTTTTTTATACCTGCCTTCTTAACTACAACTACCTTGAAAGGGGAAAGGCTTTACTTAAAGTCTTTGAAAAGAACGACCTTTATGTGGAACTTCCCGAGCAACAGTGCTGTGGCATTCCCTTTTTTGACATAGGGGATTTAGATTCTGCCATAGAAAGGGCTAAGTACAATGTGCAAAGGCTAAAGGACTACGTAAAGGCGGGTTTTGATATTGTTGTGCCAGTACCCACCTGCGCCCTTCAAATAAAGTACGAATATCCCCTTTTACTTCCCGACTACCCCGATGCCAAGCTTGTAGCCGAAAGAGTCTACGACGTTCATGAGTATCTCTTTAAACTCCACCAAGAGAAAAAGTTCAACAAGGATTTTAAAGTATCCGTGGGAACCATAGCCTATCATATACCTTGCCACCTAAAATCTCTAAACGTAGGCTATAGGGCTGTGGCGTTGATGAGGCTTATTCCCAATACCAAGGTTCAGATCATAGAAAGATGTTCTGGGCATGATGGAACCTTTGGAGTAAGAAAAAAGACCTTTGATATGTCTATAAAGGTGGGTTCAAAACTCTTTGAAGATATGAAAAATTCCGGGGCAGACCTTTTTGTGTCCGACTGTCCCCTTTCTGGAAACCACATAGAGATAGCAACGGGCAAAAGGGTTTATCATCCTCTTGAAGTGTTGGCTATGGCCTATGGAGATTAGAATATAATCTTTCTGTGTGGGTTTTAGGACAGCACGACGAAGCCTATCGTAAAATAAGGAATTCCATACTTAACCTTGTGGGCAACACGCCCTTGATTAGACTAAAAAGGGTTGTACCCACTTACATATCTCCAAAGGTTGAAATATACGCCAAATTGGAAAGCTTTAATCCAGGTGGTTCTGTAAAGGATAGACCCGCCCTTAGTATGTTTTTGGATGCTATACAGAGGGGGCTCTTGAAGGAAGGTAAGGTGGTTATAGACGCCACCTCTGGAAATACAGGCATAGCCTTAGCTATGGTGGGTGCGTGCTTAGGTGTGCCCGTAGAGCTTGCTATGCCTTCTAATGTAAGCGAAGAAAGAAAAAGGATAATTAAAGCCTACGGAGCGAAGGTATATTTCACAGATCCTTTGGAGGGCACCGATGGTGCTATCCTTTTTGTAAGAGAGAAGGTAAGCAAAGAACCCGATAAATACCTTTACCTTGACCAGTACAACAATCCAGCTAACTGGAAAGCTCACTTTTATTCAACGGGTATAGAAATATGGAATCAAACGGGTGGAAGGATTACCCACCTTGTGGCAGGTATAGGTACCGGTGGCACCATAATGGGAACCGGTAGAAGGCTAAAGGTTTATAATCCAGACATACAGATAATAGGCGTACAGCCTGCTTATCCCTTTCACGGAATAGAAGGGCTAAAACACATAGAAAGCTCCATAAAGCCCGGCATCTTTGATGAAACCTTTTTAGATAGAACTATATTTGTAGAAACAGAACCCGCCTATGAGATGACAAAAAGGCTTGCTCGTGAAGAAGGCATATTAGCTGGTCAATCTTGTGGTGCAGCCCTTTATGCAGCCTTTGAATTGGCAAAGGAATTGGAGGAAGGAGTTATATTGGTGATATTTCCTGACGGAGGAGAAAAGTACCTAACCACCGCACCTTACAAGGACCTGTAGTAAAATATACCTATGAAAATACCCTTCTCTTGGCTTTCTGAGTTTATAGATATAGATTCCCTTGATCCTTACAAAGTTGCAGAGGAACTAACCTTAAAAAGTGTGGAAACTTCCGTAATTAAATGGGACTTTGACTTGGATGGTGTTATCTTTGCAAAGGTTGTAGAAAAAAGGCCACACCCCAAAAGGGAAGATCTTTCCCTTTATAGGTTAAAGGTGGGTGAAGGCTCTTACCTTCAGGTGGTTTCAAAGGACAAAAGCCTTGAGGAAGGCTTGGGAGTGCTTTTGGCTTTACCCCATTCAAAGGTGGGAAATATATGTGTAATGCCAAGAGACTTTGAAGGAATAACATCCCAAGGCATGCTCTTGTCTGCAAAAGAGCTTTCCATAGAAGACCAAGGGGAAGGAGTGCTTACCTTTGAGGATGATATTAAACCCGGTACCTCTGCCTATGACCTTCTTGGTTTTGGTGAATACCTCCTTGAGATTGAACCTACACCCAACAGAGGAGATCTGCTTTCTGTAAAGGGGCTTTCAAGGGAAATAGGGGCTCTTTTTGGAATTCCCAAAAAAGAAAGGGCATATCCCCACTATCAAGAAAAAGGCTTTATAGATATAAGGATAGAATCAAAAGATTGTAGGAGATATAGGGGAGCTATAGTGGAGGGTATAAAGATAAAGACATCACCCCTGTGGCTTAGGAAAAGGCTATGGCAGTGCGGCATAAAAACCATAAATAACGTAGTGGATATTACCAACTACATCATGCTTCTTGAAGGACAACCCCTTCACGCCTTTGACCTTGAAAAGTTAAATCCTCCAGTGGTGGTAAGAGATGCCAAAGAGGGTGAGAGCATAAGGACTCTTATGGGTACCGAAAAAACGCTAAACTCGGTAAATCTTTTGATAGCGGATAGCAAAGGTCCCTTAGCCCTTGCGGGAGTGGTAGGCGCTTATGAAAGCGCGGTAGATAGGAACACTACCTCTATACTTTTAGAATCTGCTTACTTTGACCCTTATAGGATAAGAAAGTCCTCAAGGTCCTTGGGTTTGCAAACGGAAAGTTCTTACAGGTTTGAAAGGAATGTGGATATAGAGGGGATAAATAAAGCTCAAGACCTTGCCCTTGACCTTATCCTTCAGCTGGCTGGTGGAGAGATAAAAGCCATAAGGGATCTCTATCCAGAACCTTACAAGCCAAGGGAAATATTCCTAAGCCTTGAAAAGTACAGAAGATATACAGGAAAAGATTTTGAAAAATCTACTATCTCAAAGATCTTGGAAAGCCTTGAAATACCCCACAAGCTTCAAAGGTGTGGCGTTGAGGTTTTTGTACCTTCCCATAGAAGCTTTGACATACAGGGGGATGTGGATATCATAGAGGAAGTCCTAAGGGTCGTAGGCTACGATAAGGTGGAGGAAAAGCCCCTAAGGGTTTTTTCAAAGCCCGGTAAGATCAAAAGCTTTGAGGATAGAGTTAGGGAGTTTATGGTACATAGGGGCTTTTCGGAGGTTATAACCTTCTCCTTTGAAGACCTTGAGTATTATAATACCCTTTCCTTGCCACAGCCAAAAGTTGAGATAGTAAACCCTTTAAACAGGTCTCAAAGGTTTATGCGCACATCTCTTTTACCCTCCCTTCTAAGGGTATGTGTAGAAAACAGTAGGAACTACAACTACCACATGGCTATCTTTGAAATAGGTAAAACCTTTACAGAGGACGGAGAAGAGCCAAGGCTTGGCTTTCTTATGACAGGCAACAAAAGGCTGTTTCCAGAAGAAGAATATACGCCTTACCATGCTTTGAGTCTTATTCAAGACCTTTTAAACCTTTTCTCTGAAGGGCATATCTCCCAAAAGTCTAACTTTGCCTTCTTACACCCAAACCTTCAAAGAAGCTTTTTTATAAAGGATGAAGAGGTTGCCTACTTTGGTGTGTTGAACCCTGCACTTGAAGAAAGGCTAAGCCTTAGAAACAGGGTAATAGTTGGTGAGGTAAAGCTAAGCAAGCTAAAAGATATCAAAAGAAGCTACAGGTCTTTGTCTTACTTCCCACCCCTTATAAGGGATATATCCCTGCTTATAGACAAAGAGTTGGACGTGGATAAATTAATACTCTATATCAAGAGTATGGAGTTGGTGGAAGATATGAAGGTGTTTAGTATATATACCGACGAGAAGCTTGGGGAAGGCAAGAAGAGCGTTAGCTTTAGAATTACCTTTAGGAGTAAAGAAGGTACCCTTTCTGACCAAGAGGTTAATAACTTGGTAGAGAAGCTATTAATGGACCTTGAAGAGAAATACGGGGCAAAGCTAAGATAAAGCCTGCCCTGTGCGTGGTGAAGAAGTTTTAATTGGGGTCCACATGGTGAGCCTATAGGGAGCCCGGTCTCCGGGAGAGTCAGAGAGACCTTCCGGGAGGGCACCCACCTAATCCTTTTGGGGCCCATCAAAGGCTTCTTCTACCACGGCATGGGCGGGTCTTTTCTTGCCTTCCCCTCCCAAAAGGAGGTGGAAGATGAAGCTTTTGGAAAAGAAGGAGCTTAGAAGGATATACATAAACAAAAGGGAAAGTTTGTCCCAAGAGGAAAGAGAGGCCTTATCTAAAAGGATCATTGACCGCATATTAGAACTTGAAGAAATAAAGGGCGCAAAAAAGGTACTTTTGTTTTGTCCCATAAGAGGGGAGCCCGATATAACTCCCCTTTTCTCTTGGGTTTTAAAGGAAGGCAAAAGTTTAGTACTTCCTAAGGTGGAGGGAAAAAACTTAAAACTTGTAGAAGTTGAAGGAGAAAAGGACCTTAGCATAGGAGCCTTTTGTATCCCAGAGCCCACCAAGGGTAAAGAGGTCCTTCCCCAAGAGGTTGATCTTTCTTTGGTGCCGGGCATTCTTTTTGACAAAGAGGGCTACCGCATAGGCTACGGAAAGGGTTATTACGATAAGCTTCTTGGCAAATTAGGTGGAATAAAGGTAGGTGTTTGTTTTGACTTTCAAGTGGTAGAGAGGTTGCCGAGGGATAGCTGGGACAAGCCCGTGGATTTGGTTCTTACAGACAAAAAACTTTACAAAGGAGGTAATCAAGTATGAGCGTGGAAGTTGTTCTATTGGTTGGTTTTGTTGCTTTACTTTTAGGCGCTTTAATAGGCTTTTTGGCAAAAGGTAAAAAAGGTCAAGCAGAAACAGCCACATCTGCCAGCAGTGAAAAGGAAATAGAAAAGGCCTTACAAAAGGCAAAAAAAGAAGCACAGGAAATAATAAGGAAAGCCCAAGAAGAGGCAAGGGAGATAAGGACCTCTGCCCAAAGTGAAGCGGAGAAGATAGTAAGAGTAGCCCAAGAAGAAGCAGACAGGCTTAGGACTACCCTAAGGGAAGAAACGGAAAAGATAAGACAAGACCTTGAAAGAAAAAGCAAAGAAATGGAAGAGTACCTATCGGAAAGAAGACAGGAACTAAGCAAGCTGGAACAAGCAATACATCAGAAGGAATCCAACCTGGAAAGAAGGTCCCAAGCCCTTGAAAGGAGGGAAGAAGAGCTATACAGAAGGGAAAGGGAAATAAGGGATCTGGAAAGACAGATAAACCAAGCTCAAAGGGAGCTTCAAGAGAGGATAAAACAGATAGAAGAAAAAGAAAAGGAGATAGAAAATCTAAAACATAGGGAGCTTTTGGAACTTCAAAGGATAGCCAACATGAGCCTTGAGGAAGCAAGGAGCGAGCTTTTTAGAAGAGTAGAAGAAAATGCAAGGATAGAAGCCATAAGGATAGCAAAGCGTATAGAGGAAGAGGCAAGGGAAAGGGCTGAGTTTGAAGCCAAGAAGATAACTGCTACCGCGATCCAAAGGCTTTCACAAGAGATAGCTATAAACTACACCACCACCACAGTGGAACTACCAAGCAATGAGTTCAAGGGAAGGATAATAGGAAGGGAAGGAAGAAACATAAGAACCTTTGAGCTTCTCACGGGCGTAGATTTGATTATTGACGATACACCCGATATAGTAACCATATCTTCCTTTGATCCTATGAGAAGGGAGCTTGCAAAGGAAGCCCTTGAAAGATTGATACAGGATGGAAGGATCCACCCTGCACGTATAGAAGAGGTGGTTTTAGAGGTAAAGAAGGAGATGGACGAAAAGATAAGGAAGATGGGAGAGGAAACTTGTACAGAGCTTGGCCTTTATGATATAAACCCGGGCTTGTACTACTACATAGGAAAGCTATACTATAGGACAAGCTACTCTCAAAATGTGCTACTCCATTCTAAGGAGGTTGCCTATATTGCAGGCATGATGGCTGAGGAGCTTGGTTTGGATGCAAAGATGGCAAGGAGGGCTGGTCTGTTGCACGATATAGGAAAGGCTGTATCCCACGAGCTTGGAGGTTCTCACACAGACATAGGTATAGAGCTATGCAAAAGATACGGAGAGCCCGATCCTGTGTTGAACGCCATAAAGGCACACCATAACGAAGAGCCTGTAAGATATCCAGAGGTAGCCCTTGTGTGCGCTGCGGATGCCCTATCGGCGGCAAGGCCCGGGGCAAGAAGAGAAAGCCTTGAAGCCTACATAAAGAGGCTTGAAAAACTTGAAGAGATAGTAAAATCCTTTGGCGGAGTTCAAAACGCCTATGCGGTGCAAGCGGGAAGAGAGGTAAGAGTTATAGTAAACCCAGAGGAGATGAGGGACGAAGAGGCTTATGAGCTTTCTAAGCGCATAGCGAGGAAGATAGAGGAAGAGATGCAATTCCCTGGTCAGATAAAGGTAGTGGTTATAAGAGAGGTAAGGCATGTGGAATACGCAAAGTGAAGACCTTACCCCTATGCTCTCCCAATACCACCACTTTAAAAAGCAGTACTCTGACTGCCTTCTTTTTTTCCGGCTGGGGGATTTCTATGAGCTCTTTTACGAGGATGCCCAGATAGGTTCAAAGGAATTGGGGCTTGTCCTTACTTCAAGGCCTGCGGGCAAAGGTAGGGAAAGGATACCTATGTGTGGCGTTCCCTATCATTCGGCATCCTCTTACATATCCAAGTTGGTGGGAAAGGGCTATAAGATCGCCCTATGCGAGCAGGTTGAGGACGCTTCCCAAGCGAAAGGCCTTGTAAAAAGAGAAGTAATAAGAGTTATAACTCCCGGCACATACTTTGAAAAAGAGGCTTGTGGTCTTGCAAGCCTTATAAAAAGGAAGAGCAAATATTACACATCTTATTTAAACCCAGCTACAGGCGAGTTTGTAGGAGGCTCCTTTGACCAAAAAACCGCCATAGAATTCCTGCTTAAGTTTTCACCAAAGGAGTTAATTCTCCCAAAGGGTCTTGATTTTGAAATAAAGGAGCTGCCCCTTTTTTTAAACCCTGTGGAGGAGGAGTTCTTTGAAGAAGGCCTAAAAGCCTTAAAGGAGGACATGAAAATCTACCATCATAAAGGGCTTGGTTTTGAAGAAGAAGAGGCCCTTTTGGCATGTGGAGCTTTGTATCTGTATCTTAAGACAACTCAAAAAGCCTTTTTGCCCTTTGTAAGGAAGCCAAAGCCCTATTCGGGGGAAGGTTATGTGCGTATAGACTACAGAAGCGCAAGAGGTCTTGAGTTGTTAGAATCCTATGATGGCCTTGAAAGGTACTCCCTTTTTGGAGTGATCAACAAAACTCTAACAGGTATGGGTAAAAGAAGGTTAAAATTTCATATACTTCACCCGTTCAGGGAAAGATCTTATATAGAAAAGGTCCAAAATTCCGTAGAAGAACTCTTTAAAAAGAAAGAGCTTTTGAACTCTATAAGAGGATCCTTGGAAAACATGCCAGACCTTGAGAGGCTTGTAAGCAAGATAAGCGGTGGACTATTTACTCCAAGGGACTTTATAAGTCTAAAAAGAGCTTTGCAAGGAATAAGAACTATAAGGGACCTTCTCAAGGATGTTGAAAGTGAGTTTCTAAAGGAAATAAGGCAAGGATTGGAACCCTTAGAGGATTTAGAGGAGGATATAGAGAGAACCCTTGTGGAAGACCCACCTTTGCATCTAAGGGAAGGGGGATTGATAAAAGAAGGAGTAGATAAAACCCTTGATGAGCTTAGGTACTACCGAGACAAGGCTCAAAGCCTGATAGAAGAATACGAACAAAAACTAAGAAAAGAAACGAGCATACAGAGTTTAAAGATCGGCTACAACAAGGTAATGGGCTACTACATTGAGATCACAAAGCCTAACCTTAGGTATGTGCCCTCTTATTTTAAAAGGAGACAGACCCTTTCCAACGCAGAGAGATTTACCACCGAATACCTTCAAGACCTTGAGGAAAAGATCCTTTCTTCACAGTCTAAGATAAACAACTTAGAGTACGAGCTTTTTTTGGCACTAAGGGAACGAGTTTTGAAAAGGATAGAACACATCGCCCAAAGGGCCTTTTGGATAGGTTGGCTTGATTATCTTCAAAGCTTGGCATACATAGCCCTTGAAAGGGGCTGGGTAAAGCCAAAAATAGTAGAAGAAAGGATAATAGATATAAAAGAGGGAAGGCATCCCGTAATAGAGGAGTTTGTAAAACCCTATTGTCCCAACGATACCTATTTAGATGAAGAAAACCCAATTATCATAATAACCGGTCCAAACATGGCTGGCAAATCAAGTTATATAAGGCAGGTGGCTGTTCTTGTACTCCTTGCCCATATGGGCTCTTTTATTCCTTGCAGCTCTGCTACCATAGGTCTTGTATCTTCTATACATGCACGTATAGGCTCTGGGGATATTCTTGCCCTTGGAGTTTCCACCTTTATGAACGAAATGCTTGAAGTGGCAAGCATACTCAACAACGCAGACCCAAAAAGCTTAATAATCTTGGACGAAGTGGGAAGGGGTACATCCACCTATGACGGCATTGCTATCAGTAGGGCAATAATAGAGTATATCTTAGACCATCTTGGTGCAAGAACTCTTATAGCGACCCACTTTCTTGAGCTTACAGAGATAGAAAAGAAGGGTATTAGAAATTTTCATATGGCAATAAGTAAGGAAGGTGAAGAGATAAACTTTCTATACCTTTTAAAACCCGGCAGAGCAGAAGGCAGCTTTGGCATAAAGGTGGCAAAGAAGGCAGGGCTTCCCAAAGAGATAACAAAGAGAGCTGAAGAGCTTTTAAACCAAATGATGGAATCCAAAAGCCTTCCCATTTTAGAAAAGGTTTATATGGAAACCTTAAGGGAAGAAGAAAAAGGTATACTGGAAGAGATAAAAGAGATAGATATAGCCAATTTAACACCTTTGCAAGCCCTTTTAAAATTGGCAACTATAAAAGAAAAATTGGCGAATATCCACAAAATTTAATAGTTTAAGGAAGCAGTGTTAGAAATTCCATTAGAAAAATCATTGATGAAACACTCTGCTATGTATATAATAACAATTTAATAAAGCTCCAAGAGTGAGCGAGACCCACCTCTGGATGGAACAAGTGGGCTCGGGCAGGCTTGTAGCCTGTCAAAAGGAAGTTCTTGGAGTAGTGGCGCTAACTGCGCTCTCTCCTGAGGGCTTTTGTCCTCTGTCCCGAGGCAATAAGGCTCTCGGGGCTTGTGGGGAGACCCTGTATGGGCACGAGCTCCTGCTGCAGGGGGTGGGGGCAGTGGTCCTATGAAAGGACTATTTTTGAAATACCCTGAGAAAGTATTTATAACCCAGCGTATCTTATGGTATAATACAAGTAATGCAAAAGGCAAAGATAGGGGTGCTTACCATATCTGACAGGGTAAGCAGGGGCGAATACGAAGACATAAGCGGCAAATACATCATAGAATACCTCAATGAAGTTATAACCTCTCCCTTTGAAGTGGTCTATAGGGTAGTGCCCGACGAAAGGGATATCATAGAGGGAGCCCTTATTCATATGGCGGATGTGGAGGGCTGTTGTCTTATTCTTACCACGGGAGGAACTGGTCCCGCTCCAAGGGATGTGACACCAGAAGCCACAGAGTCTGTTTGTCAAAAGATGTTGCCGGGCTTTGGAGAGCTTATGAGGGCGGTATCTTTAAAGCAAGTGCCTACAGCCATATTGTCTCGTCAAACAGCGGGCATAAGGAACAGCACCCTTATAATAAACCTGCCGGGCAAGCCCCAGTCTATAAAAGTATGTCTTGATGCGGTCTTTCCGGCAGTGCCCTACTGCATAGAGCTAATAGGTGGACCTTACATAACCACCGACGAAAGCAAGGTAAAAGCCTTTAGACCCTCAAAATAGACTACCTTTTTCTATAAAACCTCAAAAGCTTTCCATCCTTTGCGTCTATCATTGCTGTGCCTTCTGTACCCCTTACCCTATAGTAGCACTCTCCCGTCTTTTTGTTTTGGGAAAGCTGGGCAGATTGCACCGTCCCCACATACTGCTTGGCGCTATTTACCGCCTGTTCAAGGCTTATCACACTACCACATTCAAGGGCAAAGACACTGGAAAAGACAAAAAGTAAAAGAAGGAGTAGCCTCATGCTACACCCCCTTTTTCATCTTATCCGCGGCTTCTTTCATGGCGGATAGAAACTCCTCCATTTTGTCCTCAAAGACCATAAGACGGTTGCGCTTTTCTTCTGTTTGCTCTGTTATTACCAAATAGGCAGAGCCATCCCTTCCCCTTTTCACGTCAAAAAAGTATGTCCTTTTCCCAGCACTCAGTTTCTTGGAATATAGCTTTTCCCTTTCCACGGTAAACCTCCTCAAACTCCAATTATAAAACAAAGGGGAGCTCCCAGCTCCCAGAAAAATCTTATAGAAGTTCTTTGATCTTTGCAACCACTTCTTCGTAGTTGGGCTCTTGGGTTATCTCGGGCACCATCTGTATGTAGGCTATTTTACCCTCTTTATCCACCACAAAGATAGCCCTTGCCAATATACCCTTTAGGACACCTTCCGATATTAACACGCCGTACTTTTCCATATCCCTATAGCGAAAGTCGGAAGCCACCACCACATTGCCTATGTTAAAGCCCTCGCAGAACCTCTTCTGGGCAAAGGGCAAATCCATGGATATAACACAAACCGCCACCCCTTCCATTCCAGCCATAATTTCGTTAAACTTCTTGGTTTCCGCCTCACATACGGGAGTATCCAAAGAGGGCACAGTAATTATCACCTGCACCTTATCACTGGCGCCTCCTATGGCTATCTCTTGCAGGTCTTTTGTAACCACATAGGCAACGGGGGCTGGATCTCCTACCTTTAAAGTAGGACCGCATAGTGCAACGGGATTGCCCTTTAGATTAACCGTCTGAGCCATGGTAATACCTCCTTTTTGGTTTTGCCCTTTATTTTAAAGGTCTTTTCACCGGTGCAAAGATGATTTATATCAAAAT
>CALIUI010000017.1 GCA_938048815.1 uncultured Aquificaceae bacterium | reverse complement strand
AAGGGGAAGATGCCATGTAAAATAGGCTATGGCTGCAAGAGATAAGGCAAAGGTGGATAAACCTACGGGCAAAGCCCATACACTGGTTTCATGGTGAACAGCGTGGCTTCCCTCGTGCGCCATTTTTTAACCTCCTTTTTGGTTTTATTTAAATGATATATATCAATTATACCAATTTGTCAAGAGTTATAAGTTGATAAGATTTCTTGTTTAAAATATTAAAACATTTTAAAAGGAATAAATCATAAATTAAGAAGAGATAACAAAATACACGCTTTTATGATTTTTGTGATACAATTTAGTAGCGTAAATTTTTCCTTTGGAGGTGGTATATTGGGTCTTCTTGTTGAACTCGCGAGCAAAGCTAAAAGAATAGGTGGTGTAAGGGTTTACAAGAAAAACGTAGAAAGGGTGCTTTCTGCTCTCTTGAGAAGTGGCGATTTTTGGCAAGTGGTAGATATGTCAGACCTGCCCGTACCAGCAGCTTCTGGTATAGTAAAGGCTTTAATTGAAGAGGGCATAGCCTTTATAGATGATGAGGAAAATATAAGACTTACACAAAAGGGCTTGGACCTTGTAAAAGAATTGGGAATAGAGCCATACATAGATTATGTATGTCAAGCCTGTGAGGGTAGGGGTATACCCTTTTACATAGATATAGAATTTTACAGAGAGTTTTTACAAATCACAAAGGATAGGCCAAAGGCTATAAGGGATTACGACCAAGGGTCTGTCACTCCAGAAACCACTGTCTCAAGGGTGCTCTTTATGGATTCAAGGGGTGATTTAAGGAACAAGGATATTATAGTTTTGGGAGCCGAGGATGATCTTACTGGTTTGGCTGTTGCCCTTTCAAGAAAGGCTAAAAGTGTTTTGGTTATAGACATAGACAAAAGACTTATAGACTTTGACAACAGAATATTCAAAGAGTTGGGCATAGATAACGCAGAGGCAAGGGTTTGGGATCTAAGGAACCCACTTCCAGAAGAGATTTTGGGACATTACGATGTTTTTGTTTCAGACCCACCAGAGACACTTCCAGCCTTTAGAGCCTTCATAGGTAGAGGAATTGCAACCCTTAAAGAGGAAGGAGGAGTTGGCTACTTTGGGCTTACTTTAAGGGACTCTTCTGTTTTCCGTTGGAGGGAATTTCAGGCATCTCTTACCACCGAATTTGGTGCTGCCATCACCGACATAATACAGGATTTTAATGCTTACATAACCTGGGATTATCATCCAGAAACAAAAGCGGCCGAAGTGGCACCAGTTAAGAGAAACCCAAGGGGAATATGGTACAGATCTGCTTGGTATAGGATAGAGGCCCTACCCGGCTTTAAAAGGTGGAACGAGCCCATCTCCGATGATGTTTTTTATCTTGATGAGGAAGGGTCAACCACTTAGGGTGTTCAAAAAAACAATAGCCTATGCCCATTCATAGGCTACGTCCCTGCCCCCTACAACGGGAACTTGCGCCCTTTCGGGTTCTCCCCACGTGCCCCAAGAGAGTTTTTCCCTTGGGACAGAGAGGGTTTTTAGCACCCCCTCAGGAGAGCGCGCCGTCAACGCCGCTACCTTAAGAACCCACCAGAGATTAGCGGATACCCAAGCTTGTTCCAACCAGAGGCTTAGATATCCTCTCTGGTTAACTCTTAAGGCTTGTTATTAATTATAGGCAAACATTTTGTTTGACAAAGTTGCGTTAGCAACTTTGTTCTCTTTTTACGTAGTAAAAAGAGATATCTTTTTATAGCTAATAGAAAATAAAGCTAATAGAATGAAGGACTATAGCATTCTAAGGCTTGATAGACAAAGATTTGCGAAAAGGGGGTCTTACAATTTTGGTGGGGACACTCTTACAACTTTGGTGAGGGACACTGTGGAGGTCTTACAATTTTGGTGAGGACATGAAATGGAACGTGGTAGAATTTAGGTTATGGAGAGGGGAGATAGGCTAAATGGGGAACTTGGTTTGAAGCTGTATGACATCTTTGTTCGCTATTCCTGTTTGAGGACAGAGGAAAGGAAGGAGATAGTATACAGGACTGGGGATGGACGCAGGACTGTGAGCATAAAGAATCCTGTTAGCTCTCTCTATTCGTGGAAGCTGTTTTTGTATTGCCTGTGGAAGGCGGAGGAAGTAGAGGAGCTTGAGGAAGGCGTGAGGGCTTATGTGAGTAGAGAGGTAATAAGCCAGATTTTGAGAAAACCTGGGATAACCTTGAGAGAAGTCAAGCGGTATCTTGAACCTTTGAGGTATACGCACTATGATGTGGAGGAGATGTCTGGGGATATTGTGAACTATTATGATTTTGGACTTTTGCTGAAGGTAGAGGGATGGGAAAAGTTGCAAGGTGGTTATGGAAGGCTTAAACTTTTGATAGATAGGGCTTTTTATCAATTCTGTCTTGAGAGCAGGCTTTTTCTGTATATGGTTTTTGTGGAGGAGCTCCAGTCTGTGTATGCAGTTAACCTTTTCACTTTTCTGACCGCACATTCTGATGGCAGAGTTTTCAGAGAGGAGGTTCTTTTTGACAAGGCAGGCATTCCAGAGGATATGGAGCTTTTCAACAAAAGGCTTTATCTCAAGCGAGCTTTGAATTCTCTTGTATCTGCAGGTTTTCTAAAAGGCTTTTCCTGTGATGCTCAGAATAGAAAGTGGATACTGGAAAGATACGACGCTGCTTCTTTGAGGGTCATAGCTCTTGAAAAACTCAAAGCTCTTGAGGAAGAGCTCAAGTTTTTTTCTGAGCGCCAGAGAGAAAAGGAAAGAGAAAGAAAGAGGAAACAAAGGCAGAAGAATAAAGTGTTTTGAATATCTGTAGGGGGAAAGCAGAGAAACATAAAGAGCATGCGAATTCAGCGACTTTTTACAGGAACCTGTAAACTACTTCAGAAAGAGAAAAGTCTTCTGTGTAATTTGCCTGAGCCTGCCCTTTTCACACAAACTCCTGAGTAGCTTCCTTT
>CALIUI010000016.1 GCA_938048815.1 uncultured Aquificaceae bacterium | reverse complement strand
AGGGATATGGCTTCTTTGGATATCCACAGGGTTATGGAGCCTCTTTGGACTAATGCTTCGTCGTATTTAGACCAGTCTCTTTTGTGGTATTCTTTATTCATGCTTAACTAATGTACCATAAGTTATTTACGCACCAACGCCTGTTCCATGTAGAAGCAGAGCGGGCTTACCTGCGAAAAATACGGGCTATCTGCCTAAGCTACTTTATTTTTTACGCCTTTCATGAACTACCCTTACTTTTTAAGAATTCTTCGTAAGGGTTTACGCAATGCGTTTGGGTAATTGGTGGATTGTCCTTAAATTGAGATTTTTTGCAGGAATGCATGGAAATACACTCTTACATTTACAGGTAGCATAAACACCCCTGCCTGTAATTTTTATCTATTTTTTCTTCTCACCGCCAGAAAAAGAGTAGAAGGGATACCCCAAAGGAAGGATGAGATGAGCAAAAAGCTATGGAAGATAAAACCCATCTTTATCCATTCCCTTAGACTTTCTCCGAGTAGTTTAAGAGGCAGACTAAAGGCAAGCTCATAGGTGCCAAAGCCCATAAAGCTGTGTATGGGAAGCACTGAACTGAGCTCTCCCCCCAAAAAGGCTAAAAAGCTTCTGTAAAGGTCTATATACTTTAAGTTAAGAAGCAAAAGCAGTCCAGCGAACTTGGCAAGGTTGGAAAGAGAAGAAAGAAGAAAAAGATAAAAGGATAGGCTGAAGCTTGTCTCTCTTTTTATAAACTCTTTGATCTCCTTCAGCCTACCCCTCTTTGGCAAAAGGTAATGAAGCCAAGGCAAACTAAAACTAAAAAGTATCAAAAGAAAGAAGGGCAAAAGCATCAAATGTTGCACAAGGGCTAAGGTGAGGAAAAGCAAAGAAAAGAGGCTTAAAAGGTCGTAGAGCCTACCAAGGAAAAAACTCCATAAAGAAAAAGACCAAGAAACTCCTATACTTTTAAGATAATAGAACCAACTTATTTCCCCCGTCCTTGCAGGCAATAGATTGTTAAACATGATATTGGCGGAGTTTATAAGAAAAAGATTAAAAAAGCTCACCTCCTTAATCAGTAGCTTCCATCTGGCGGACCTAAACACTTGACTAAGGCTGTAAAGGAAAAAGGCAAAGATCAGATTGGAGGTTTTTACTTCCCTTAGGTTTTCTATAAGCTCTTCAAAGGGAACGAAGTAGAAAAGAAAAGAAAGAAAAAGAAAAGCAAGGATTAAAGATAAGAGTTTTTTCAAGCTTCTTACGGCACGTCGTGGATAACTATCCTCTTTCCTGCGTACCTTGAAAGGATCTCAATGGCAACCTCCACTCCAGACCCTGCGCAAGAGGTAAAGTGGGAAGAAAGTCCTGCAAGGGTGCCTATTACAAAAAGGTTTTCGTCCACCTGATAGTTTTCGTGCTTTATCATAACCCTGCCGGGCTTTGGAGATTTGGGATTTTCTACAACCTCTACCTTTAACCCCTTTATATCAAAGCCATGAAAGCCGCTTGCCAATACTACATACTCTGCATTAAAAACCTTACCAGAGGAACCTTCTACCTCAAAAAGGTTTCCCTTTTTTTCTATGCGTACCACGCCCTCTTGTAGTATATCCACACCTCCCCAACTTTCTATTTGCTTTCTTATCTTCTCCAAAAGCTCCTTTCCGGCTATACTTTCTATACCCGGCACATTCTTAAGGAAAGCCTTTCTAAGGTCGGAGCCTTCTAAATCAAAGACCAAGTACCTTTTGTCTTCTGCCCATTGCCATCCTCTGCCTCTTGAAGAAGCCAAAGTTAGAGCACAAGAAAGCCCGCTTGCTCCTCCACCTACGATGATTACATGGTACACCATGCCTTATATTATACTATGGAGGAAAGCTATGAGTGAATTGTCTCTTTTTATAGCCTTTACCGCTGGTATTCTGTCCTTTTTATCCCCCTGCGTTTTACCCATAATACCGGGCTACATCTCCTATATATCGGGTATAGGAGTACAAGAGGTAAAGGAAAGGGGTGGTTTTAGTAAAAATGCTTTTATTGCCTCCATGTTCTTTGTTGTAGGCTTTTCTGTGGTTTTTACTCTTATGGGTGCCACAGCAACCACCATAGGCGGTCTTTTAAGGGAGTATCAGGATGTTATAGCCAAGGTGGGTGGCGGTTTTGTGGTTTTCTTTGGGCTTCACTTTGCCGGTGTTATGCTAAGACAGAATTTCCTTAGGGAGCTTTTGGGCGTTGGCGCCTTTATACTTGCCCTTTTCTTTTTTGGGGTTATACCTCAAAGGCTTCTTTTTGACTTGCTTGGTATAATTTTGGTGGTTTCCTTTCTTTACGCCTTTGGTCTCCATGAGGTTCTATACAGACAGATGAGGAAGGAAATAAAAGGTGGTGTGTCGGGTATTGGCGCCCTTCTTGTGGGTATGCTTTTTGCCTTTGGTTGGAGCCCGTGCATAGGACCTGTTTTGGGGTCTATCCTCCTTTATGCCAGTCAGCAGGAAACTGCTTTTCAGGGCGCCAGCCTTCTTTTTGCTTACTCCATGGGGCTTGGTATACCTTTTCTTGTAGCGGGCGGGCTTCTTTCCGCCTTTTTGGGCTTTGTAAAGAGCTTTGGGAGGTTCTTTGGTTTGGTGGAGCTTATTGGCGGGCTTTTGCTTATTCTTCTTGGAGTTCTTTTAACTACGGGCAAGTTGGCGGAGATATCCCTTATATTGGGAGGTATATAAGACTTGGACCTTTTGGTGGTAGATTATGGGATGGGTAATCTAAGAAGTGTCTCAAAAGCCCTTGAAAGGGTGGGCTTTAAGGTTAAGGTTAGCTCGGAGCCGGAGGAAGTGAAAAAGGCTCCTGCCCTTGTTTTGCCTGGTGTGGGGGCTTTCAAAGATGCCATGGAGAACCTAAAAAGGCTTGGCTTGTACAAGGAAATCCTAAGGCACATTGAAAAGGGAAAACCTTATCTGGGTATATGCCTTGGCTTACAGCTTCTTTTTGAAAAAAGCTACGAGTTTGGACAAACGGAGGGTTTGGGAGTTTTGGAGGGTGAGGTGGTGCTTTTGCCCACCACAGTTAAAGTGCCCCACATAGGCTGGAACCAGATATGGAAAAGGAAGCCTTCTTGGTTGCTTGAGGGTTTAAAAGAGGGTGAATACTTTTACTTTGTCCATTCTTATCATGTGGTGCCCAAAAGGCAAGAGGTTATACTTACTACCACTGATTACGGCATTGACTTTGTATCTTCTGTAGAATACGAAAACATCTTTGCCTTTCAATTTCACCCAGAAAAAAGTCAAAGGGCAGGTCTTAGACTTCTTGAAAACCTTAGAAGGAGGCTTTATGGCTAAGCTTTGTATAGCCCTTGATACAAACTTACCACAGGCTTTGGAGCTTATAAAGGCTTTAAGGGGCTATCCCCTTATCTTCAAGGTGGGCTACAAGCTCTTTATATCCCACCATAGGGCTATAACAGACCGTGTTAAAGAGAACAACTTTGAACTTTTCTTGGATCTAAAGCTTCACGATATTCCCAACACAGTTAAAGAAGGAGTACTTTCCGCGAAGGACCTGGGAGCGGACTATCTTACCATTCATATAAGCTCCGGGGAAGAAGCTCTAAGGCAAGCGGTTGCTGTAAAGGGAAGGGTAAAGTTGTTGGGCGTTAGCCTGCTTACAAGCTTGAGCGAGGAAGACCTAAAATCCATGGGTGTATGCCTTAGTAAAGAGCAATACGTGCTATCCCTTGCCAAAAGGGCTGTGGAGCTGGGCGTGGATGGTGTAGTGTGCTCGGGACAAGAGGTTAAAAGATTGAAGGAAGGTATAGAAAAGAGCTTTATGGCGGTTGTGCCAGGCATAAGGTTGGAAGGAGATCCTATAGAAGACCAAAAAAGGGTTGTAGATATAGAAGGCGCTTTGCAAAGTGGTGCGGATATATTAGTAATGGGTAGAAGCATACTAAGGGCTCAAAACCCAGTAAAAAGAATGGAGGAGATCCTTTTAAAGCTTGCTTAGCGCTTCTTCCCTTTGAAGGCAGGTAGCACACACACCGCAAGGGGGCTCTGTCCCCATATAACAAGAATAGGTCTTTTCAAAGGGAACACCCAACTCTTTTCCAAGCTTTGCTATATCAATTTTACTCATACCCAAAAAGGGGGTGTAGATATGGATTCTCCTTTTACTCTTTGCCACGTAAGAGGAAGCACCATTTATGGCAGACTCCATGGCGGTTATAAACTCCACTCTACAGTCGGGATAAGGTGTATCAAGGGCATGGACTCCTATGGCTATGTGATCTATTTCATAGCTGTCTGCAAAAGAGCCCGCTATTGCCAAGAAGACAAGGTTTCTCATAGGTACGTTGGTGGCGGGAACCTCCTTTCCGTAGGGACCCTTGGGAATTTCTGGACCACCCTCCAACAGAGCTGAGGTTATTAGCCTGTAGTGGGGCACCTCCACCACTATGTGCTCCTTTACTTGTGCTATCTTTGCCAATTCTCTGGCATACTTTAGCTCTACCTTGTGCTTTTGTCCATAGTCAAAGGATAGGGCATAGACCTCTTGGAATTCCCTTTTGCAAAGCCACAGAAGAGTGGCACTGTCCATTCCTCCGGAGAGTAAAACTATAACCCTTTTCATGACTAATGCCGGAGGCGGGAGTCGAACCCGCACGCCCTCACGGGCACTGCCCCCTCAAGACAGCGCGTCTGCCAGTTCCGCCACTCCGGCTTAACTTTATAATATTATATACCAAAACATAAACAGAAAAAAATTATCCTTCACGGAAATTCAAAACTAAGGGATTATATTATTAGAGTGCTCCTTTATAGCTTTCTTTTAACCAAAGGCTTGGAAAAGAGAAAAGCCCAAGAGGAGTTCTTTGATATAGTCTTATCTGCTCTTGAAGATGGTGGCACAAAGATCATACAGGCGCCCACAGGGACAGGAAAAACCTATGGCTATCTTATTCCCCTAATAGAAAAAGACCAAAAGGCTATCATCTCCACAGGCACAAAGATGCTCCAAGAACAGCTAAGGAAGGATATAGAAACCTTAAGGACTTATGCCAGCTATATACTTGGCAAAGAGGTAAGCTATTTGATATTGAAGGGAAAATCCAACTATCTATGCCTTGATAGATACTATTCTGATAAAAGGGTGGATTTGGATGAATACATAAATTCCCATTGGGATGGTGATTATGAGTTTGTGGATGTGGCTCCAGAGGTTTGGGCGGAGATATGTGTAGAAGATGACTATTGTGATGGGCATTATAGGAATATGTGTAGGTACAGGAGGGAATGCTACTACTGGGGAAGACTAAAAAGCTTGGAAAAAAAGGCACAGATCCTTGTAATAAACCATGCCCTTTTGGCTCTTAGGGAGTTTGAAAACCCAGAGGAAAGGCTTCTGGTTATAGACGAAGCCCATGAGCTTGATAAGTACATTACCAACAGCCTACGAAACGGCATCTCCCTTTACACATTAAGGGTAGAACTTCTTGGTAGAATAAGGCATTTCTTGCCTGATGCTAATGTATATGTGGAAGAATTTTTCATAGATAACTTTGAGAAATTTTTTAAAGAGAAAGAGGAAGAAATCCCTTTAGAGAGCCTCTCTGATTATGCGGAAGACTTTGAAAGAAGAGTTTTGTTTCCCATAGAGAGCCTCTATCAAAAGGCAAAGGAAAAAATATCGCAAGAGATAAGGGATTTTTTAAAAAACAATCTCTTCATTAGCCTTTCTTTGAAGGACTATCTTTACAAGCTTGGTCTGATAAACTGGGAAAGCTACCTTAATCTAAAATCCGACTATCAAGAGATTTCAAGGGAAGAGGAAGGTTTGCTAAAAAGGATCAAAACCTACAACCTTTTGTCCAAGGCTGTAGAGAGGGTAAAAGCTTTCCATTCCCTTATGAAAATACAGAGGGCAGATCTTGGCTTTTTGGTGGGTAGAGAATGGAGCAAAAGGTTAAAGACTTTTAACTATTGGCTGGAGGTTTTTCCCGTATTTGCTGCAGGCTATTTAGATTTCAATTCTTACAAGGCCTTGATAATTACCTCTGCCACCGTGGATCCCCAAGATTTAGAAAAAACCCTTGGGATAAGGGGAGATTACTATGAGCTTTCCCACACCTTCGACTATAGCCGCGTAGATTTTATAGTTTGCAATACAAACCCAAAAAAAGAGGATTGGACCATAGCTTTGAAGGATTCTTATAAGTACCTGAGAACTCTCTATGGCAAAGTTTTGGTGCTTTTGACCAACAAGGAGCAAAGGAGATTCTTTGAAAGGGAGGAGGGTTTAGCCTTTCAGGGAGAAGGTGCTTTATCTCAACTGGTGCAAAACCTGAGGGAAGGCAGGATAAAAGCCCTTGCGGGCTTTGATTCTCTTTGGTTTGGTATAGATGTGCCCGGAGAAAAGGGCATTTTGATGGCAAAGCTTCCCTTTGAAAGCCCAGACAATCCCATAACCTTTCACAGAATAAGGTTTTTGGAGTCCATAGGGGAAGACCCCTTTGAATATCAAAAGCGCAAGGCTTTAATAAAGTTTAGACAAGGCTTGGGAAGGATGATGAGAACCAAAGAAGATGGGGGCACCATTATACTTTGTGATAACAGAATCTACCGCTTTAGGGAGTTTTTAAGGGTGGTAGAAGGTATAGGCATCCAAGTTAAAAGTTATTGGTGAGGGTTTTTAAAGCTGATGTAAATCATTGAACTCTAAGTATCTAACAAAATAAAATACTAATATCCAATCTCAATAAGTAGATCAACATGAAGCTAATAGTGTTAATAGGATAGGATGAAGAGTTGCATATTAAATTTATCAACCAAGAGACACAGCAAAACATAGACAGCACCCTTGCCTGCGTCGATTGGGTCATAGTTTTTACAAGTTTGGTGGGTCATAACGAGGAATAAATGCTCTTGATCGCGGCTTGCCTGCCTTGTCTTTCCTCCTTTTTTATGAGTATAATCATATTGACAGCGGATTTCAATTTTATAAAATATTCTGCTACTAAATCTCAATTCTATAAAGGAGGTATAACATGAAGAAGTTTCTTTTAGCAGGCGCCATATTTTCCAGCTTAGCTTTTGCCCAGACGCAAGAAGACCGCATCAAACAGTTGGAGGAGCAGATAAGAATGCTTCAGCAAGAGGTACAAAGGCTAAAGGAAGAGCAAAAAAGGACAGAAGAGGTAAAGCAAGAAACAGAAGCCCTAAAGGAGGAGATCAGGAAGCTAAGGCTTGATATCGCTCTGCCACAGCTTGAGATTAAATCCTATTCTGGATTGGGCCCTGCCGCCTCCAAGGTACACTTCAACCCAAGGGGTGTATCCATAGGGGGCTATGGTGAATTTACCTTCTTGCATAACGATGTTAATGCAAGGGGCGGTGCAAAAAGCATAGCGGACGTGCAAAGGATAATAATTTATCTTGGCTATGCCTTTGATGAAAGGTTGAAGTTCAACTCAGAGCTTGAATTGGAGCATGCTTCCACTTCTGGAGGGCATGGTACCGGCGGAGGATACTTTAAGGCAGAGCTTGCCTACTTGGACTACAACCTTAGGCCCGAGTTTGGTTTAAGGGGCGGTCTTTTGCTTATGCCTGTGGGTATAATAAACGAGGTTCATGAGCCGCCCACCTTCCCAAGCGCAGAAAGGCCCTTTTTTGAAAGGCGTATAGCCCTTTCCACGTGGGAGGAGATGGGTTTGGGAGTCTATGGTACAGTGGGCATGGTGGATTACAGGTTTTATTTAATCAACGGCTTGATGTTAAAAGGTGGTGGCGGTTTTAATGCGCAAGAGCCCCTTAAGAATATAAGACAAAGGGGAGCACGGGCTGTAGCAGACAGGTTTGGCTTTACGGGCAGGGTGGATATAAACCTCCCCTACAACTTAAAGGTGGGTGGATCCTTTGCAAGCTCCCATGTGCAATCAAAGGGAGGTAGTGATTCTAATCTTGGTTTGAGAAGAGGTTCAAAGGTGGGCTCTGTAAATATGTTTTTCCCACACCTTTGGTGGCAGTATGCAGGGTGGGATGTTAGACTTGTGGGAGGTTTGGTAAAGGTAAATGACGCCAAAAGAATGTCGCAAGATTTAGGCGGTTCTGCGGTAATACCAGAGGAACAAAAGGGCTTTTACGTGCAGGTCGCCTATGATATTTTTGGACTTTTTAACATAGACAATCAAGAGCTATATCTCTTTGGCATATACGAAGACTTGGACACCCACAGCAAGGTGCCTACCGGCTTTTCAAAACCCAATGGACACAAGCTAAGGGTCTATAACCTTGGACTTTCTTACAAGCCTCATCCCCTTGTGGCCATAAAGGCAGACTACGCAAGGTTAAACTACAGTCCTAATAGAAGGGATGAAAATGAATACAGGCTTACCTTGGGCTTTATGTTCTAAGGACTCTTCCTCTTGTTGGTACCCGCCCCTGCGGGGGCTTTTAAAATAGTTCTTAGGAGGATACGATGTTAAGGCTTGCCTGTGTGCTTTTTTTGTTTATAGCCTTTTCCTACGGCAAGGAGTTTAAAAGGCCAGAACAAGCCCTTTCACAGATATACCCGGGCTCTCAGATAGAGGTAAGAAATATAGTCTTAACCAAGGAACAGCAGGAGCAGGTACAAAAGCTTTCTGGTGTAAAGATGGATACAAGGCTTACCTCTTGGTACATAGTGAAAAGGGGTGGACAGGTTATCGCCTACGGCTATGCAGACATCCACAGGGTAAGAACCCATCCAGAATTGGTTTTATACACCATAACTCCCGAGGGAAAGATAGATGTGGTGGAAGTCCTTGCCTTTTATGAACCCCTTGAGTATATGCCCGAAGACCAATGGCTTAGACTCTTTGCAGGCAAACATCTTCAAAAAGACCCCATAAGGCTTAGAAAAGATATTCCCAACATAACAGGTGCAACCCTTACCGCAAGGGCTATAACAGACAACGCCCGCAAAGTTTTAGCCCTTTGGCAAATTCTCTTTGGAGAAAGAAGATGAGGTTTTTCGTAAGCTCTGATATAAAAAAGAACAAGCCCCTTTACTACTCTGTGGTATTCTTTTTGGTTTTTGCCCTTATCTTTTGGATAGCTTCTTGGATACACTTTTATACCAAATACGGCTTTTCAAAGGAAAGCCTTGCAAAGTACTTCTTTATGGACCCGGATTTTCCCGAAAGGATCTCCCTGGCTCAGATCTCTGAAGACTTCCATGTGGGGGTTTTTATACACAGTGTGATGCTTATAACTCTATTTTCCCTTTTGAGTATAACCCATTGGAAGCCAAGGCTTAAATTAACCCTAATTTTTTTGACGAGCTCTTTCATGCTTTTTTATCTACTTTCCGACTTTATAATCCTTGCGCCAAGTTTGGTTTATTTAAAACTTCTAAGCTTTCTTCTTTACCAGCTTGCCTATCTTTTGGTAGTTCTCTTGGTGGTCTTTGGGATTTTTTATAGAGAAACAAAGCCAAATCAAGGGCTATTAAAGGTGGTGGTCTTTACTTTTTCCATACTTTCCCTTTTTTTTATAGTTTCTAACCTTTTGAACTTCTACACCAAAATGGGCTTTAGTCCACAGGGTATAAGGGATTATTTTCTGGGAAACCCAGAAACTTTTACAAGAAAAAAGAGCTTTGAAGGAGTTTTTAAGGTTTTTTACCCTCACCTTATTGCCATGGCTGTGTATTCTTTAATCCATGCCCATCTTCTTCCCTTTGCAGGCTTACAGAAAAACAAAAGTATACTTTTGGGAGTCCTTATCTTTCTCTTTTCTTTCCTTGATAACCTTTCCAGCCTTATGCTTTTGTATATGGGCTATCCCATAGCGTACCTTAAGCTCCTTAGCTTTTGGCTTCTTCAAACAAGCCTTTTGATCTCTTCCCTTATACTCCTAAGGGCGTCCCTTAAAAGAAGCCCTTATCCCAGTTTATACCTTTGAAGGTCTTCCCTCATCAACTCCACAAGCTTTTCCACAGGCTCTTGGTGAAGATCCTCTACTCCATACTTTTCTCCCAAGTATTCCAAATACTTCTCTATGCTTACCCACCTTTTCAAGACCATACCTTGAGTTATAAGCCTTAGGAAGGGCTCCTTATCCTTCACAAGTCCAAGGTCATAAAGAAACTTTTGGAAAAAGCGTGCATATAAAAGGTGTAAAACTGCGTGCTCTATACCTCCTATGTAAAGGTCCACAGGCATCCAAAACTCCACCTTTTCGGGGCTAAAGGGAGCTTTGTTGTTTTTGGGGTCGCAAAATCTCAAAAAGTACCAACTTGAGTCAAAAAAGGTGTCCATGGTATCCCTTTCCCTTCTTGCCGGTCTGCCACACTTGGGGCATGTGGTATCCACAAAAGCAGATACCTTTTCAAGAGGGTTGCCATGCCCTGTTATCTCCACTTCCCTTGGCAAAAGCACAGGAAGGTCCTCTTCCGGCACGGGCACAATGCCGCAATGGTCGCAGTATATTACAGGAATAGGTGTTCCCCAATATCTTTGGCGAGATATGTTCCAGTCCCTTAGTCGGTAGGTTACCTTAAAATCTCCCAAGCCTTTATCCTTTAACCATTGGGTTATTGCCCTTTTTGCCTCCAAAGAATCCATACCATCAAAGCTCCCAGAGTTTATAAGAATACCGGGCTCCTCGTAAGCTCTATCTTTTGGTAAATCTCCTTCATAGGGTTTTATAACGGGCTTTATGGGAAGGTTATACCTTAGGGCAAATTCATAATCCCTTTGATCATGGGCGGGCACGCACATTATGGCGCCGGTCCCATACTCATAGAGTACATAGTTGGCTGTCCATACGGGAATCTTTTCTCCCGTTGCGGGGTTTGTAGCATAAACACCAAGGAAAACTCCTTCCTTTTCTTCCTCTATGCCCCTTTCCCTTGTGGATTTTTGCTTCATTTTTTCCACAAAGCTTTTAACTTCTGGATTTTTTGCCAACTTTAGGGTTAGAGGATGTTCTGGAGCCAAAACCACAAAGGTGGCGCCAAAGACCGTATCGGGTCTTGTGGTAAAGACCTCTATGGGTGTATCCTCTGCGAAAAACTTCAATATAGCCCCTTCGGACCTTCCTATCCAGTTTCTTTGCTGGGCTATTACCCTATCTGGCCATTTACCTTCAAGCTCCTTTAGGTCCTCCAATAGCCTTTCCGCATAGGCGGTTATCCTTAGATACCAAGAGGGTATCTCTTTCCTTACTATGGGCGTGCCACACCTCCAACATCTTCCCTCTATTACCTGCTCGTTTGCAAGCACCGTTTCATCGTTGGGACACCAGTTTACCTCCGCGGACTTCCTATAGGCAAGCCCCCGTTCCAAAAACTTTAAAAAGATCCACTGGTTCCATCTATAATAATCAGGATTGCATGTGGCTATTTCCCTATCCCAATCGTAGGAAAAGCCAAGGTTTTTTAGTTGTTTTTTCATATAGGCTATGTTATCGTAAGTCCAATCGGCGGGATGTACTCCGTGCTTTATGGCTGCGTTTTCTGCAGGCAAGCCAAAGGCATCCCATCCCATGGGATGTAGCACCGAATAGCCTCTAAACCTTAAAAAGCGTGCTATGGCATCCCCTATGGTGTAGTTCCTAACATGCCCCATATGAATACGCCCCGAGGGATAGGGAAACATCTCAAGCACATACACCTTTTTACCCTCTTCCTTTGCAAAAAACAGGCCTTCCTCTTCCCAAAGCCTTTGCCACTTGGATTCTATTTCCTGTGGTTTGTACTCCATGGAGTTTTATTATAACTATCAAACCACGTCGAGTGAAAAATTCCCTGTCATCCTCAGTTTTTTATATGTTGTTTTTGGGCGTACTCAATACGTCCCTATTTCTGCTGGGAATATAACCTGTGGTGCTCATTAGCGTGCGCCAGAAATCATAGCAAAATGCAGGAGATTCCTTACCCAGCCTTTTCTTTGTTATAATTAAAGTTTATGGAAGAGAAAAAGACCTTAGAAAAATCCCCAGAGGATAGAGTAAAGGAGCTTGAGGAAAAGCTTTCAAAGCTTGAAAACACCGCACGCCTTGTAAATCAAAGGTATATGGACCTTCAAAGGGAGATGGAGTATTTAAAAGAAAGGTACAGAAGAGACCTTGAAGAGATGAAAAAGTATGGCTATGAAAAGTTTGCCCTTGACCTTCTTGAGGTGGTGGACAACTTTGAAAGGGCTTTCCAATACGAGGGAGAGGATTTAGAAGGCTTTAAAAGAGGCTTTGAACTTATATACAAGGAGCTTATTAAAATCCTTGAAAAGTACGGAATAAAGGAAATGGAGCTTTTGGGAAAGGAGTTTGACCCCTACTTGGCAGAGGCTGTAGATAAAGAGGACAGCCAAGATTATCCACCCAACACCATCATAAAGGTAGAAAGAAAGGGCTATACCTTGCACGAAAGGGTACTAAGGCCTGCAAAGGTCATAGTTTCCTACTATGAAGAGGAAATAACTTAGTGGAGATAAAACACAAGGATTTTCATATGAAGCGCAGAGCTTGTATATTCATTGATGGAGCGAACTTTTACTTTATACAGAAAAACATACTCCAGCAAAGGATAGACCTTATAAAACTTGTAAATTACCTTAGAGTAGAGTTTGATATATACAATACCTTTTTCTACCTTGCTTACCGAGAGGGGGACGAAAAGCAGGAGGATTTCATAAAGTTTTTGGCTTTTAGCGGGATCACCGTTATCAAAAAGCCCATAAAACAGCTAAAGGATGGCAGTTATAAAGGAGACCTTGATGTTTATATAGCCATAGATGCCTTGCTTACAAAGGACAACTACCATACAGCCATACTTTGTACGGGAGATGGAGACTTTGAAAGGTTGGTGTGGGTCCTAAGGCATTTTGGCAAAGAGATTCTATGCCTTTCCACAAGAGAGGCCACTGCGGTGGAGCTTGTAAATGCCTGCGACAGGTATATAGATTTAAGAGATCTTTTACCCCTTATAAGGCTTGAGGAAAGGGAATGAAGTTCCTTATAGTGGGTGTTGGAGCTCTTGGAAGTGTCTACCTTTCTTTTTTGACAAGAGCTGGTTATCAAGCGGTAGGGCTTGTTAAAAGGGGCAAAGCCCTTGATTTCATAAGGGTTGAGGGCATATGGGGAAGCTTTCAGCAAAGGGTAAAAACGGTGGATTCTTTGGACTCTTTGGATATAAAACCAGACCTTATAATCCTTACTGTAAAAGCCTACGACACAGAGAGGGCTTTGGAGGATATAAAGGAGCTAAAGGATAAGGCCCTTTTAATGGTTGCCCAAAATGGCTATGGAAATTATGAAAAGGCTGTAAGGTACTTTGGGGAGGGTAGGGTTATCCTTTCTAGGGTTATCTTTGGTGCAAAGCTTTTGGATTGGGGACACGTAAAAATAACCGTGTGCGGCGATGATGTGGTTTTGGGAGATCCTTCGGGAAAAATGGAGGAGGATTTTTTAAAGGATCTTGCTAAAAGCTTTTCCAAGGCGGGCATACCTACAAGGTACGAAAGGGACGTTTATAAATACCTTTGGGATAAGATACTTTATAACTGCGCCCTTAATCCCCTTGGAGCCCTTTTTGAAAAAACCTATGGAGAACTGGCTAACAACCCTTACACGAAACAGATAATGGACTCTGTAATAGAGGAGGTCTTTGATGTTATAAGAGCAAGCCAGATACCCACCTTTTGGAAAGATGCAGAAGAGTACAAAAGGCACTTTTATGAAAATCTAATACCGCCAACTGCCCAGCATTATCCTTCCATGCTGGAGGATATAAAAAAAGGAAAAACAGAGATAGATGCCCTAAACGGCGCCTTGGTGGAGCTTGGGGAAAAAACTGGCATAAAAGCCTATACAAACCAACTTATAGTAAAGCTTATAAAGGCAAAAGAGAAGTTTAGCTAAACTCCCTTTTCCCAGGCCTTTCCTGTAGAAATTTCAACATCTCGTACAAAACAGGCTTTAAGGGAAAATAATAATCCCTTTCATCCCTTCTGACATTAAGGTAGTAGTTTTTCTCCTTTGACCAGATGCTAAGCTTGCTAAAGGGAGTCATAAAGGACTCACTTTCATACATAGAAAGGGCAAGCACTGTAAAGATGAAAAGGCTTTTTCTTTCTGAATAAACTTCATCCCTTTCCCATCCCACCTTTTCCGTGAAGAATAGCTGCAAAGCGGGATGGTACATCTCATCATCCACCGCCTTGGCATGGGCTGGCTTTAGGGCAATAGCCGCCACATCCTTATCTACACTTAAACCTAAGCTTTCCATAAGCTTTCTCATCTGTTGAGTATAAACAATAAAGCAATGCTGTTCTGTTTTTTCAGAAAAATAAGCGGTTTTTAACTCAGAATACCTAATCAACAAAAACTTACTTTCATCCTTTGAAAACCTTTCATAAATTTCACCAAGCTTTGACTCCTTAGAAGCAGTTATAAAACAAAACCTTATGTTTTTATCTTTTTTATCTTCTATAAACTTCTCAATTCCTATCTCTTTCATACCCTGTAGTTCAAAAATTTTATCTTCAAGCTCAATCTTGGCTTCTTTATTCTTTATGGTTATCTTATAAACTTCATAAAGGTAATGTCTGGCTCCGCCATTTAACTCATTCCTTTTATAAAAAAACCTCGTAGATGGTTTTTCAACGATGGCATAGACAATAAGCTCACTTGGCAGATGAAAGCCATCAAAATCCACTTTAAGAACTTTTGAATCCTTGTATAGGCTTATGGCAAGGTTTTTGATAATAGGGTCCGCTTTCTTTTCTCCAACTATTGCACGCAAAGATCTTTTGGTGAGAGTTTGCACTGGAACACCAAAATAGTCATAAATAAAGTTTACAAAATTCCATAAAAGATACCTATCCCTCTCTTCAAACTCCGTATTTAAAAGTAGTAAAATACCCTTAAACTCATTTTGATATCTTCCTTCTTTTATCTCCCTTATTAGATTTGAGATCCTTACGGCAAAGTAAGAAAGAGCTTGAATAAGCTTTAAAGAATCTGAAGGCTTTAAATTATTATCCTTCTTATTATCCTTTGGCTTTGACCCATTTTCCTTTTCATCTTTATTGCCTTTTATAAGTTTAAAAAATTCCTCCCCACCAAAGAGTTCTTCCAAAGGCATTACTCGACCATCAAGAACTATTTTTGCGTTTCCTAAGAATCTAAAATTTTCCAACTTCTTCTTTAAAATCCCCACCACTTTATCCGCAGGCTTACCATCTTTTTCAAAACCTTTCTCAGCAAAAACCATAGTCTTAAGTTCAACGCTTGGAATTTCATAAACACCAAAGCTCACCCATGGTGGATTTTCTTCTGGCACCTTTCCCACAAAAGCCGCCCTTAGTTTATGGCTTTCTCCCTTTAAACACTTCTTTAAAAACTTCTTCCAATCTTCCCTTAAAAGCTTCAAAAACTCATCAGAAAGGGCTTTGTTCAAAAGGCTTTTTAGATAATCAAGGTCTTTTCCCCTTTCCTCTAAAACATACTCCAGATCCTTTGTGTAATCTTCACCCATCTTCTTTAAAAACTCCAACCAAAAGTTAGCTCTTGTTTCCTCCCTTCTTTTATACAAGCTTGCCTTGGAAACAATTATCTTTCCACCAAAGGCATCAAGCTCAATGGGAAAAAGATAATAAGCAAGCTTTCCTGACGAGTCCTGGTAGTACTTATCGGGTATGGCATTCTCAAGGATCTCGTATACTTCATAAACCTCTTTCAAATAGTCTTTAACCTCCTTACTATTAGAAAGCTTCTCCCACTCTTCCATCAAAAGCCTTCTTATTTCCCATTTCAGTTGCTCGCTTAGTGTTTGGTCCTCGTAGCCCTCCACCGCCAAAAAGATCAAGCCAGACCTCTCATCTACCTTGGAAGCACCTTCCACTTTTAGCTCATAGATGTTAAATTTACTATCTCTATTGTATCTATAAAAACTTGCCCTTTGAGTGCTTTTAAAGATATTCCAAGGCTTTAGCCACCCTGTTATTTCCTTTACAGAGTATTTTGCATCTCCACTTATGGGCTTATTTTTCGATAGAAAATCTTCAAACTCTTTCATTACATCTTTATCCCTTTTCCTAAGCCTGTAGAAGTATTTGGCTATATTTTCCATGTATTTCTCTTGATAGTTGTAGAAAAGCCCCGCATAGTAGAAATCATTTCCGTAGTGCTCCCCCTTTGCAAAGTAATCTATCCTTTCGTCCTCTTGCCTAAATCTAAATTTTTCCTCCATTTTTATCCCTCCAAAAGGCTTTTTATAAATTTTACAGGAAACTTGGCAAACCTACCACTTAAAACTTCTTTGTAGGGGTAGTCTTCGCCAAGGGGTATGCAAGCGTACTCTTCCCTTTCTCCCGCAAAGCAAAGAGTTCTTGGCTCTAAGCTTCCTCCCAAAACTTCCGCATGCCCTCTCCCTGCCCTCTTTCCTATAACAAAGCTCATTTTCTTGCCCCTTTCCAAGTAATTCTTCACAAGGACTATGGAGTATATAGGCATCAAAAGAGGAGCTCTACTTTCCTGTTGGGGTAGGGTTTTCTCTACAAACTCTTTGACCTTTTGAGCCTTCTCTTTGTTGTGCCGTTCCAATATTTCTACTACTGTCTTATTATTTAAATAACCTTTCAATGTTTGTCTCTCTTGGTTTCCAAAGCTGGAAAACAAGCTTTTTTCTTCATAGAGTATATAAGGATGGTAGTATTCAAAGTTTTTTATATGTTCCAGCCTTGGTAGGTTGGTGTATATATAGCCCCATTCCAAAAGTTCATTAAGAAAGTTTCTAAAGATTCTATCATGCTCTTTTTCCATATAGAGTATATCATCCAAAAAGTTGATCACATCTTCGTAGTCTTCAAAGACATTATGTCTGTAAAAGCTTCTATGCTGTGTGGGAATGGGCACAAGTACATTCTCTGAGGGTTTATGAAGAAATTGCTCAATGATTTTGGTTAAAACATCATCAAGGTCAAGAAAGCCCTCAAGCTGTTCCTTTTTATAAGCAAGCTCCACGAGCTTTTTATCGGGATGGTAAAGGGTGCTTGATATTTTATCTACTGCCATATCAAGGTATTGGTCGCTTATTAGGTATATAAGGTGTAAGTGCTTTTCCCTTTTTTCTGTTTCCTCATCTCCCCTTGAGCGAGAGATTGCTTGAATAGTTTCCACTAAATTGCCCTCTATACCCCAATCTCTTACCACTATGTATATACAATCTACAGGCTTGTGGGACCTACTAAAGTCAAGGCCACGAGAGACAGAGGAAGTGCCAAGGATTACATCCTCATTTCCCTTGTTTATCTGTTCTTGGCTTTTTCTTGAGCTTGTAGTAGCTATGAGAGAAGTCAATCCCAACACAGAGAGCTCCTCTTCAACATCCACTATAAGCTCCTTGTTCTGAATAAAGGCAAAGGCGCTACTTGATTTCTCCCTCGTTTCCTTTATATACTCAGCGATTAGAGAAGGGATTTCTTTTTCCTCTTTAACCTCTAAAAACCTTTTATGTATATAAAGCTTTCCTGCGGGAAAGCCATGCTTTGCGTACAACTCAAAGGGTATACCCTCATAGTTGGTTTTTATCTCCTCTTGATATTCACTCAAAACTATAGATTCTGGGATCACTTCAAACTCTTTGTATTCATCTATCAGCTTTTGGAGGAGATTGGGGGAGTATCCGTTTGCGTCAAACAGGTAAAGGCTTGCCTTTCCTCCTTTCTTTTTGACCTTCTCTAAAAACTCAAACATCTCTGTTATGGCAAAGAGCCCATTTTTGTATCCAAAGAATTCATCAAGGATTATGTGAATATGGTAATTTTTTAATATGGTAGGTCTTAAAAGAACTCTTAAGTGTTCTGAAGTTCTATTCCCATGGGCAGTTTCCACCACGGATTGTATGGTAAGAAAAGCCCATACATAGTCTGGGTTGTTTTTATCCACCACCTCTTTAATTTTCTGCATTGTTGCTTGAAGTTTCCCCTTTCTTTGAATATCTACGCTTTCATAGTGGGTTCCCTTGTCTCTGATCGATTTAGTATCCCTTTGCCCTCTTTCATAAACCAGATGTATATTTTTATCCTTAATTTCTTTTAACTTTTCATCCTCTCTATCCAAAAGGCTTATGCGGGTAGCCATGTATAAAACTATGTGCTTTCCCTTTTGGCTTAGTATTCCTTCCCTTACTCTGGAAGTTTTTCCGCTTCCCGCAGAGTGCAAAAGGGCTATTGCCTTACAAGGTTCTTCCCTTTTCATAAACTCTTCCAAGCGCCTTTTAACGTCTTGTCTTGCCTCCCTTATATCCCCAGTGGGCAGATCTATCACAAGCTTTTCCCTTTTTTTCATTTCTTTTCTTAGCTCTTCTATGTTTTGGGGAATTTCCTTCAACAACCTTTTCCTTCTTACTTGACTTTCTGCATCAACGACTGCATAAGGGTTTTCCTTTTTCTTCACATCCCTGTATAGTTTCCTTATATCTTCTAAAAATTCCTTTAATCCTTCTCTGTTTTTCACAAAAAACCTTAAACTCAAAGGTTCATGCATTGGATATATTAGCTCCAACTTCACCTCTTTAATAGGCTCTTTTTCCTCGCATAGAAAATCTACGGCGTAGCAAAGGGTTTGTAAAAACCCCTTTGTTTCTACAAAAACATCCTCTGTTTCCCTTAATTTATCTTTGACCTTCATAAACTTTTGTAGAAAGCCTTTAAGCTCTATTTCTCCAAGGGATATGTTCACAGGTATGCCATAGCTACGTATTGGTATCCTTGGTGGCTTTTCATATTCTGGATTGCTTGTTATTATCTCTCTTAGGGCATTCCTTGCTCCCCCAAGTTTAAAGTCCAAAAGGTATAGTGTTTTATCCTTTACAAAGACTAAATCTGCATTCTGCCATATGATATCCTCCGATTCTTCTCCCATGTGATATTTTTTCAGTTCCACCTCTCCTATAGCCTTACTGTAAAAACTTCCTCCTGCGTAGCCAAGGGAAAAGATAAGCTTTGTGTATAGCTCTTTCCAGTTTGGTTTTGTTTCACCCTCTGTCTCTCCCTCATAATCCTCCCTCAACTTGCAAAGGTTCTTCATATTCTCCGGTGGATCATGTATTTCGTAAGGAAAGCTTTTACTTATATCTTCTATGATAGTTTTTAAAAACTCATCCTCTTGCGCAGATTCCTTTATCTTTTCAAAAATGCCATAGGTGAACTTTTCATACTCCTCTATCCTTCCCTTTAAAAAGCCAAGCTTAAAGGCTCCTTCAAACACAAAACCCAAGAATATGTCAAGCTCTCTCATAGTTTAAGCACCCTTAGGCTTTATTAGTTTTATTATATTAGTTAGCATTTAGATGTTAAATTTCTATATCCTGATGTATTGCTTAAGGCTTTGGTGCATAAAAAGATATTCAACACAAACCCCACTCTACGCATCTTATCCAGCCTACTACTCACACAATTAAGCTGTATATTTAGCTTTCTACTCCTACAAAATATGGTGGTGTGGTCTGGGATTGGAAGGTCTAATTTTAAAGTGTCAAAGATGGATTTTATAAAGCCTTCTGCTCTTCTGTTATCCAGTTTAAACTATAAGCATGGTTTCTATGGCTATGTTGGTTTATTGGAGAACCATAGGGAGATGGCTTCTTGGGATATCCACAGGTCTCTTCTGTGGTATTCTTTATTCATAGGATTAATTATACACCA
>CALIUI010000015.1 GCA_938048815.1 uncultured Aquificaceae bacterium | reverse complement strand
TATATCCCTTTGCCACTTGCTTGGGTCGTTTCCGATGAAGTAATTAACCTTTGTGGGGGACTGATTTACTCCCTTCACTTCTTCTACCTTGCCAAGCCTTTCTATTACCACTGCGGTGCCTGCTATCTTTTTATCTTCCACCTTTGGGAAGCTATAGACAAGCTCTCCCTCTTTGGTTATAAAGAGAGAGCCGCCAAAGGTTTTGGCATAGTAGGCAACCTTTGGGTCTGTTTGCCCTTTGTTTTCAATGAAGGGCATGTTTAGGGCTTTTAGCTTTTGGGAGATCTCTGCCTTGTTGATCTCCTTTTGTGCTGTTTGATGCCCTGGCTTGTGGTCCTATGAAAGGGCTATTTTGAAATGTCCTGATCCTTAATGAAAGGGAAGCCTTTGGCAGTAGGTAGTGTCTACCAAAATGGAAAAACTCTATATGGGGTAACTCTCTTATTAGATAAGAGGCATAGGCGTCTGGTATGTCCCAAAGTATAACTCCTCCATCAAAGGTCTCTCTTTTTAAGGTCTTTGAAAGGTTATAAACATCTTCAAAAATTGGATTTACATATAACCTATTGGTAGCGTGGAAAGGGCACTCAAAGCTTTCTTTGGTGGTTATTACAAGGCTATAATTTAGACCTGTCTCCAAAAGCCCTTCAACCAAGAAGGATTCATCTACCGCTTTACCCTTTAAATAGCCTATTCCTTCTCTTGCGTCATACTCTCCCAAAGGGATCATCTTTTCTTCTTTAAGCCTTCTTACCGGTAAAGGTAAAGGTGGCAAAAGGAAGCCTCTATAACCTATAAAGGTTAAAAAGCTATCCACCGGTTTATCCATAGGTTCCCAGGATAGATAGTTCCTTGTCCAGTTTATACCCATGGGAAGGGGAGATTCCAAGACTCTTACAAATCCCTTTACCCTTAGGATACTTTTTGGAAGGTTTCTCAAAAAATCTTCCAGCGTTTCCATGGAATAGGTATCCTTTAGGGGTATGGTGGTCTGGACAAACCTGTCGGATCTTTTATGCTCTTTATGGAAAGCTTCAAAAGTTTTTGGCTTTTCGGCGCTTAAAAAAAGGAAGAAATCCTCCTCCACCCTCCCGCCGTAGGAAAGAAAATAGGGCTTTCCCTGTAAAAGGTCTATTAGGTCCTCAAAGCTTCTTTCAAGAAAAAGGTCGCATTTGCTTATGACAACACAATCGGAATTCTCTATCTGAGCACGGAATATGGGCTCATCAATAAGATTTCTGTATTCATCCCCGGAAACAAGGCATACCACTGTATAGGGAACAAATCCTGAGGTTTCAAAGGCCTCCCTTATGGTGTAGGGATCAGAAAGCCCAGAGGCTTCCATCAAAAGTATATCCACATCCTTAAGGTTGTTTAAACTTTCCAAAAGCTCACCCATGCCACTACAACATACACACTTACCTTCTATGCCGAAAACTTTAAGGGATTCCTTATAAAGCCTTAGTTTGTCGTAGCTAACCTCTCCATAATCGTTCACCACTATTCCTATTCTTTCCTTTTTATACCTTTCTACTAAGCTGTTCAATAAAAAGGTAGTTTTACCACTACCTAAGAAACCGGAAACTACCACGTTAAGCTTAGGCATACAAGATAGCCCTTCCCACTCTTTCAAAGACTTGGTAAAAGTCTCTCACAAGCTGTCCTTGGGCTTGCCCAGAGGTTGAAGTTTGTATTCTCTTGATTATTTCCCAGCTTTCTGTATCAACCACAAAAACGCTATCTGCCACCCTGTTGCTTATGTACATCTTTTTACCCACAAAGACTGCATGACCCATATGCCTTCCCACACCTGTATCCACAACCTTGATAGATTGTAGCCTTTGTAGGTCTATTACTTCAAACTTTGTATCTCCATACTGGGTGATAACCGCAAACCTACCATCAGGAGTGATATAGGCATGTCCAACCCCCTTTACCTGAGAGTTTATTTTTGCCACCTCTTTTCTACTGCTTGCGTCATAGATGGATATAGTCGCACCTTCAAAGGGGTTTGATCCTCTGTTGCATAGTATAAAGAGCCTTCCATCATTGGTAAAGTTTCCGTGGTGCCCCTCTATTCTTGCAAGGTCTTGCCTTTCAATTGGGTCTATATCTTGCTTTAGTATGCCTATGTACACCGGAGAGGCTGGTGAAGATACGTCATATATATACACCTGAGGTGCGGACATGTTTCCCTTAGGTTCATTAAACTCAATGGTCACCCATAGCTGATTGCCTTTCCAGTCAAAGTAATGAGGATTGCCCGATGTGGATACTTCGCTTATTATCTTTCCACTGCGCTCTATCAGATAAAACTTATTATCGGCGTAATTGCCCACCGCATAAACTTTACCATCTGGAGACCAAGAACCGTGCATAGTAAAATCCCCCTTGTGATCCCTGTTGCTTACGGGTATATTTACCACGGAGACTATTTGATTGTTAGAGGTGCTTATAAAAACAACCCTAACGCTGTCGCCATCCAAGCCCGAATGATTCACCGCTACCAATCCACCGTCGGGGGACACTACCGGATGTTTTGGTCTATTACCTGTTTCTATGTTCTTTATAAGTTCAAGCTTGTTTGCGTTTATTACGCTTACAGTTCTGTTCTCTGGTGCATTGTTTGCCACGTAAAGATACTTACCATCCTTAGACACAGAGCCCAGAGTTCCCCCCTTGCCACCCGTCTCTATTACCCTTATCACTTCGTCCTTTGCAGTGTCTATAACCGCCACCTTGCCATCGCCCCTTAAGGCAAATATGGGCATATTTCCAGAACTCCCATAGGCTATGAAACTACCTCCCAACAGCACATAAACACCACCAAAGCCTGCAACTTTGACAACTTCACGTCTTGATAACATTGTTCACCTCCTTTTTGTTTTACTTAAGTCTAAATTAAACTAAGGGATTTCGCAATTAAAAGTGTTTATGATTTTTATAAGAGAGGGTTATATAAAGCTTTAAAGATATTCTAAAATCTCCATTACAATCCTCTCGCCTGCCTCCAATTTGTTTTTTGCCTTTATATCTACCCTTTTACCTTTTGCAAAGATTAAAAAGCCCTCATAAGCTTCTGAACCCATGCTCTCAAGGGGATTGGCTACTACAAGGTCAAGGTTTTTAGAGGACAGCTTTTTAAGGGCGTTCTCCTTTAAATTTTCCCTCTCTTCAAGGGCAAAACCTACCAAAAACCTTTTGCCCTTTACCTTTCCAACGCTTTCCAATATATCGGGATTCTTTACCAGTTTTATTTCCATAAACTCCTGCTTTTTCAACTTTCCAGAGTAGACCTCCAAAGGTCTGTAGTCGGCTACTGCTGCGTTCATAACCACTATATGGGCATCTTCCAAGTGCTTCATCACCTCTTGATACATCTCTTGGGCAGACACAACTTTTATTATCTCTACCTCTGGGGGTTCTTTGGCGGTGGTAAAGCCCGCTATAACTTTAACTTGTGCTCCGTACCATCTGAAAACCTTAGCCAAAGAAAAGCCCATAAGACCGCTGGAAAAGTTGGATATAAACCTCACCCTGTCTATAAACTCCCTCGTAGCACCCACCGTTATTAAAACCCTTTTGCCTTTCAAAGGCTTTGGCCTTATAGCGTATTCTACCCAATCAAGTATTCTTTCTACGCTTGCAAGCCTTCCCTGACCTTCTTCTTCACAAAGAAGCTTTCCCTCCTCGGGCTCTATAATTATCACCCCTCTTTCCTTAAGTTTCCTTAGGTTTTCTTGAATCGCCGGATTTTTGTACATTTCCACATTGCCTGCGGGTGCAAGCATTAAAACTCCCTTGTGAGAAAGAGCGCAGGTGGTCAAAAGGCTATCGCCTATGCCAAGGGCAACTTTGGAAAGGGTGTTTATACTACAGGGAGCTATCAAAAAAACTTCCGACCACCTTGGTAGGTTAATATGTAAAAGGGGGTCTTCTTCCCAATCTACGTAGGCTTTGTTGCCCGAAAGGGCACCAAAGGTCAAAGGGCTTATAAACCTCTGGGAAAAAGGAGAAAGGACTACCCTAACTTCGTGATTGGCTTTTTTTAACTCTCTCACAATTTCACAAGCCTTGTATATGGCTATGCTTGAGCTAACACCAAGGAGAACCTTAGCCATTGGTTAAAACCCAATAGAGAACAGCCATTCTAACGTAGACTCCGTTTTCCACCTGCCTTAGCACTAAGGATTTATCCGAGTACAGAATTTGACTCTCTATGTCCACATACACATTCACAGGTCCCGGATGCATAAAGTAGCCTTTTAATCTTTCGTGCCTTTCCTTTGTAAGCCCAAATTGTAAAAAGTAGCTTTCCTTGCTTGGGATAAACTGCTCTTTGAACCTTTCTTCTTGAAGCCTTAACCATATGCAAAGGTCTGCCCACTCTATGGCAGAATCCAAATCATCAAAGACCATATCCACGTCAAAGGGAGAAAGGTCTAAAGGTATAAGGGTTTTTGGACCGCACACCCCCAACCTTGCTCCAAAGAGTTTAAAAAGATAAGCAGAAGACCTAAAAACTCTACTGTGGAGTATATCCCCCACGAACAAAACCTTTAAACCTTCCACCTTTCCATAAGCCTCCAAGGCGGTAAATAGGTCTATAAGCCCCTGTGTGGGATGCTGGTGGGTTCCGTCTCCTGCATTTATCAAGCTTATGGGCTCTTCCAAGTATTGCTGGTATGGGAAAAGCACAAAGGGTACACGGAAAATAACCACCCTAAAGCCCAAGGCTTGGAGGGTTTTGAGGGTATCGCCAAAGCTTTCACCCTTTTCTATGGAGCTCTCCTTTGGTCCCAAATAGTAGCTTCTAAGGTTCAAAAGATTACAAGCTTTTTCAAAGGAAAGCCTTGTCCTTGTGGAGCTTTCAAGGAAAAGAAAGGCGCAGTGGCCCTCTAAGCTCTCCTTTCTCCCTCTTTTGAAATCTTCAAACAAACTTCTAAGAAGAATAATCTCTTCTTTGTTGAGATCCCTAACGGAGATTAAACCTTTTCCCATGGTCAGGGTTATTTCAGGGTAGTTCAAAAATAGTCCCTTTTACAGGACTATCGCCCCGGTCCCCTGCAGCAGGAGCTAATGCCCTTATCGGGTCTCCCCACAAGCTCTGAAAGAGTTTTTCTTTAAGGTTAGCTCTTAACTTCTTTAGCAGGTCTTTATAAGCTTTTGGTAGTCTTTCCCTTAATCCCAAGCCCCTGCGGGCTATCACATAGGCGCTTGCTAAATTTTTTGTATGCATGGGTCGTGATGAATATTTTAACATACCTATGGTAGATG
>CALIUI010000014.1 GCA_938048815.1 uncultured Aquificaceae bacterium | reverse complement strand
AAGGGCTGCCATGCTTACAAAAAGACTAAAGTTTAAAGGCTCTATGATTACTGCCATGAAGTATATGACTTCCTTTGAAGAAAGCCTTAGGATGATGTCAAGGATACCTACAAACTGGGATCTATAATTTAACTATTCTTTATAGAGGTAGCTCACAAAGAATTTAAAATTTTGGTATTCAAGTTTCCAGCCTGTCTTTTATCGCAGTCAAGGATGCCTGCGCTACCAGTTCTTGATGTCTGCGCTACCGATGAAAGGGGTTTCTCACCCGGCGTATTCTGTGTGTTATAATAATCTTCTATAAAACAAAAAAGGAGAGTGTCATGGACGAACAACTTTATGCAGTTCCCTTTAGCTTGGTAGGCTTCTTCTTCACAAACAAGCCCATTGAGGAAAGTATAAGGGGCGACTTAGCACCAGAAGAGGTGGAAAAGCTTCAAGAGATCCTAAGAAAGTTCCTCTTCACGGAAGGTATTCAAGTAGCCCTTTACCCTTCCGTGGTCCCTCCAGACCAAGCAGAAGAGGCAGTAGAAGAGCTTGAGGATATGATCTTCGGAGAAGAGGCGGAGGAATGACAAGAGCCATAGTCTGTGGTGCCCTTGGAAGGATGGGAAAAAGCATCCTTAGATTATCCCTTGAGTATTCCGATTTTCAAGTGGTTGCGGGTGTGGAAAATCCAAACTGCATAAATTCTATAGATTTGGGAGAGGCTTCTGGAATACAAGAATTGAAAGGTGTACCTTTGACCTCAAGGCTTGAGGAGGTGTTGCCCTTTGGTGATGTGGTGATAGAGTTTTCTGGAAACCCTACGGCAGCGGTTTCCCATGCCAAGCTTTCTGCCTTCGCCAATAAGGCTGTAGTGATAGGAACTACGGGTTTCACCTCTGAGGAGATAGAGGAAATAAAATCCTACTCCAATAATGCTCCCATACTTCTTTCGCCCAATATGAGCCTTGGGGTTAATCTCCTCTTTAAGCTTGTGGAAATAGCAAGCAAGGTTTTGAAGGGTAGGGGCTTTGATGTGGAAGTGCTTGAGATTCACCACCGCTTTAAAAAGGATGCCCCAAGTGGTACCGCCTTAAAGCTCGCCGATATCCTATCAAAGGAGTTAAGCATAGAAAGGAGGGTTTACGGTAGAGAAGGCATCTCCCAGAGGTCTGAGGAGATGGGAATAATGGCTCTTAGGGGCGGCGATGTGGTTGGAGAGCACACTGTTTATTTCTTTGGTTTTGGTGAAAGGTTGGAATTAACCCACAGAGCATCCTCAAGGGATATATTTGCAAGGGGTGCCATAGAGGCAAGCCGATGGATAAAAGGAAAAGAGCCGGGCTTTTATTCCATGTTTGACATGCTTGGACTATGAGCTTTTATGAAACTATAGACCGCATAACCGCGGATGCAGGTATAAGGGTAAGAGCAAAAAGCCTTCAGGAACTAATATGCAAAAGCATACTGGCTACCTTTAACGAGATAACACCCATAGAAAAGGTGCCCCAAGAGGAAAGCTTTTTTATAGAAGCCAACTCCGAAATTCCCTTCCTTCTCGCAGACCTTATAAACACTGCCCTCTTTTTGCACGAAAGCCAGCTGTTTGTAACCTCTTCCTGTGAGGTTGTGGAACTCACCTCTAACTACGCCAAGGTAAAACTTGTGGGCTCCAAGTACAACCCGCAGAAGCATGAACCAAACCTGATGATAAAGGCTGCCACCTACCACGGCTTAAAGGTGGAGAGGGAAGGGGATATGTGGATAGGGGAGGTTATCTTTGACATATGAAAAAATACTTTGAACTTACCAAATTTGAGCATACTATCTTTGCCCTACCCTTTGCCCTTGCAAGCCTTGTTATCCTCTATGAAGATATGCCTTCTTTTTGGAAATTTTTCTGGATGCTTTGCGCCTTTATAAGTGCTCGGACCGCAGGAATGGCTCTTAACCGCCTAATAGACCTACCCATAGACCGGCTGAACCCAAGGACCAAGGATTGGGTACATGCAAAGGGTGAGGTTTCCCAAGAGGAAATAAAAAGGCTTATATTCATTTCTTCCTTCATATTTCTTTTTTCTGCCCTTATGATAAACTTCTATGCCTTTCTTTTGGCTCCCCTTGTTCTTTTCTTGCTTTGGTTTTATCCCTACGCAAAGAGGATAACCTACTACCCCCATCTTGTGCTTGGCGTGGTCTACTTGCTTATACCCTTGGCTGTGGATATAGCCTTCAATGAAAGGGTATCCCTTACATCCTTTCTTCTTGGCTTGGCTATGGGTTTTTGGGTGGCGGGCTTTGACATTTTATACGCTCTACAGGACTATGAGTTTGACAAAGCTTATGGTGTAAAGTCCCTTCCTGTAAGACTTGGTGTAGAAGGTTCCATCATAATAGCAAGGCTTTTCCATACAATGACCTTTTTCCTATTATTAAGCCTTTTGTTTAAAGTGGATTTCCTTGGTATTCTTTATCTTTTGGGGCTTTTGGCTATAGGCGGCTTTTTGTACTACGAACATTCCCTGATAAAGCCCTACGACCTTTCAAAGATAAACAAAGCCTTCTTTACAGTGAATGGATATATAAGCGTGGTCTTCTTCCTTGTGGTTTTATTAGATAGAATTTTCTAAAGGCTTGCTTCCATTATTTCTTTTGGTATATCAAAGTTAGCTATTACTTCCTTTACATCGTCAAGGTCTTCGAGGGCTTCAATGAGTTTAAAAATCCTTTTGGCGGTTTCCATATCCTTTATCTCCACATAAGTGTTAGGCTTATAGGCTATTTCTGCCCTTTCCATCTGCAATCCCATAGAGCTAAGGGATTCTTTTACTTGGTATAGGTCTTCTGGCTTTGTGTATATGATGTAGCTTATTTGACCCACTTCTACATCTTCTGCGCCAGCTTCTATGGACTTCTCATAGAGCTCATCTTCACTTATACTTTCCTTTGGAATTTCAATTATCCCCACCCTGTCAAAGAGAAAGGATACACAACCCGAAGAGCCCAGATTTCCACCGTGCTTAGAAAGGACATGCCTTATCTCGGAAGTGGTTCTGTTTCTGTTATCAGTGTAGGTTAGTATCATAAGGGCTACGCCGTTGGGGGCATAGCCTTCGTAGAGTACTTCTTCATAGTGTTCTCCACCGAGTTCTCCCGTTCCCTTCTTTATGGCCCTCTCTATTGTTTCCGAGGGCATATTGACCTTTCTTGCGTTGTCTATGGCTGTCCTAAGCCTTGGATTTGTGTCTGGGTTTGAGCCTCCTTCTCTGACTGCCACCGTTATCTCACGGATGATCTTTGTGAATACTTTACCCCTTTGTGCGTCTATCTTTGCCTTTTTGTGTTTAATCTGCGCCCAATGACTGTGCCCTGCCATAGTAGATATTATAGCATTTTACGCGCCAAGTTATTTTAATTCCCTCTTAGGTGCAACTCATTGACCGCTGCAAAGAATCTAAAATTTCGGGGAAGCCTGTGCTACCGATAAAAAAAAGAGGCTCCTCGCTTAGCGTATTATGATTATATCAATGGAGCTTTTATCTATCCTTTCAAAGGGTCATCTTTTGGTAGGGCACAGAGGGCATCCCGCCAAGGAGCTTGAGAACACCCTTGAATCCATAGAAAGCGCAATAAAATCCGGTGCAGACCTTGTGGAATTAGATATTCAAAGAACAAGGGATGGAGTGCTTGTGCTAAGCCATGATGAAGACTTACAAAGGGTTTATGGTCTAAAGGTAAACATAAGGGAAAGCTTCTGGGAAGACCTAAGAAAGGTAGAAAAGAATGGCTACAGGCTGGCAAGCCTTGAAGAAGCCCTTGAGCTTGTAAGGGGCAGGGTTGGTATGCTACTTGAGATAAAAAATCCCCAAGACACACAAGCTGTACTTGATCTTTTAGAGAGGAAAAAAGCCAAAGATTGGACTGCTTTGATAAGCTTTTATCCCCAAGCTTTGGAGGAAGCAAAGGGTAGGGTTATAACGGGATTGGTTTATTCAAAGCCTCCTGGTATGATACCCGAAGCAAAAAAGATTGGATGTTCCCTTGTCTTGCCCAAATACATGCTTGCCACTCAAAAGGCCATAGATTTTGCCCACAAGCTAAGGCTTAAAGTAATAGCATGGACTGTAAATCAGGTGGAGAAGGCAAGGGAGCTTTTTCAAAGGGGTGTGGATGGCATAGCCACCGATGATGTGGAGCTTTTAAGAAGGGGATTATATTTAAATTCTGATGTTGGTGGATGAGTTTGACGTAGTGGTAATAGGTGGGGGTCATGCGGGCATAGAGGCTTCTTTGGCTTCTGCCCGTATGGGTGCAAAGACGGTTCTTTTTGTGCTTAATGCGGATACCATAGGCCAAATGTCTTGCAACCCTGCCATAGGGGGCATAGCAAAGGGTATAGTGGTTAGAGAAATAGACGCCCTTGGTGGTGAAATGGGAAAGGCCATAGACCACACAGGCATACAGTTTAAGATGTTAAACACAAGAAAAGGAAAAGCCGTATGGTCCCCAAGAGCTCAGGCAGATAAAAGGCTCTATCGTGAGTATATGAAAAGGGCCTGTGAAAATCAGGAAAATCTCCACATAAAACAGGATGAGGTGGTGGATATACTTGTAGAAGATGGAAGAGTGGTTGCAGTAAAGACAAAGCTTGGCATTGAATATAAAACAAAGGCTGTTGTAGTTGCTACTGGCACCTTTTTGGAGGGAACCATATACATAGGAGATAAAACCTTTCCCGCAGGTAGGGCTTGGGAGCCACACTCCACGGGTTTGGTAGAGTTTTACAGGAGGCATGGCTTTCCCCTTGTGCGCTTTAAAACGGGCACTCCAGCAAGGCTTGACAAAAGGACCATAGATTTTTCCTCCCTTGAACCTGCGCCAGGTGATGACCCACCCCCCAAATTTTCCTTTTGGACAGAGCCCGTATGCACCTATTGGTTCGAAAAGGGGAAAAAGCAAACCCTGTGTTGGATAACCTACACCACACCAAAAACCCATGAGATAATAAGGAAAAACCTCCACAGGACAGCCCTTTACGGAGGTCTTATAAAGGGCATTGGACCCAGATATTGTCCCTCCATAGAGGATAAAGTGGTGAAGTTTGCGGACAAAGACAGGCACACAGTCTTTTTAGAGCCTGAAGGTTGGGATACCATAGAGATATACCCCAACGGCCTTTCCACCTCTTTGCCAGAAGAGCTTCAGTGGGAGCTGTACCGCAGCATACCAGGTTTGGAAAAGGTGGAGCTTATAAGGCCCGCTTACGCTATAGAATACGATGTGGTGCCTCCCACAGAACTATATCCAACCCTTGAAACAAAGAAGATAAGAGGTCTATTCCATGCTGGAAATCTAAACGGTACCACGGGGTACGAGGAGGCGGCAGGACAGGGTATATTGGCGGGCATAAACGCAGCACTAAGAGCCTTTGGAAAGGAGCCCATATACCTAAGAAGGGACGAAAGCTACATAGGTATAATGGTGGACGATCTGGTAACAAAGGGGGTTATGGAACCTTACAGGCTATTCACCTCAAGGTCTGAGTATAGGTTGCAGCTAAGACAAGACAATGCTCCACTTAGGCTTTCCCATTTGGGCTACAACTTAGGGCTTCTCACAGAAGAACAGTACAAGCTTGTAAAGGAGCTTCAAAGGGAAATAGAAAGATGGACAGAGTTCTACAAAACTCAAAGGGTTTCTGTGGCAATAGGGTCTGATGTAAAAAGCTATACACCATCCCAACTTCTTACCGCAGAGTGCTCCATAGAGGATCTAAAAAACTTTGGCTTTGAGGTGCCCGAACATCCCTATGTAAAAGAAGAGGTGGAAATACAGCTAAAGTACGAGCCCTACATAGAAAGGGAGAAGAAGCTAAACGAAAGGCTTAAAAAATTGGAAGATATAAGCTTAAAAGGAGTGGATTACTATAAGGTACCGGGGCTTACCAACGAGGCAAGGGAAAAGCTAGGGAAGTTTAACCCTCTGACGGTGGGGCAAGCGGCAAGGATAGACGGTATAACGCCTGCTACCATAACCGCCCTGCTTGCCTATCTTGGAAAGTTAGATTGAATTTAAAATATAAAGCATGCTGGGCTATTATGTGGTTTTAATAACTGTACCCGTAGATAAGGCAAAGGAGCTTGCCCAGTTTATAATCCAAAACAAGCTGGGTGCTTGTGTTAATATCGTACCAGAGGTAGATTCCATATATTGGTGGAAAGGGAACATAGAAAGGGATAAGGAATCCTTGCTTGTGGTAAAAACCTCAGCAAAGAGGTTTGAAGAGCTTTTAAAGGGTGTAAAATCTGTACATCCCTACACGGTTCCCGAGATAATAGCCCTGCCCATAGTGGCAGGAAACGAAGACTATCTGAAGTGGATAGAGGATTCCCTTGGTATGTAAACACCAGCATGACTTTTATATACCCGAAGGTAAGACATCAAAAAGGGTTTTGATAGTTCTAATCCTCACCTTTATTACCATGCTTTTGGAGATCTTTGCAGGTTATCTATTTAACTCCGTTGCCTTGCTTGCAGACGGGATCCACATGTCCACCCATGCTCTTGCCTTTGCTATTGCCTATTTAGCCTATTATCTCGCAAAAAGGTTTGCAAAGGATAAAAGCTTTACCTTTGGAACTTGGAAAATAGAGGTTTTGGGAGCTTACAGTAGCGGTATTTTGCTTTTCTTTGTATCCTTTCTAATACTCATAGAAGCCCTTTCCAAGCTTTTCCAAGGTGGAGAGATCAAGTACCAAGAGGCTCTTCTTGTGGCCTTTTTGGGGCTTTTTGTAAACCTTTTGAGTGCCTATATACTCCACGGAGAGGAGCATAAGCATGACCTTAACCTATTGGGGGCATATTTGCATGTTTTGGCAGATGCTCTTACATCCCTTTTGGCAATAGCGGGGCTTTTGGCGGGTAAGTTTTTAGGCTGGTGGTTCATGGACCCCCTTATGGGCTTGGTGGGCTTCTTTGTGATAGTTAGATGGTCTTATGGGCTTGTAAAGGAAACTATTCCCTTATTGCTTGATAAGGAGGGTAAAAACCCCCTTGGGGAAAGGATAATAGAAAAGATAGAAAGGGATGGAAAAAGTAGGGTTTATGATATACACCTTTTGAGGGTTGGTAGAGATGCTTATGCATGCATTTTGGGAATAGAAACCAAGGAGAATCTAAGCGTGGAGTACTATGAAGAACTCCTAAAAGACTTTGAAAATATAGTGCATGCTACCTTAGAGGTACGCCTGTGCGGAAAAGAGTAAACAATTTTACAATTTTGTTAACAATTTTACATTCCTTTAAAATGCCTACCCCCTTGGAAAGTAGTAAAATTAAACCTTAGCCAATGGTCAATCGTTGGCACATTTTTTGCAATAAATAAGGTTAGGAGGTTGAAGGATGAAGAAGGTGGAAGCTATCATCAAGCCCTTTAAGCTTGACGAGGTGAAGGATGCCTTGGTGGAAATAGGCATAGGTGGTATGACGGTTACAGAGGTGAGGGGTTTTGGACAGCAAAAGGGGCACACGGAGATATACCGAGGAACGGAGTACGTCATAGACTTCCTCCCAAAGGTAAAGATTGAGGTGATAGTAAAGGATGAAGACGTGGAGAAGGTGGTTCAAGCCATAATCAAGACGGCGCAGACAGGAAGGGTAGGAGACGGAAAGATCTTTATCATCCCCATAGAGGACGTTATAAGGATACGCACCGGTGAAAGGGGCGAGCAAGCAATATGAAAATCTTATAAAAGGAGGTAGAAGATGCCTAAGTATTCACCAGAAGAGGTTTTGAGCCTCATTGAGCAGGAAGGGGTCCAGTATGTGGACCTAAGGTTCTCTGACCTTTTTGGTCAATGGCAGCACCTAACAATACCCGCCTATGAGCTTTCCCTTAGCACCTTTGAAGAGGGAAGAGGCTTTGATGGATCCTCCATAAGGGGTTGGCAGTCTATTCACGAGTCGGACATGATTGCCATACCAGACCCAGCCACCGCCTTTATAGACCCCTTTATGGAGCCCAAGACCCTTGTGATGATATGCGATATATACGACCCTATTACAAGGGAAAGATATGGCAGAGACACAAGGTATATAGCTCAAAAGGCAGAACAGTACCTAAAACAGACAGGCATCGGAGATACCGCCTACTATGGACCTGAGGCTGAGTTTTTTATATTTGACTCCATAGAGTTTGGTACGGGCTCCAACTATGCCTTTTGGAGAGTGGATTCGGAAGAGGGCTGGTGGAACAGGGAGATAACCTCCTCGGGCTACAAGATACCCAACAAGAGGGGATACTTCCCAGTGCCGCCCTTGGATAAGCTCCAAGATTTAAGAAACGAGATGGTTTCTATCATGTCCCAACTTGGCATAGTAGTAGAACTCCACCACCACGAGGTTGCCACAGCCGGTCAAGGAGAGATAGACATAAGGTACGACTCTCTTTTAAACCAAGCGGACAAGCTCTTTCTGTATAAGTACATAGTTAGGATGGTTGCCTATAAGTATGGAAAGTTTGCCACCTTTATGCCAAAGGTGCTTCCCAACGACAATGGATCTGGTATGCATACCCACTTCTCCATATGGAAGGAAGGGCAAAACCTCTTTGCAGGTTCTGGGTATGCGGGCGTGTCCGATATATGCCTTTATGCCATAGGCGGTATTTTAAAACACGGACCTGCCTTAACCGCCTTTACAAACCCCACCATAAACTCCTACCACAGGCTTGTACCCGGCTTTGAGGCACCCGTAAGACTTGCCTACTCTGCCAGAAACAGGTCTGCCGCCATAAGGATCCCCATGTATTCTGCTTCACCAAAGGCAAAGAGAATAGAGGTAAGATTCCCAGACCCCACCTGCAACCCATACCTTGCCTTTTCTGCCATCTTGATGGCTGCCATAGACGGTATAGAAAACAGGATACATCCGGGAGAACCCTTTGACAAAGACATATACTCCCTACCACCAGAAGAATTAAAGGATATACCTCAACTTCCCGGATCCTTAGAAGAGTCTTTAAAAGCCCTTGAAAAGGATTATGAGTTCCTCCTAAAGGGTGGTGTCTTTACAGAGGAGCTTATCCAAACGTGGATAGAATCCAAGCGCAAAGAGATGGACGAGATAAGGTTTATACCCCACCCCAAGGAGTTTGAGCTTTACTTTGATATTTAAGTAAAAAAACCCCGCCCCCCAAAAGGGGGGCAAAGGAGGAGATAAAATGGGACGCGTGTTTATTATTATACCATTGCTTTTGTTTAGCCTTGCCTTTGCCCAAGAGGAAGCCCCCAAGTTAGATACAGGGGACACCTCATGGCTCATAGTAGCCACCGCCTTTGTCATGCTGATGACCATACCAGGGCTTGCCCTCTTTTACAGTGGCTTATCAAAGAGTAAGTCTGCACTAAACACCATAGCCATGTCCTTTGTTGCCTTTTCCCTTGTAAGTATACTTTGGGTCATCTATGGATACGCCTTTGCCTTTGGAGAGGATGTGGGGGGTATAATTGGAAAGCCCGATAAGATACTTTTATTGGGTGTAGAGGTGAAAAGCCTTTCTGGCACAGTACCCGAGTACATCTTTGTAGCTTTCCAGCTTACCTTTGCCGCCATAACGGTTGCCCTTGTTAGCGGTGCTTTGGTGGAGAGGATGAAGTTTTCCGCATGGATTCTCTTTTGCCTTTTGTGGTTTAGCCTTGTTTATGTCCCCATAGCCCATTGGGTCTGGGGAGACGGCTTTCTGGCAAAGCTTGGAGCCCTTGACTTTGCAGGTGGTACCGTTGTCCATATAAACTCTGGCATAGCAGCTTTGGTGGGCGCCCTCCTTTTGGGAAAAAGGCAAGAAGCCACCTTGCTACCCCACAATCTACCTATGGTAGCAACGGGAGCTGGCTTGCTGTGGTTTGGATGGTTCGGCTTTAATGCAGGCTCAGCTTTGGCTGCCAACGGGCTTGCCGCTGCTGCCTTTTTAAACACCAACACGGCCACCGCCATGGCTGCCCTCTCTTGGATGTTTGCCGAATGGCTTTATTCCAAAAAGCCTACCCTTTTAGGTATCGCCTCTGGAGCGATTGCAGGGCTTGTAGCCATAACTCCCGCCGCAGGCTTTGTGGATATAAAGGGCAGCCTTGTTATAGGCTTGCTTGCGGGCATAGCTTCCTTTTTTGCGGTAGCTTATATAAAGCCCAAGCTTGGCTATGACGATGCCTTGGACGTTTTTGGAATACACGGTGTTTCTGGAACCTTGGGGGCTTTGCTTACAGGTATTTTTGCAAACCCGGCGATTAACGAAGTGGGAAAGGGGCTCCTTTACGGAAACCCTAATCAGCTATTTATACAAGCCCTTTCGGTGATAGCCACCATAGTCTACACTTCCATAGCCACAGCTATAATACTCCTCCTTATAAAAGCCCTAATTGGCTTGAGGTTGGATAGGGAAGAAGAGATATCGGGCGTGGATGCAAGCCAGCATGGTGAAAAGGCTTACAATCTATGAGGAGGCAAAGATGAAGGTACTTGTCCTAAAGAACCATCCCTTGGAAGGTCCGGGCACTATGGAAGATTTCTTCCGCATGCATTCCATAAGCTACAGTATAGTGGAGGCAGGCTTGGGAGAAAAGATACCATCCCTTGAAGAATACAGCCACCTTGTGGTGCTCGGAGGACCTATGGGGGTCTATGAGAGGGATAGGTACCAATTTCTAAAAGAGGTAGCCCTTGCCATGGAAAGGGCTTTGAAAGATGGGATAAGGGTTCTCAGGGTGTTTCAAAAATAGCCCTTTTACAGGACTACCGCCCCTGCCCCCTGAAGCAGGAGCTCGTGCCCATATAGGGTCTCCCCACAAACCCCAAGCACCTTATAGCCTCGGGACAGAGGGCAAAAGCCCTCAGGAGAGAGCGCAGTTAGCGCCACTACTCCAAGAACTTCCTTTTGACAGGCTATTAACCTGCCCGAGCCCACTTGTTCCATCCAGAGGTGGGTCTCGCTCGCTCTTGGGGCTTTACTTACATATATTATATACCTAACAAAGGTTTCGTCAATGATTTTGCTATTGAGATTTTTGAAACAGCCTCTAAGGGTTCTTGGCATATGCCTTGGTGCCCAGCTTTTTGCCCATGTTCTTGGGTCAAAGGTATATCCCGGTAAGGCTAAGGAAATAGGCTGGCTTCCCATTAGGGCAACCCAGGAGGGTATAAAGGATGAAGTTTTTATGAATATCCTTGACCCCCCGGGCTCTGCCATAGTTTTTCAATGGCACGGAGACACCTACGACCTGCCCTCCGGAGCTACAAGGTTGGCTTTTTCAGACCTCTATAGTGAGCAAGCCTTTAGGTATCAAAACTCCTACGCCCTGCAGTTTCACATAGAGGTTTCTCTGCAGATGGTAAGAGAGTGGTTTGAGGGCAGTGATCTTTTAGAGTCCATGCTAAAAGATGGAAAAGACCTCTACTTTGACTACAGGTCTAAGGCAATGCTTTTTTATAGGTCCTTTTTTATGTAAAGGAGGTAAAAGCCATGAGAAAGTACCTTTTGGCTGTACTTGCCCTTGGTGTAGTGGGAAAAGGTCAAGCCCTTGAGCTAAATGTGGAGCCCTTAGGCAAGCTAAACCTAAGGGGAGCCTTTACGGGCTACACTATATACACTAACAACAGGGCTGGTGGAGACAAAAAAACACGTTATGATATAGGTTCCGCTCTTATAAGCGTATCAAAGCCCGCAGAGCCAGTAGGTTTTACACTAATAGGCGGCGCTTACGGGGTGCCTGTGGTTGGTGTGGGAATAGGGAAAACCACAGATGCCACCAGTTTATTTAGTGCCTTGCCAGTAGCCTATATAGAAGTCAGTCCAGCTGATAGCCTATCTATCCAAGCGGGAAAACTTCCCACCATAATAGGCTATGAATCTGCCTTTACCTTCCTTAACAACTACCTACAGAGGGGCTTGGTGTGGAACATGCAGCCCGTTGTAAACAATGGCGTAAGGGTGGTTTATGGATGGGATATGTTCTCCTTAAAGATGGGAATTAACGACGGCTTTTATACCCTAAGCACTAAGGACTCAAAGCCTGCCTTTGAAGGTAGCATAGGTGTATCACCCACTAAGGAAAGCTCCTTGTCCTTTAACTTTTTAATACCCGACAAGGATTCCAAGCCCAACGATACTGCCAACCCCTCCAATAAAAGGGAGTTTAACGCAGTTGGTAGCTACACAATAGGCGCCCTATCCCTTGGCATAGACCTCCTGTACGTAGAGGCTCCAAAGAGTGCAAAGGCTGGAGTGCCAGAAAAGGCAAAGGCAAGCGGAGGAGCTTTCCACGTAAGCTACAAGTTTGAGCCCTTTGTCCTTTCGGGAAGAGTGGAGTATGTAAAGGATAACACGGACGCAGGAGGCATAGACCTTGTAGGAATTGGAGAGGGCAACAAGGGATGGACTTTTACCCTTACCCCCTCTTACGCAAAGGGTCCCCTCTTTGTAAGGGCTGAATTGTCTTATGTAAAGGCGGATAATCCCTTTACCTCAAATAACAAGAAAGACCAAACAAGGTTAGGGCTTGAGGTAGGCTTGATCTTTTGATAGAATATAAGTATGGGAAGGTTTATAAAAATGTGCCCTGCTATTGCGGGGCTTTTTCTCTTTTCTTGTTACTCCGCTGTGGAGAAAAAGGAGAAAGATATGAGATTTATTGATAACATAGAGGCTTGCCAAAAGGTAAAGATGGAAATAAAGCCGGCGGTGTGTGGAAGGTGTATTTTAAAGTATGAAGGGAACAAGCTTTACATAATACCAACGCAGGAATGCCCACCCTATGAGGCCTATAAATGCAAGACAAAGGATGGCAAAAGTTTTTCTATAAACAACTTTCGCTGTGAGCCACAAGGCGACCCTCAGGGCCGCCCATAAGTTTTATACCTTTAGCAACATACTTCGTAGGGCTTCTCCCTCGGACTTACCCACCAAGCCCCTCTCGTGTACCTGCTTATCAATCCTTGTGGGCTCAAGGGTAGCTATGATGTAATCCATGGCTTTGTAAGCCTTTGAAGGGTCTCCGCAGGTATAAACATCCACCGTGGCAAGGCCATGCTCGGGCCAAGTGTGAATGGATATGTGGGATTCTGCAAGAAGTACTACACCCGTGGCACCGTGGGGCTGGAATTGATAATAGTGGGAAGATATCTTGGTGAGGTCTGCTACCTTTACGGCGCTCTCAAGGAGCTGACGCACATCCTCCACCCTGTCAATAAGGTCAGGGTGGACACCATAAAGGTCTGCTAAGATATGCAGTCCGAGGGCTTTGACCATTTTCTCTCCTCCTTGTCAAGTTTTTGTAGCAGTCTTAGCTGCTTCATAGCAAAAACCTCCTTAAAACAGAAAGCTAAATTATAATACTTTTTGTGGAAAAATCAAGTAGAAAACAAAAACTTAGACCTACTTCTAACATGGTTAAGCAGGCTATCTTTAATATGCTGGGAGATATAGAAGGGCTTGTATTTTTTGACCTTTTTGCAGGTACCGGTCAGATAGGTATAGAGGCAGAAAAAAGGGGAGCACAGGTAGTTTTTGTGGAAAAGGAACCTAAATTTGCAGAAAAAATAAGACAGAAATCCAAGGGAAAGGTAGTTATCTTAGATGCACTTAAATTCTTAGAAGTCACAGACTTAAATGCAGACGTAATTTTCGCAGATCCTCCTTACAGCTATGAATTTTACGATAAACTCATAGAACTTTCCCTTAAAAAACTAAAAGAAGGAGGTATTTTCATACTGGAACATTCAAAAAAGCTTGACTTTCCATCAGATAAAAAGAAAATATACGGTGATACGGCCTTATCTATATGGAGGAAAGAAGAATGAGAAAAGCTGTATATCCCGGCACTTTTGACCCACCCCACTTGGGGCATCTTGACATAGTCAAAAGAGCTCTAAGACTTTTTGACTACGTGATAATAGCGGTGGCAAAGAGCCCAAGAAGAAACCTACTTTTTGACGTGGAAGAAAGGATAAACATGTTTAGGGCTATGGTGGAGGGAATGGAAAGGGTGCAGGTGGTAGGCTTTGAGGGCCTTTTGGTGGAGTTTATGAAGAGAGAGGGTATTGAGGTTATAGTCAGAGGCGTTAGGCTTTTTACCGATTTTGAGTATGAACTACAAATAGCTTTAAACAACTACAAGTTAGCAAAGGTGGAAACTGTCTTTTTGATGCCCTCCCAAGACCACATACACATAAGCTCCACCATAGTAAGGGATATAGCCTCTTACTGTGGATGTTTAAAGGGTTTGGTGCATCCCTATGTGGAAAGCAAATTAAGAGAAAGGTTTAACTGCAGATAGCCTTTACTTTCCTCCACACTCCACACCCTCTCCAAGGTGTTTCAAAAATAGCCCCTCTTACAGGACTATCTCCCCCTGTAGCAGGAGCTAATGCCTATATTGGGTATCTCCACATGCCCAGAAAGAGTTTTTATTTAAGGTTAGCCTTTAATTTCTTTAGCAGGTCTTTATAAATCTTAGGAATTTTCTCTTTTAATCCCAAGCCCCTACGGGCTATCACATAAGCAGAATCTACATCCTTTGTTAGCATGTATTGTGGAGCATACTTTAATATGCCTATGGTAATGGATTTACTTCTATAACCTGTATACCATTCCTTTTTGGCAGTAGTTTTATTCTTTCCAGTATTCTTTTATACGCCCAGTAAGAAATCCCCTTTTATCGGTAGCGCAGGCATACTTGCCTGCGATAAAAGACAGGCTGTAAGTCTGAACTACCAGAATTTTAAATTTTTTATGGCAGTCAATGAACTACCCTTGCAAAGGATAATTTCTCACCCGACGTATTTACCAGTATATAATTTTTAATAAGGTATATAAACCTATCGATGCTTTTCAAGGTTCATATATATGCTTTTCAATCTTTCCGCTGGGAATATGTTTAATTCCTTTAAGGTTTTACTATCTATTAAACCCTTCTCAGGTAGTCTGTGTCTTTTTTGAAAGTTTTTTACACCTTCCAGTAATTGTTTATCAAAAACCTCAGAAGGTTCGTAGTATTCAAGGTCTCCAAGCAGGAAAAGTCTAAACCTTATCTCATCAATGCAGGGGGATTTATCTCCCAAAGATAAAGGACTTTTAAGTCTTATGGGCTTCCAGTCAATAGTGGATATTTCTTTTAAATATTTACCCTCTTGCACCAAAAACTGGTATTCCTCATCCTTTGGAGAAAACTCTTCTATAAGGTCTTCAAGTTTGTTTTTTCTTATCAGCTCAGCCGGTTTGCTTACCACCATATCGGGCTTCCTTGGAAGGTTCCATCCCTTATAAAGAAGTGCTGACTTTATCTTTCCATAGTATAAACTGTAAGATAGATCAATAAGGCCCTTGGTAATAGCCAACTCTTTGTCTATGTTTTTTATTTCAATCTCTATACCATGATGGGTGGCTTCTTGGAGGTAAATACGAAGGAAAAAAGGAAAAGTAAAGAAAGAAAGACCGCCATGGGCGGTCCTTATTATATCACATGGGTTTACCTTCTATTACATCTCCTCCTTCTGTTTTACCTGTGTTTTGATAGAATTGGCTTCCGATCTTGCCCGCCACATCAAGGACCTTTTCTATGGTTTTTCTTACCTCTTGAATATCCTGTGAGCTTGCAAACACCTTCTTTGCTTCCTCTATGGTTCTTTCCGCTTCCGAGACCAAGTCCGTGGGTAGCTTATCCTTGTTTTCCTTTAATACCTTTTCAAGGTTATACACGTGCTGGTCAAGCTGGTTTTTGGCTTCCACCAGCTCTTTCTTTTTCCTGTCTTCTTCTTCGTGCATTTGAGCTTCTTTGATCATTCTTTCTATCTCCTCTTGAGTTAAACCAGAGGATGCTTGAACTCTTATGGATTGTTCTTTACCGGTGCCAAGGTCCTTTGCGGTAACGTGAAGTATTCCGTCCACGTCTATATCAAAGCAAACTTCTATCTTTGGCACACCCCTTGGTGCAGGTGGTATGCCTGCTAAGTAGAACCTACCCAAAGACTTGTTATCCTTTGCCAAGGGCCTTTCTCCTTGAAGTACATGAATCTCCACTTCCGTTTGATAGTCGCCTGCGGTGGTAAAGGTTTCACACTTCTTGTAAGGTATGGGAGTATTCCTTGGTATTAGCACCGTCATAACACCGCCATAGGTTTCTACACCAAGGGAGAGTGGTATAACGTCTACAAGGAGTATCTCCTTTACTTCTCCCGATAGAACGCCTGCCTGTATGGCTGCGCCCACCGCTACCACTTCATCGGGGTTTACCCCCTTATGAGGCTCTTTTCCAAAAAATTCCCTTATCTTTTGCTGTACGAGGGGTATTCTTGTAGAACCACCTACAAGGACCACATCGTCAATATCCTGAGGTCTTAGCTTGGCATCTTCAAGGGCTCTTTTGACTATCTCTATGGTTCTATCTATAAGATCTTTTATCATCTCCTCAAGCCTTGCCCTGGTGAGCTTCTTTTGGAGGTGTAAAGGCTGGTTTGTAGAGGGGTCTATGGTAATAAAGGGAAGGTTTATCTCCGTTTCAAGCTTGAAGGACAGTTCCTTTTTTGCCTGCTCGCTTGCATCCTTTAGTCTTTGCAAAGCGGTGCGATCTTTCCTTAGGTCTATACCCGTTTCCCTTTTGAACTCCTCTATTAGCCATTCCATTATCCTTTCATCTATGTTTGCTCCACCAAGATGGGTATCTCCCGCAGTGGCTTTTACCTCTATAACTCCTTCCCCACCTTCAAGTATGGAAACGTCAAAGGTACCACCACCAAAGTCATAGACGAGAATTTTTACATCGCTTTTTTTGTCAAGGCCATAAGCCAATGCCGCAGCGGTAGGCTCGTTTAGAATTCTAAGAACCTCAAGCCCTGCTATTCTACCTGCGTCTTTGGTAGCCTGTCTTTGCCTTTCGTTGAAGTAAGCTGGCACTGTTATAACAGCCTTTGTTATCTTCTCTCCCAAGTATGCTTCTGCGGCTTCCTTTAGTTTTTTGAGAACCTGTGCTCCTACCTCCTCTGGACGCACCTTCCTTCCCAAGTTGGGTATATCAAAGCTGGCATCTCCCTTGTCATCGGCAACAACCTTATAAGAAACCCTTTTTGCCTCCTCTATCACCTCTTCGTACTTCCTTCCTATGAACCTTTTAGATTCATAGATGGTGTTTTCCGGATCAAGGATGGCACGCCTTTTGGCAGGCTCTCCCACGAGCACATCTTTCTCCTTTGTCCAGGATACCACCGAAGGCGTAAGCCTTGAACCCTCTTGGTTGGCTATTACTACAGGCTCATCACCTATCATCACCGCCACCACAGAGTTGGTAGTTCCAAGGTCTATACCTATTATCTTCTCTGCCATTTTACACCTCCTTTAGTTTTTCTATCAATATAAAATTTTAGCAAAGTTTTGTCAAGTTTTTTATAGGAAGTATTTAGAAATTTATCTGGTCTTGACTGTCCCCCCACTCGGCGTATATTATAGTAAAGTACAAATAACTGTTGGGAGGATAAAAATGAGGAAGATGGTCCCTTTTACCCTTTTTCTTAGCCTGATGATCCTTTTTCTGCCTTCCTCTGTGAGTGCGGAGGAGGAGCATGCTAAGGATGTAAAGGAAAGGACCTTATCTTTGCCTTACTGCAACAAACCTATTGGCACTATTACCGCAAGGAGTTTTAAGTGTAAAGCTGCAGGCTGTCAAGGAGATGTGATACGTTTTACTGGATACGAGATTACTATCTCCCAAAAGGCATTGGGGGACGGCCTTTCTGATATGTTGTTAACTGCGCTCACACAAACGGGCTGTTTTAAAGTTGTGGAAAGGATGGCTATCGAAGAAATTAAAGAAGAGTTAGAGCTTATGGGTGTGTCCCCAAAACAGACCTTGAAAGCTGCGGACTTTATAATTACAGGGGCTGTTACCGCCTTAGAATTGAAAGCCTCTGGAATTGGTGGTGGTGGTGTCGTGATCCCCTTACCATTTATAGGAGGTGTTGGAGTAAAGGTAGGCAAAGATAAAGCCCACATTGGCCTTGATATGAGAATTGTCAGGGTAAGAGATGCAGAGATCCTCTCCGCTAAAACCGTTGAAGGGAAATCGGAAAGATGGAAGTTTGGTTTGGGAGTTGCTGGGCTTTTTGGAACTACTATAGGTGGTGCTTGGTTTGAAGCGGTAAAAAACACCCCCTTGGAAGAAGCAACAAGAGATCTGATAGCTAAGGCTGTAACATTGATAGTTAACGACCTAAAAAGACAATCGCCAGAAGTACTCGTTGGGGAAAGGGTAATAACCTATGACGAAAAGGGTAATGTAGTAAAAGAGGAGACAGTGCTACCCCCTCTACCTGCCGAAAGCGCAGAGAAAAAGGAATTTACTCAAGCGGGTGAGCTAAAGCGTGAAACTTTAAGCGCCACCCATTACAAGAATGTTCTCTGGGAAGAAAACTTTTCAACGTGTAGGCTATCACCAACAAAGGTTAAGATTATAAGAGGTCAAGGAAAATGCGTGGAGCTTGGAGGCAAGAAGTGGTTTGCCACCACAAAAGGAGAGCTCCTCTTTGAAAAAACTATCCAAAACTTTATACCATCAAATAATTGGGCTTTAGAATATTCCGTATATTTTGGTAAGCATGGCGGCTATTATCAGCGGGTTCAGGTATTTTTGGGTAAAGAGGGCAGTTCCTTAAACCTTGAAATTAACAAAGAGACTGGGGGTATGAAACTCTCAGGCCAAGGCATACCAAATGAAGCCGGGCTGCCTAACGACTTGGGCGGTCAGCTGACAAAAGTTCTCCTTAAGAAGGAAGGTGAATTTGTGCATGTGTTTATAAACGGTGTGAGAAGCTTGACGTTACCTGTTGACCCTGTATCCCTTGGGACCTTGCCTCCAAAGGTTGTGATAAAGATGTATGGTGCAGATATAGGAAAGAGCGAATACTCAATGATCACAGACATAAAGCTAACACAAGAATAATGACCCTCTTCTAATTGAGCTAATATATGTTATGATTTTTAAACCATACGTTGGGTGAGAAATTAGGTATCATCAAACAAACCTC
>CALIUI010000013.1 GCA_938048815.1 uncultured Aquificaceae bacterium | reverse complement strand
ATTGATGAGGCGGGATCTTTGGTAAAGTTGAGAGCCTATCAACTACCACCAGAACTAAAGGAGCTTGAGGAAAAGATAAAACAAATAGAGGAGAAAAAGGAAGAGGCGGCAAACGAGCAAGACTACGAAAAGGCGGCAAGGTACAGAGATGAAGAGTTAAGGTTAAGAGCAAAACTTGAAAGCCTAAAGGCTAAATGGAAGCAGGAGATGACAATAAACAGGCCAAAGGTTGGAGAGGAAGATGTGGCGGAGGTGGTTGCAAGATGGACGGGCATACCTGTAAAGAGGATTCACGAAAGCGATATGGAAAAGCTGCTACACATAGAAGAAGAACTCCACAAGAGGGTAGTAGGTCAAGATGATGCCATAAGGTCCATAGCAAAGGCTATAAGAAGATCAAGAGTTGGACTAAAGGGCAAACACAGGCCCATAGGTGTTTTCCTATTCCTTGGCCCAACAGGTGTAGGAAAGACAGAAACCGCAAAGGCTTTGGCGGAATACCTTTTTGGCTCAGAGGATGCCCTTATAAGGTTTGATATGTCTGAATACATGGAAAAGCACACCGTCTCAAGACTTGTGGGTGCTCCCCCTGGTTATGTGGGATACGAAGAGGGCGGGCAGCTTACAGAAAAGGTGCGCAGAAGACCCTATTCGGTGCTACTCTTTGACGAAATAGAAAAGGCTCATCCTGATGTCTTTAACATCTTTTTACAGATCTTTGACGATGGAAGACTAACCGACGCCATGGGCAGAACGGTAGATTTTTCCAACACCATCATCATAATGACCTCAAACTTGGGAGCAAGGCTTATAGCCCATGGTTCCCAGATGGGCTTTGAGAAAAAGTTTGGTATGATAGACTACGAACAGATGAAAAAGAACGTTATGGACCAAGTAAAAAGGACCTTTAACCCAGAGTTTCTAAACAGGCTTGACGAAATCATAGTGTATAGACCACTGGAGAAGGAAGACGTGGTAAAGATCTTAGAGCTACAACTTAAGCAGATTAACGATAGCCTAAGTGAGTGGGGCATAAAGGTAAAGCTTCACAAGAGCTTTATAGACTGGATCATAGAAAAGGAATACAAGCCCGAGTATGGAGCAAGAAGCATAAAGAGGGCTTTGCAGCACCACGTGGAAGATCTATTGGCAGAAGAGCTTCTAAAGGGTACCCTTGTGGACACGGAAGTGGTGGAAATAAAGGTAAAGGATGATAAGCCTTACATAAAGCCTGTAAAGAAGAAGGAAAAATTAGAGGCTATCTTTAACCAGTAAGCACTTGGGACGGGTTTTCCAAGAAAAAGACCTTGGAGAGCCCTCCCCTTCCACTAACGCCTATTACCTTGTCCGCAAAGCTTGCCAAAACTTCCCTCAAGGTAACCACTATAAACTGGGCCTTTTTGGACCTTTCCTTTATTAACTCTCCCACTCTCCTTGCGTTTGCTTCATCAAGGTGGGCATCCACTTCATCAAAGTAATAAAAGGGAGAGGGTCTATAGTCCTGTAGGGCAAATATAAGGGAGAGGGCTGCAAGGGTCTTTTCTCCGCCCGATATGGCCTCAAGGTACTGCACTTCTTTTCCCCTTGGCTTTACCACAAGGCTTACACCACCAGAGAAAGGATCCTCTTCCTTTTCCAAGACCATATAAGCCTTTCCACCAGGAGAAAGCTGAGAAAAGATAGCCTTTAAATTTTTGTTTATTGCTTGGTAGGTTTCCATAAAAGCCTTTAGCTTTTTGTTTTCTATCTCTTCTATAAGCTCCCTTATAGCCTCTTTTTCTTCCTTAAGCTTTTTGTATCTTTCTTGGTAGTCTTTGTACCTTTCTTCGTATTCCCTGTACTCTTCTTCCGCCTTGAAGTTTATACTACCAAAGGAAGAGAGCTCCCTTAAAACCTTTGAAATCTCCTCTCTTATTTTGCCTAAGCCCTCTTTTACCTCTACAATTTCCCCTGCATAGCCCAGGTCTCTTAATTTCTCTATAGTTTCCAAGTATTTCTCCTCAATCTTAACCTTTTCCATATGAAGCTTGTGAACCTCTTCCTTTAAAGTTTCCTCCTGAAGCTTCTCTTTGCCCGCTTGTGCTTGCAGGTTTGTATATTCTTCTTCAAGCCTGTCCCTTTTAGTATAAAATTCATAAGCTTGTATGTTTATCTTATGAAGTTCTTCTTCAAGTTCCCCCCTCTTTTTCAACAACTCTTCCCTATGAAGTTCCAAATTTTTTATCTCCTCTTGGGCACTTTCTATAAAGGCAAGCTTTCTGTTTTTCTCCTTATCCAAGCTTTCCCTTTCAAAGTGTATTTCCTTTAACTTGATCTGCTTGTTATGTATACTTTCCTTGAGCTTTTCTATCTTCTGGCGTAGTTTTTCATGCTCGCTTCTTAAGTCTTCAATTCCAAAGTCTTTGTAGTGTATTAGGAAAGATTGCCTCTTGAGGCTCAAGTTTTCTACCTTCTTTTCAAGGTATTCTATTTCCTCTCTAAGTTGGGTTATGTTTTCCCTTACTTTTTCTTTTTCTTCCTCAAGGTTTTGTATGTATTCATAGGCTTTATTAACCTTTTCTTGTATAAGCTTTAACCTTTCAAAGCTGTTTTTGTCCACTTCTTCTATTTCCTCCAATCTCCTGCGAAGTATTGCCATTACCCCTTCCTTTTCTACCAACTCATCCCTTAGGGCTTTTAAGAGCCTTTCTTCTTTTTCTTCTTCTTCTTTTAACCTCTCATGCAGATGGCTCAATCTTTGAAGTTCTTGCATATAAAAGTCTCTTCCAAGCTGTCCACCTTCCTCTCCATATCCACCGCTTATAACACCGCTTTTTTCAAAAAGGTCTCCTTCAAGGGTGACAATTCTGTAAGCATTTCCAAGGCTTTTGGCATTGTCAAAGGTATCCACCAAAAGGGTATCACCAAATATAAACTTTACTACCTTTTCAAACCTTGGGTCGTATTCAAGAAGATTTACCACAAGGTCTATAAGGCCCCTTGCCCTTGGTAAAAGGGTAGGCAATTTTATGTCCCTTATCCTATTTAAAGGTATAAAGTTCATCCTCCCGCCTTTTATCTCCCTAAGCCTGTTTATGCAGGCTTTTGCCGTCTCTTCATTCTCCACAACTACGTATGAAAGCCTTGCACCACCTGCCGCTTCTACAGCCTTCAAATATTCCAAATCCTTTAACTTTATAAGGCTTGAAGCTCTTCCATAAACCCCCTCTATACCATCAAAAGGAAGTTCTTCTGGCGGTAAGCTGTGAAGCTTTCCCCTGATCATGGACATTTCCTTTAAAACCTCCTCCCTTTCCTGCCTTATCTTTTTTAGCCTTTCTTCTACCCTTTGATATTCCTCCTTTTTCTGTCTAAGGGACTTTTCTTCCTCCTTTAACATCTTTTGATAATTTTCCTTTTTCATCAGGGCTTCGCCCACACTGGACTTTATTCTTTCCTCTTCCTCCTTTAATTTCTCTATATCTTCCTTCACCTTTTCCCGCTTTATATCAAGCTCCTTCAACTTTACTTCCAAGCTCAAAAGCTCCTTTTTCTTCTCCTCTAAGCTTTGGGTTAATTCTCTTAGCTTTTCCTCCGTTTTTTCCATTTCAGCGATGGAAACCTTTAACTTGTCTTCTTTTTCCTTTATGCTTTGCCATATAACTCTTGCGGACTCTTCCAAGGATAAAAGTTCCATCTCCTCTTTTTGGAGAATCTCTGTAAGCTCTTCCTTTTCCTTTTGAAGGGTTTCTTTTTGTACGTCCAAGAATTTTATCTGCTCCTGTGTAGAATAAATTTCTTCCTCAAGGTTTTTAGCCCTTTCCCTATGGGATTGCAATGTTTGGTTTATATTCTCTATGGACTGGGATATCCTTCCCACACGCTCTCTAAAAGGCAAAAGTTTCTCGTTTATTTCCTTTATTTCTTGCTCTAAGGTTTTTAGCTCCTTTTCTTTTAACTCAAGGCCTTGTCTAATTTGAAGTAAGTTTTCTTCCTTTGTTTTTATCTGTTCTTCCAAGCTATCAAGGGATCTCTTAAGGTCGTATGCGATTTTTAGGTTTAGCTTTGTTTCCCATATTCTTTTTTCCTCTTCCAGCTTTTTGTAAAGGATAAGCTTTTCTACTTCCTCCTTTAACTTATCCATCTGCACTTCCATCTCATCCATCAAAAGCCTTAATTCCCTTATCTTCAACTCCACCTCTCCCAATTGCGAAAGGGCTTTTTGCTTTTTTTCCTCATATTCTTCAATACCCGCAACCTCTTCTATAAGCCTTCTCCTTTCTAAGGGAGTCATCTTTAAAAACCTGACTATATCTCCCTGAAGCACCACATTGTAAGCGTTCTCGTATATGCCAGCCTTTGAAAGGAAATCCATAAGGTCTTTTTCTCTAACAAACACCCCATTTATACGAAAAACCGTCCTTCCATCCCTATAGACCTTCCTTGAGATAAAAATATCTTCCTCTTGGAGTGGAAATAATCCAAAGTTTTTAAAGTGTATCTCCACATAGGCATAGGGGGCTCTTTCCGAGTCCTTTGTGTATATCAGGTAAGAAAGGTTTTTTGCCCTTAGCGTTTTTGCGGTGGCTATACCCAAGGCAAAGGATATGGCATCCCCTATATTAGATTTACCAGCTCCATTGGGTCCCACAATACCTATAAAGCCCTCACCCAAAGGTATCTCTATCCTTTCCTTCCCATAGGATTTAAACCCCTCCAAGGTTATTTTTTCTATCCAAGCCCTCACAGAATAATAGTATATTTGAAAACTTTCAATTCTTCACAGGCAATGTATCCCTAAACCACTCTTCTCATACCAACCTTTAAAATCCTCTGAGAAGTATTTTATCCTTTCCTTTTTGAACTCCCTTATGGAAAAGAGAAGGGCGTAATCGCTAATTTCCAATTCCTCGCTTATCCTTTTGGTTAAAGCTTTTATCTCCTCTGTACTTTTTCCATGTATCATAGCAAAGAGGTTGTAATGCCAGCCTGACCTTTCATAGCAATGGGAGACACTTCTAAAGCTCGCCAAATAGATTCCAACCTGCGCCAATCTATCCCCTTCTACCCTCCAAACACTCATGGCATTTGCGGTAAATCCCACCTTCCTGTGGTATAGTATGGCGCTTATCCTTCTCAAAATTCCCCTGTCTTTAAACTCCCTAAGCTTTTCCAATAATCTATCCTCTTCCATAGATAGCCTTTTGGCATACTCTAAGTAAGGTCTTCCCACCAAGGGCATATCCTCTTAGGTTATCCTTACTATAAATTTTTCCTCCTCGCTAAGAGGTTTATAAGGAAACTCCTTTGCGCTTACCTCTTCCCTTTCATCCACCGATTCATAATTTAGCTTTACACCTATCTTAAAGGTCTTTAAGGACCTAAGGATGGCATACTCGGAAACTTCTGCCCTTTGAGCTATAAGCCTAACTGTATCCTCTAAACCTATTCCTAAGTCTGGAGGTGCTGCTATGGTGAACCATAGATTGAAGGAGTGGTTTCTTTGGTAGTTATGGCTAACACCTGGATAGGTGTTTACAAGAAAGGCCACCTCTTCTATTCTTTCGGGCTCCACCTTAAAGGCAACCAAGGCGGAGTCATAGCCCAGTATCTTAGTATCGTATATGGGGGAAACCTGTCTTATTATCTTTTCCCTTTTAAGTTCCTCAAGGGATTCAAGAACTTCTTCCTCCTCCATTCCCAGACCTTTACCTATCTCTAAAAAGGGCCTGCTTACAAGAGGTATATCTTCCTGAAGGAACTTCAAAAGGTCGCCCTTTTTTCCCATTACCTTCTAAAAGTCTTTTATAAGCATATCTCTTGGCAGATGACCATCTTCTCATAAGGTTTTTTAGCAGGGCTAAGTCTTTGTTGCTAAGTAGGATGAGGTTATTTTTAGCATAAGGGCATGTTTAGATGGGGATTTTTGAAACAGCCTCATCTCTTCATTGAGGCTTCTACCAGCCAATATCAGCTTCTAAGATTGGAACGCATACCTCTTCTGTAGCACCGGGATATAAGGTAGGTTCATAAACTAACACTATGCTAGGCTATTATTAGCTCTGTCTTTATTATGTTCCAAACTCCCAAGAGGAAAGATACTTTATCTGCTCTGGCGTCAATTCATCTATTTCAACGCCCATGCTTTTTAGCTTCAAGGTAGCCACTCCTCTATCTATCTCTTCGGGCACTTTATAGACAGTCTTTTGTAGGTTTCTGTGGTTTTTTAAGATATGCTCAGCAGACAGGGCTTGGTTGGCAAAGCTCATATCCATTACCGATGCGGGATGCCCCTCTGCACTGGCAAGGTTTACGAGCCTTCCCTGAGCCAAAAGATATATTTTTCTACCATCCCTAAGGGTGTATTCTTCCACAAAGGGTCTTATTTCCTTTTTGGATAAACTAAGCTCTTCTAATGCTTGTATATCAATCTCTACGTTGAAATGCCCCGAGTTGGAAACTATGGCACCATCCTTCATAACCTCAAAGTGCTCCCTCCTTATAACGGAAGTGTTGCCCGTTACCGTTACAAAAAAGTCTCCAAGCTTGCAAGCTTCTATCATTGGCATTACCCAAAAGCCATCCATCTTTGCCTCAAGGGCTTTTATGGAATCCACTTCACACACTATAACGGTGGCACCCATACCCCTCGCCCTTTGGGCTACTCCCTTTCCACACCATCCGTACCCTGCCACCACGAAGTAAGAGCCCGCTATAAGCCTGTTGGTTGCTCTCATTATGGCATCAATGGTAGATTGACCTGTACCGTAGCGATTGTCAAACATGTGCTTGGTGTAGGCATCATTTACCGCTATTATGGGAAATTTTAAGACTCCCTGCTGTGCCATAGCCCTAAGTCTTATAACACCCGTGGTGGTCTCCTCCATCCCACCAAGAACCTTGTCCGCCAAAGAGGGGAACTCTTTGTTAAGGGTGGATATAAGGTCTGCTCCGTCATCTATCACTATGTGGGGCTCTCTTTTTATAACTTCTCTGAGGTGCATATAATAGGTTTCTGTATCTTCTCCTTTTATAGCAAAGGTTGGGATATTAAAGTATTTTACAAGGGCGGAAGCCACATCGTCCTGCGTGGAAAGGGGGTTTGAGGCGGTTAGATATACTTCCGCACCGCCTTCTTTTAGTGTTATAAGTAAATTTGCGGTTTCCGTGGTAACGTGCAAGCATGCGGATATACGTATGCCCTCAAAGGGCTTTTCTTTGGAAAACCTTTCCCTTATGCTCGATAGGACAGGCATATCCCTTTGAGCCCATTCTATCCTGTTTTTTCCAATCTCCGCAAGGCTTAAGTCCTTTACGTGGTATTCCATATTAACCTCCTATAGGTGTTCCTATTTTAACCAATCCTGTCTCTGTTATTTCCATGTAGTGGGTCTTTGTGTCATGTCCGCAAAGCCTACAACCATCTATGCGGAAAAACCTAACCAATTCACCAAAGGGCTTTTTGTATAGCTTTGATTGAGAAGGTGTTAGAACAATATCCTTGGAAAGTACAAAGGAGCAATCAACTATATGGCTTATGGCGTAGCCGCCTGCGGCTTCTGCTGTCAATTCCTCATGTCCGCTTCTCTTTTGAGAGACAAAGAAAGCCGTTTGGTACCACTTTTTCATAAAGTTGAAAAGCTGTCGCACTACCACTCTTGCCTGCATTTCCCTTGCTTCGTACAAGCCCGTTACAGAGTCTATGATAGTATGCTTTACTTTGTAAGTTTTTATAACGTGGGCAAGGGTTGCAAGAAGGTCTGGGAGATTATCCCTCAGTCTTGAGTGGCTTGCTGCATCTATGAGGATTATCTTGTCTTCTATCTCTTCAAAGTTTATGCCCATAGCCTTTGCCCTTTCCCTAAGCCCTACCACTACAAAGGGAGCCGGAGATTCAACGGTTATAAAGGCTACAGCTTCTCCCCTGCTTGCCTGTTTTACCGCATATTGCTCCACCATTAAACTTTTTCCCGTGTCGGAAACGCCCGTTATATTTACCACCGCATAAGAGGGTATTCCACCAATGCTTTTCCTTATGACCTTTCCATCCTGTACTTCGGAGGTATAAAAAAGATCATCAAGACCTTCCACACCTGTGGGTATGCCATAAAGCTTGGGAGCCCTTTTTATAGCTTCGCTTCCTACCCATATACTTTCTTCTACAACCTCTGGTTTTCTCTCCTCCATGTAATAAATTTTATCACCATAAACCTCATAACTTTGAGATTACTCGCCACCAAAGATAAAAGGGAATTCTAACATCTTTTCCTTTAAAATTTTAACGATGGAAAGGATAAAAAAATGGGTAGAAGAAGCACTAAAAGATGGACATGACTATGAGGTCTACCTTGAAAGAAGGAAAAAGACCCTGATAGAGACCTCCGAGGAGACTCTTGAAAACCTACTAAGGGCAGAAGATTTTGGAGTTGGTATAAGGGTTTTTAAAGACAATAAAATGGGCTTTGCATACACCACGGACCTAAGGGAAGAGTCTGTAAAGGAAGCCGTTAAAGTGGCAAAGGAGATATGCTCCATAACACCACCCGACGAGGGCTTTGTCTTAGAAAACTGCCAAAACTGGGGCTGCAGAGAAAGCTATTACGACCAAGAGGGACTTAAGAAGCCCGTTGAAGAAAAGATAGAACTACTTATAAGCTTGGAAAAAAAGGCAAAGGAGATAGACAGTAGAGTAAAGGGGGTAAGGAAGACAAGCCTAAGGGAGATCTTGTTGGAAGTTATGTGTCTAAACTCCTGCGGACTTTTTTATCAATACAGGGGCACATGGTACTCTTCTATGATGGCTTTGCTGGCAGAAGAAGACCAAGACCAGTCCATATCCTACGAGTTTATAGGCTCAAGGAGTTTATCTAACATGCCCTTTGATAGTATGGTTGAGGAGGTTGTCTTTAAGGCAACAAGCCTTTTAAAGCCCTCTTCCTTTGAAACAAAAAAGATGCCAGTGATCCTATACAGAGATGCCTCCGCCATGCTTTTGGAAGCCTTTAGTCCTATATTCCTTGGCGATTCCTTGGTTAAAGGAAAGACCTTTTTAAAGGATAAAAAGGAACAGAAAGTTTTTTCTGAAAAGCTCACCCTTTTGGATGATGGCACACTACAGGGGGGTTTTATGAGCTTGCCAGTGGATGCAGAGGGTTATCCAGCACAAAAGAATGTACTTGTAAAGGATGGTGTTTTTAAAGGCTTTTTGCATAGCACCTATAGTGCCATAAAGTCCAAAGAAAAGCCCACGGGAAACTCCATAAGGGAAAGCTTTAAAGGTTTGCCTTCCTCTGGTATAACAAACCTATACATCCAACCGGGAAACGTAAGCCTTGAAGATATGCTTAAAGATCATTCAGAAGTATTTTTGATAACAGAGCTTATGGGTCTTCACACGGTAGATCCCGTATCTGGCGACTTTTCTTTGGGAGCCTCTGGTGTAATATATAAGAAAGGGGAAAGGTCTATGAGTGTAAGGGGGGTGGTTATAGGAGGCAATATAAAAGACCTATGGGGGTCTATAGTGGAGGTGGGCAAAGACTTAAGATTTTATGGCAATGTGGGCTCACCCTCTTTATACATAAAAGAGCTTACCGTTGGAGGATAGCATGCTTTGGAGAATAGCTTTACTAATATTCGGTTTTATCCTCTTCTTTTTGGGGCAGTGGGTAGCTTTTGAGATTTATTCCTTTAATAAGCTAAGGAGAATAGATGAGAACATATCCGCTTTTATCTATGGTTTGCAAACACGAGAAAGTTCCATAAAAATACCAAACCCTTCGGAGAATATCTTTCTGATCTTCACAAAGGAAGAAAAGCTTATAACTTCGGACAATGTCCTAACAAAGCCCTTAAACACAAGGACTTTTAGCTACGCCCAGTATAGCAAAAACGGCGTAAGGGTTTATGCCTACACAAAGAGGGTAGAAATTGGGGAATACCTTGCCACCTTCTTTGAAAACCCTTTAGCCTTTGGCATATCCCTTTCTGGATTGGTGGTGTTTGTAATGGGCTTGGCTTTGATTTCCCTTGGGGCTAAAACTTCTCCAGAAACATCCCAGGAGAGTCTCCAGCAAAAAGAAGATCTCATAAATAAACTAAAAGCTTTGAGGATATCTTTGGCTATGGACAAGGTTATACCAAAGGAAAGCTTGGAAGAAGCAAAAAAGATAGTTGATAGCATCATAAAAAAGTATTCAGAGTAAAAATTTTAGTCGGACGATTTTAGGAACTCATCAGGGTGTTTCAAAAATAGCCCCTTTTACAGGGCTATCGCCCCCGCCCCCTGAAGCAGGAGCTCGTGCCCATATAGGGTCTCCCCACATGCCCTGAAAGAGTTTTTCTTTCAGGACAGAGAGGTCTCTTATGACCCTCTCAGGAGAGAGTGCCGTCAGCACCACTACCTTAAGAACTTGCCAAGGATTATATATACCCCAGCTTGTTCCATCCAGAGGCCTCAATACCCTCCTTGACTCACTCTTAAGG
>CALIUI010000012.1 GCA_938048815.1 uncultured Aquificaceae bacterium | reverse complement strand
AAAAGCTCTTGAAAAAGGCAGGAGATAAGGCTCATGAGTATGTGTATGTAAAGCCATCTAAGAAAGAGGAAATCCTGAACACTTTTGGCGATGAGGTGGTAAAAGAAAAGAGAGAGGAAGTCATATGGAAGCTTTGAGAGTAAGCGAGCTTCTCGTCCATCAGTATCACGGGAAAATAATGTGGAGGAGGTAAAGATGTTTAAGTTTAAGGAAGCTGACTTCTGGTCTATAGACTACAAGGCTCTTCATAAGGCTCTGGTTATTTATTTCAAACACCACAGAAAACTATCAAGGCTCAAGAATGCGATAAAGAATGAAGGGCAGGTGAGCTGGAGAAGGTTTGTGAGGGGAAGACTTTCTTTTGAAGACTTTAAGACCTTTCTCTATGGAATGGAGGCGGGTGGTTATTTTGTGATAGAGGAGCTAAATGAGGAAGTTTTAAAGGCAAGACTGGCAAAGCCTTTTAACTCTGTCGGGATTTTTACTTCCATCACCTGCTACAGAACTCTGAAGCCTCTATTTCCTGAAGTTATTGAGGATATTGAGCTAATTGATGAAAAGGAAGGGTTTATTTCAAAGTTTGATGTGGGGGTGGTTTTAAAGGACAGGGTGCTTGTTTTTAAGCGGTATGAGAAGAAGTATATTGACAGAAAGGAAAGGTTTGAAGAGCTTTTGAGAGACTTTTTTGCTAAAAAGGTGGAGCTTTTCTTTGTTATAACCCCAAGCGGTTTGTGGCATCTAAGAAAAGAAGAAAGAAACATTCCGTTTTATGTGCTGAATACTCTGTATCTCAGAAGATTTCTGGAAAGAAACTATTTAGGAGGTAGAAAGAATGCTCTGGGAGCTGAGAAGAAAGGCTTTAAGTTTGATACCTGAGTGGTTTGTAAGGTTAAAAGTCTTTATGCTTAAAAATGAGCTAAGCAAAAAAGGTCAGGAAAGGCTTCTCTATTCCTGTGGAGGTCTAAGAGGCAGGTTTGTGGATGAGATAATAAGGGACTATATTTCTTGCCAGCTACAGGGCTATGAAGAGGTTCAGAGGCTCTATCTTGCCCTCAAAAAGGAAAAGGAGAGGCTCTACAAGGAAAATCAAGGACTTATCTACAAGGTCATGAGGTCTATGAGAGTAAGCCCAGATGACTGGGAAGAGGTTCAGGATATAGCAAAGTTTGCTCTTTATCAGGCAATAGAAGACTGGGATGAAAAACATGCTCTTTCTACCTTAGCTGTCCCTCTCATCATGTCCAGAGTGCAGGAATACTATGAGAAGAACCTTAAGAATTCTTTCCTTTCTTACGATGAGCATGTGAAGGAGGGAGAAGAAGACACTTTTGAAATTTTCTGTGGGGCTGAAGACAAAGGTTTTAATCAGGCGGAGCTAAAAGACCTCATCAGCAGGCTTGAAGAGAAAGAAAGAGAGCTTATAAGCCTTGTCTATTTTGAAGGTTATACTATTAAGGAAGCAGGAGAAAAGCTTGGCTTTTCTCAGAAGAGGGCAAGCCATATACACAAGCTTGCTCTCAAAAAGCTAAAGAAGTTAATACTTGGAAAGGAGGTTGGCAACAGTTGACAAAAATTGTAGCAAAGTGTATATTTATACTCAGGAGTGGAGCGAATGTTATTAAGTGTAAAAAAGATAAAGGAGCTATACTCAGTGAGCAGGCATACTTTGATAAGATGGGAAAAAGAGGGGTTGATAGTGCCAGTTAGAACACCTAAGGGGGTCAGGAGATATAAGAAAGAGGATATAGAAAAAGTTCTTGGTTTGTTAGAGGAGAAACCAGCTTCTAAGGTAATTCTGTATGCAAGGGTATCCACAAAAAAGCAAAAGGAGTATCTTAAAAACCAGATAAAAAGATTGGAAGAATATGCGAAGAAAAATGGTTGGGACTATGAAATTATCTCAGAAATAGCAAGCGGTGTAAATGAGAATAGAAGAGGTTTAAGGAAATTACTAAACAAAATCAAAAGAGGAGAGGTTTCAAAGGTAGTGATAGAGTATCCTGACAGATTGGCAAGGTTTGGTTATGAGTATCTGAAGTTTTTCATGGAAAGCTACGGTGTAGAACTTATAGTTATTAACGGCAAAGAAAATGAAGAAGACCTGAATAGAGAATTAGCACAGGACTTAATAGCCATAATAACCTCTTTTGCCGCAAGGATTTATGGTAAGAGAGGAGGCAAAAAGCATGATAACCCTGAGTAGTAGAGTAGAGTTTTCAAGTGAGGACATGGAAACTCTAAAAGACCTGATGAGAAGATGGTCTTCCTGCAAAAGATATGCCTATCAAAGACTGCTGGAGGGAGAAGAAAGGAAAGAACTCAAGAAAAAGCTACAAGCCATGTTTGGACTAAACTCAAGGTATGTGGATGATGCCATATTCAAGGCACAAGAGGTTTTAAAAGCCTGTGAGGAAAAAAGGCAAAATCCTAAAAAGGTTATTTTCGGTGGAAGAGGTCTTTTTGAAAAGCTCAAGAAAAACCACCTTCAAGGAAAGAAAAGAGAGGAGCTAAAAAGACAGTGGGAAGAGAAAAGAAAATACAGACTATATTCAAGAGGAGACAGGTCTAAGCAAGGAAATTTAAACATAAGGCTACTGTTTAAAGAGGAAGGGTTATACCTGAGGGTAAATGTAGGAAACAAAAAATGGATAGAAGGAAAGGTCTATAGGAAAGTGTCAAGAGAAAAAGACAAATGGATAGACTTTATCTGGAGCTTGCAGGTAGCAGAGAAGACAAAGAAATATTTTCCTTACAGCGTGGAGCTTTTCATAGAAGACAGCAAAGTCTATGCATATATAAGCTATGAGGAAAGCATTCCACAAGTGGTGATTACAAAAGACAGTGGAGTTATAGGCATAGACGCAAATGCAAGTCCATTTCACCTTGCTTTAGCGGAAGTATCAAGAGATGGAAACCTTGTAAGCTATCAGTCCATTTCTCTTCATGAGCTAATTGGTAGGAAAAGAGAACAAAGGGAATATATAGCATGGCATATAGCACACAGGATAACAGACATGGCATTGGAAAAAAGAAGAGCTATAGCCATAGAAAGGCTAAAAAAGGTTTCTAAAGGCTATAGAGGAGATGGGAGAGCAAAGCTAAGGAAGAGATTTCAGCAGTGGGCTTACAGGAGCATACTTGAGAAGATAAAGGTCTTAGCCAAGAGGAAAGGTATAGAGGTTATAGAAGTAAGTCCATCTTACACATCTGTTATAGGCTCTCTCAAGTATGCACCCATATACAGCATTGACAAAGACATAGCAGGGGCTTATGTGATAGGAAGAAGAGCCTTAGGCTTTAAGGAAAAATTGCCTGTGAATTATTTGAAACTACTTTCACGAGAGGAGTTTATCAGGTATAGCCTTACGAGGTTGGAAGAAGAAAAAGAGAAGTTAAAGCAGAGGCTAAAAGAAGAGAAGAACATATACAAGAGAAACGCATTTAAGAAAGAACTTTCAAAGCTAAATAAGGACATAAAGCTACTCAGAAAAGAGTTAGAAAGCCTTGAGAGTGAGCCAGAGACCCGACAGCCTGCCGACCTATGGAAGGAGCAGGTGAGGGAAGAGGTAAGAACCTCTTACAAACTCTGGCGAGTTCTCAGGGTAGCCCTCACACTTCCTGTTCTTGGGAAGTCCTTTAACAGGGATTTCTCTCCGCTAAAAACTCTTTTGGTGGATTGGGGCAGAAGTGTGAGAAGGTTAGCTCCTATACTTGGTGTAGGGGCTATGGCAAGCCAAATGCCGCCTGCCAGTGCTGGCTTGCCTGAAGAGGCGGGGTATAAATACACTGGCCAGAAGTGTAGTTTGATACACTTCTGCTAACCAGGTGGTAGTATGATTGAGTTTGTGCCAGATGGTAGGTTCAGAACCATTAACCTTTTCAGGGGGGAGCCTTATGAGAGGGGAGACATAAACCTTGTGCTGACAGTAATACACAGATTTGCTCAGGAAAAGGATGAGATTTATTTCCTGCCACCTACACCTGAAGATGGTATTCTTTCAAGGGTGGAGTTTCATTTTTACGATGAGCAGATGCCAAATCCTGTTGTCTATGGTGGAGAGGGATACGCTTTTGGCAAATATGATATTGAGAGGATAAGGGCAAACATTTTGAATTTGCCAAGGCTGATGACAACAGGTTTAAAAGAAGTGCATGTGGTTTATGCAAACTTCAGAGGTGTGCCTGTCTCTATCGTGCTGAAAGATGAAGGGATTAATGTTTTTGCAAGCTTGCTGAAGGAAGAAATTGACAGGGTTTTGGGAGAACTGGAGATTGATTTTTGAAAAGGAAGGCGGGGAGAAAAAGGAGGGAAGGGGCGTAGGCTTAGCCCCTGAGAAGTCTTGATAGCTTCTTAAGACACCCCTCAAGGGTGTCCTCAGCTATCACCCTGCTTCTGGGGATTTCCAGTCGCAGGGCATTTTTCAAAAATTCCCCTTTATAGCTTCCCCAATACACCCAATATACATTGGGCTTTTTGGAGAAGCTCTTTCTGACCTTGCTCTTATCCTCACGGGACAAGGCAAGGTCAGAAATAATTATTGTTAAGGGGCTTGAATTTATGAAACGAGCGCAAGCCCACAGCCCCTCTGTTATCCCGTTAAAGGACGCCTTGTAAGCGTCCCTAACGGGGACTTTTTTTACTGTGTCATTCTTTACCAGCAGGACACTCCCCTTTAGCCCTGCTTTATACAGGGCATAGAGGAGCATCCTGACCTCCTGCTGAATCTCACGCATACTCCCCGACGTATCCACCACAATAAGTGGGTGGATCGTGGGGAGTTCCTCCTGCCTCACGAAAGGCTCTTCATCTCCCCGCAAGTATGAGGAGACTACAAGCCTTCCTGAGGAGGACCTCACCCACTCTGGCTCAGGAGCCTTGAAAAGCTCCCTCGCCAGTTTTATGATGGCAGGAGGGAGTTCTGGAGGAGGGACTTGCTCAAACCACCCCCCTCCTCTTTTCTCCTTCCCAGACAGGAAGCCCCCAGGTGCTTCAAGGCTTTCATATTCCTGAGGAGCTTCCTGCCTTATATCCTTTGCCCCACCCAACTCTATGGGTTTGGGCGGGCAAAGGTATGGGAATTTTTTCTTAAAGTATCTGGCTAAGCGGAGAGAACTCCACGCTGAGGCTTTGTAGAGCCTTCTGAGGAACCTCTCCGCTCTTTTTATTAACTTTTTACCCCCCTTTGGACACTTCACCTCGTAGCCAAGGTGGAGATAGACCATTATAGATAACAGGTCGCCCGCTTTAGCTGTGGGCTTTTCAGAGGGGGGAAACTTCCCCAAATCAAACCCCAGAATTTCGGACATTTTGCCCTCAATCCTGAGGTCCTCCACAACATTTAAAACCTCCCCCAGCTCCTGATACTCTTCCCAGAACTTTGGGTTCTGGGAGGGAGTGGGGGTGAAAAGGGCGTGTCCCAGCTCATGTAAAAAAGTCCTTAAAACCTCATCCCCCTTCTCCGTAGAGGGGAGGGTGATAAGGTCTTTTTTCTGAAACTTCCCCCTCAACTCCGCTGGTGTCCAAGAGCCAGGGGGTCTTCTTACCACCCCCACCTCTATGGGTCTGGGGGTGGGAGGGAGTGTTTCAAACACTCCCTCTTTCCAGAGATACTGTAAATACAAGCTTTTGATATTATCCAGCCCTACACCTACCATCTTTTACCTCCTTCAGGGATAAGAGGAAAGCAGGGGTCAGGTAAAGACCCCTTGCAGTGCCTTTTCAAGCACTGCCCTCTCCTCTATATCCCTGCTGTAGTATTTGACAAGAAGCTGTGGCACTTCTTCCTCTTTCCTTGCCAGCTTTACTGCTCTTTCAAGCTGACGATAGGAGAGGAAGGTAGCCACAGCCCCCTCATCATAGGCTTTCTCCATCTTCTCCCTGACCTTTACAAGCTTTTGAGCCAGAGAGGGGGAGAAGCCTCTTTTGACAACAAGCTCTGTGAGGAGGGTCTCCACCTGATTTAAGGACATCTTGATGGTTTCAGATGCAAACCTCTCCTCCAAGGCTTTGTCGGAGAGGGCAGAATTGACATACCCCTCACCGAGATTACCTGTGGCTATGAACCACAGGTTCTCAGCTGGGGCAAAAAATGTTCTCCCCAGTTCGGGGACAGACAGGGTGAATACCCTCTTGCCCCCTATCCACTTAGGGAATAGGGAGGCAACGAGGATACCCTGCTCCCGAACTGGTATCCTTGGTAATTCGTCTATCACCACCACCACCTTTTGCCCCTTCTCAGCCTGCATAAAGGCTTTGAGAAGAAGCCCAGGGCGGTAGGTGGTGCTGCCCCCTCTTATGCTGACCCCACCTAAGAGGTCTTTTGCCCCCACGTGGGGTCCTCCGTCAATATAGATAGCTTCCCAGCCCTCTGATACGAGCTGGTCAGCTATCTGATAAGCCATTCTGCTCTTCCCTTCCCCAGGAGGGCCTTCAAGCAAGAGATTGTAGCCCTCCTTTAAGTGTCTCCTCCACCATTCTTTATCCTCTATGGTGGAGGCGGGGGAGGGAGTAAGGTCAATGATTTCAAAATCATCCACTGCAGAGGAGGCTTTTACAAATGCCGCCTCGCAGTGTTTGCACCCTACCACATAATCCCCTGCCATTATTCCTTTTGGGAGCATATGGGGATTGGGGTGCTTCCTCCAGCATTCATCCGCTCCCTCCCTGAAATATTCCTCATAGAGGCTTTTCACCTCCTGAGGAATTTCAGGAGGGAAGTGCTGAGGCTCAAGAGAGCAGTAGTGCCTCCAATCGGAAGCTTTACTGCCCCCTTTGTAATGAAGAAGCACAGGGTGCTTTTTTGCACCCCCGTGGCTCTCTATGAGAGCCACTATAAAAATTTCTTCACCCTTCTTAAAAATTCTGCCCTTAACAAAGTTATCACGGGCAGAATTCTTAGATTTGTAAAAAATTGGGGTTGGGATTGTGGAAAACTTTACCATGGTATCCTCCTACCCCGCTGATAGACTGTCCTGCCTCTCCCGCCAGAGGGAGGTCGGCAGGACAGCCAGAGGGCAGTCTCCAAGCTGGGGGTTATCCCCCGAGTAAGGCTTGGACTTACCCTCTGAATGCCTGCCTTCCCCCCTCAGCGGGAGCAGAGGGAAGGAGGTAGAGGCTTAAAACCTCTCAGGGAGAGAAAAAACAGAGCCTATAAAGACCCTTTTTCTTCTTTCCCTGAGAGGCTAACCTTCTTTTGGGAAGCCAAAGTTCCGCCTTCCTACAGGCTTATGGAAAATTTTAAGTTCAGGAGGGAATTATTTCAAGAGTATTTTTGAATGCTCAGTATTACTTTACCCACCACCATAACCTCTCCCAGCTCAAAATCTCTTCTGGTGAAGACAAACTCCCCATAAAGCTCATTGTCGGATTTTAAAATAATCGTGTCCTGATTTAGAAAGATAGTCCTTTTTACTACCGCACCTTTATAAGGCATGTAGAAGACAAAAATCTTTTCATGCTCGGGCTGTTTTATGTTCGTGTCTATAAGCACTATAGAGCCATCCACAATAGAAGGATGCATGCTGTTGCCCCTCACCTTAAAGGCTATAACCCCATTTTTCTTTATTCTTACTGGCAGGATTATCTCATCTACCACATCCACAGGTTCAAGCCCCTCTTTGCTTGCTCCAAGGGAACCATAAACTTTCACCCTTGTATATTCCGCTTCTTCCCTCTCCCTTTCCCTCTCTAATACTTCCCTGAGGTCTATCTTCAAAGCCTGTAGTATCAGCTCCACCGTATGTAGTCGCACACCCGCAGTTCCCTCTATAAAATTCTGAACGCTTTTTCTATCCACCCCCGCCAGCTTAGCTAAATCCCCATAGTCAAGCCTCTCCTCTACCATCCTCTGCTTTACTATATCCCTCAGCTTGTCCTCTAACATGCCAAAAATTATACAAAATTTTTCTGGGGAATTCCACAGAAAAAGGTATAATAACTCCATGTCAGGAAAAGCCACCTCTGGGGGTTATGAATAATAAAGGAGGTATTTGGCATGCTACTTATGGAGCTACTTGAAACTTATCCAGAGGCAAGTCTTTTGAAAGAAAAGTTCCCAAAGCTTTATG
>CALIUI010000011.1 GCA_938048815.1 uncultured Aquificaceae bacterium | reverse complement strand
TATCTCTTTAAGAGTTTTTCTATACTCTTCCCTTTCTTTCTTTTGTAGGGCTTCCTTTATAAGCTTTAAAGCAAGGCACGTATCTCCCTTTTTGTTTAAGACATAAGCCAAGTTGTTTAAAAGGTCTGGATCTCTCTCTATCTGTAAGGCTTTAAAGTAAAATTCCTCAGCCTTTTCCCAATCTCCCCTTTTGGCGTATATGTTTCCTAAATTGTAATAGGCTATCCAAGATTTTCTGTTCTTTCTTATAGCCCTTTTATACTCTTCCTCCGCAAGGTCTAACTTTCCTTGTCTTTCATAGATGTAGCCCAAGTTTACGTGCTCTTCCCAATTTAGAGGGTTGCTAAAAATTACTATGGTAGGAACCGAACAAGAATACACAGAAATCAACAATATAGAAAGGAACATCTTCATTGGTAATATGTTATAATACAAGAGGTCGGAGGTAGAAAATGATAACAATAAGAGTGCCCACTCCACTAAGAAGGATCACCAACGGACAGGGTGAAGTTCAAGTGGAAGCAAATACTATAAAAGAAGCCATAGAAAAGCTTGAAGAAATCTATCCTGGGTTTAAGGAAAGGCTTTTGGACGAACAGGGAGAGGTTCGCAGGTTTGTAAATCTTTATCTAAACGACGAGGATATTAGATTCTTAAAGGGCTTGGATACGGAGCTAAAAGATGGGGACGTCATATCCATAGTACCCGCAATAGCGGGAGGTTAAAGATAGATCTTTTCAATATGCAGTAGAAGTTCCTCAAAAAGGGCGTGTGCCAAAGCTTCATGGGGTAGCTGTATAACTATCCTTTCAACGCCCCCCGTTTGTATTATCACTCTATCCTGTTTTAACTCCAAGGTCCTTCAATGTTTTATCTTCCGTGTTATATATCATAATACCTACTTTCCAGAAGTATACCCAGTGCTTTTAGTTCTTCCCTTATACTTTTCATGGCAACCCCGGCGGTATTTTTATAGGACTGTTAAATTCTTCCTTTATAACCATGGCGTAGGCAGAAAAGCAGTATTTACCAAGTTCCACCACCCTTCCAAGTTTTAGCCCAGCTTCTTCAAGCATAAGCCCCATTTCCCATTCGGAATAAACCTCTTCCGGTGGAGGTCCCTTATCCCTTTCTTCCTTCTTCCAGTCTATTATAGCCACATAGGCAAAGGGTTTGCAAACTCTTTTAACCTCCTCCATAAAGCTCACAGGGTTTTCCAGCTCATGGAAAACAAAAGCCATAAAAACAAAATCCACAAGGTTGTCCGATAGTGGAATATGGTTCTCCTCAGATAGTAAAACTTCAACCCTTGAGAGTCCAAGGTCTTCAACCTTTTCCTTTGCATACTCTACCGCCAAAGGCTCTATATCTACTGCATAAACTTTACCTTCTTCGCCAACGGCTTTTGCAAGGTAAGGAAGGTAAAAGCCTGCCCCTGTGCCCACATCCAACACACTCATACCCCTTCTAAGCCCCAATTCTCTTAGGACTTCATCTGGGTCAAAGAGTTCAAGCCTTGAGGGATCATCCAACTTTTTAAGCTTTGATGGGTCAAACTTATGAGCCATAGGAAAATTATACTCCATAGAAAGTCAAGAATAAAAATTGATTAAGCTATCAATTTACCACTGAGGCTGTGTCAAAAATCCTAAGAGAAAACAGGAACCTTTGAGAAGTAGAAAAATATAACCATATATCAAACCTTGCAATCTTTTCACTCCTCACAGAAAAGAGGTTTTAGAAGGCTATACTTGGAAGTGTGGTTTTTAATGTATAATTGATAATCATTGTGGTAAAAAGGTCTGTCCTTGTTTTAAACTTTGGGTCTCAGTATGTACAGCTAATAGCCAGAAGGGTAAGAGAGCTGGGCGTATATAGTGAGATAGTGCCCTACTATATATCCCCCCAAGAGATAAAAGCAAAGAGTCCTTATTGTCTTATATTCTCCGGTGGTCCTGCTTCTGTGTATGAAGAAGGAGCCCCCCTTCCAAACCCTGAGATATACAACTTGGATATTCCTATATTCGGCATATGTTATGGACTTCAGGCTATAGTGCACCAACTGGGGGGTGTGGTAGAAAGGTCTCAAAAACAAGAGTATGGTAGGTCAAAACTCAAGATTTTGAAAAAAGACCCCTTATTTAAGAACTTGCCAGAAAGTTTTGATGTATGGATGAGCCATGCGGACAAGGCAGTAAAGCTGCCAAAAGCCTTTGAAAGTTTAGCACAGTCGGAAAACTCTCCTTACGCTGTCATAAAACACAGAGAAAAGCCTATATACGGCGTTCAGTTCCATCCCGAGGTAGCCCATACCCAGTATGGAAAGGAAATAATAGGGAACTTCCTTTTTGAAGTATGCTTGGCAGAAAAAAATTGGAGTATGGGAGACTTTATCAAGGAAAAAACACAGGAGATTAAAAAACAGGTTGGCACTGGAAGGGTCATATGCGCCCTTTCGGGCGGTGTGGATTCCACTGTTTCCGCCATGCTTACCTACAAGGCGATGGGTGATCAGCTTCATTGCATATTTGTCAATCATGGGCTTCTTAGAAAAGGCGAAGTGGAAGAGGTAGAGGGTTATTTTAGAAGCATGGGCTTGCCCTTTAAAAGGGTGGATGCCCAAGATCTTTTTTTGGAAAGGTTAAGGGGAGTGGAAGACCCAGAAGAAAAGAGAAGGATAATAGGGCATACCTTTATTGAGGTTTTTGAAAAGGAAGCTAAGGAAATATCCGCCCAGTATTTGCTTCAAGGCACCTTGTACCCCGATGTGGTAGAAAGTGCAGGTATACCCGGTGCCAAAGTGATAAAAACTCACCACAATGTGGGAGGTCTCCCAGAGAGGATGAAGCTTAAACTAATAGAACCCTTGAGGGAGCTTTTTAAAGATGAAGTGCGTCAGGTGGGTGCTCTTTTGGGCGTGCCCGAAGGCATACTCAAAAGGCATCCCTTTCCAGGTCCCGGGCTTGCCATTAGGATATTGGGGGAGGTAAAAAGGGAAGACCTTGAACTGCTTAGAGAGGCGGATTACATATTCATAGAAGAGCTAAAAAGGTGGGGCTTGTATGAAAAGGTGTGGCAAGCCTTTGCAGTGCTCTTGCCAGTAAAGAGTGTGGGTGTTATGGGTGATGTAAGGACCTACGAAAGGGTTGTAGGTCTTAGGGCTGTGGATAGTAGCGATGGTATGACCGCAGACTGGTCAAGGCTACCTTATGAGTTTCTTGACCATGTTATGAGAAGGATAATAAACGAGGTAAAGGGTATAAACAGGGTGGTTTATGATATCTCATCAAAGCCACCCGCCACCATAGAATGGGAGTAAAATATTAACCATGAGACATCTTAAAGAAACAGACCAAGAGGTATATGACGCTGTAGTTAATGAGTACAAAAGGCAGTTTTACCATCTTGAGCTTATAGCTTCCGAAAACTTTACATCCCTTGCGGTAATGGAGGCTCAAGGCTCGGTCCTTACCAACAAATACGCAGAGGGGCTACCCGGTAAAAGGTACTATGGAGGATGCGAGTTTGTAGATGTGGTAGAAAGCCTTGCCATAGAGAGGGTCAAAAGGCTATACGGAGCGGAGCATGCCAACGTACAGCCTCACTCGGGCTCTCAGGCAAATATGGCGGTGTATATGGCTTTCTTAAAACCCGGAGATACCATCCTTGGTATGGACCTGGCGCACGGCGGACACCTTACCCATGGCTCAAAGGTGAATTTTTCAGGTAAAGTATATAACGCGGTATATTACGGTTTAAACCCAGAAACGGAGTTGATAGACTACGACCAAGTTTGGCAAAGGGCAAAAGAATACAAGCCTAAAATGATAGTAGCTGGTGCTTCCGCCTATCCAAGGGTGATAGATTGGGAAAAATTGGCGCAGATCGCAGAAGATGTGGGCGCTTACCTTATGGTAGATATGGCGCACTATTCTGGCTTGATAGCAGGAGGAGTCTATCCAAATCCCGTACCCTATGCCCATTTTGTTACATCAACAACCCACAAAACCCTTAGGGGTCCAAGGGGTGGATTTATTTTGTGTAAAGCAGAGTTGGCCAAGGAAATAGACAAAAGCGTATTCCCAGGCGCTCAAGGCGGTCCTTTGATGCACGTTATAGCGGCAAAGGCAGTAGCCTTTAAGGAGGCTATGAGCGACAGCTTTAAAGACTACGCCAAGCAGGTAGTTTTAAACGCCAAGGCAATGGCGGAAGAGTTCATAAGGTTGGGCTTTAAGGTGGTCTCCGGTGGCACCGATAGCCACATAGTACTCCTTGACCTGCGCAACAAGGGAATAACTGGAAAAGAGGCAGAAGATGCCCTTGGAAGGGCAAACATAACTGTAAACAAAAACGCAGTACCCTTTGACCCACTACCACCCACAAAAACCAGCGGTATAAGGATAGGTACACCAGCCATGACAACACGGGGCATGAAGGAAGAAGAGATGAGGCTTATAGCAAGGTTGATCGTTGAGGTTATAGAAAATCCACAGGATGAAAAGGTTATAGAAAAGGTGCGCAGAGAAGTGATAGAGCTTTGTGAGCAATTCCCCCTTTATCCAGAGCTTAGGGAGGTAGTTAATGAGCTTTCTTATAGCAAAACAACCCATATTTGATAAGGAAGGCAGGAAATTTGCTTTTGAGGTCTTTTTGAGAAAAAGGGATAGTTTATATGAATATCCCAAAGAGGTGCCTTACAATAGAGCTACTTATGTAATAATTGAGATTTTATTGGAACAAGGCATAGATAAAGTAAGTGAAGGGGAAAGGATAATGATAAACGTGTCCCTTGATTCCTTAATAAATAAAGCTTTGGAATCCTTTGATCCAAAAAAGTTAGTAATAGAAATAATAGAGTCCCAAATACCTATTGGAGAAGTTTTATATAAACAGGTAATGAATGCCATAGACAAATATATACAACAGGGCACAATATTTAGCATAAATAAGGAGTATTTAAAAGACGAAAAGTTAACTAAGATTTTTGAAAAGACGCAAGTAATTTCTATTGATTTTAATGAATTGGACAAGGATTTTGTTGATAGATTAAGAAAAACTGGAAAAAGCATTCTTATATCAAAGATAGAAAATGAGAAAGATTATAAAAAGGCTCAGGCTTATGGAGATTATTTTCAAGGTATTTATTTGGAAAAACCTATAGTTTTAAAAGAATTTCAAGCAGCACCTTACTTAAAAAGCACATTGTTAAAACTCATGGCAAATATACACAGAGCGGAAAGTATAAAAGAGATTGCCGATGTTATAGCTACAGACGTGGGCATGGCGTCTAAAATTCTTCGTTTTGTAAACTCTGCTTACTATTCCCCAGTAAGGGAGATAAAAGATATATACCAAGCCTGTGCTATGATAGGCTCAAGAAACCTAAAAAACTTTTTTTTTACCTTGGCTATGAACGATTACATATCAATAGAAAACCCAACATTATGGAAAAAGTCATTAATAAGAGCCTTGATAGCTCAGGGAATATCTGAAATAATATACCCAAAATACAAAGTAGAGTCTTATTTAGTGGGTTTATTTTCCTTAATAGATAGAATTTTAAACGTGGATAAGATAGAGTTTCTAAAAGAAATTCGTATAGAGCCAGTTGTTATAGATGGCTATATGGGGAAAAACGAAACACTAAAAATGATCTTAGATGTTTCTATAATTTTAGAAGAGTTTATTTCCGAATCTTCCGATGCCCAAACTGAAGCTAAGGAGAACGTGATGGAAAACTTAGAAAAATCCTTAGGAATAGATAAAGAGATACTAATTCAAATAGCCTATGATGCCTACAATAAGACCAATTCCTTGCTCAATATTTGAATTAACTTTTCTTACACACGCCTGCGGGAGCGTATGTAATTCCACGGGGCGGTTAATCATCTGCTCCTAAACATAATTTCTTACACAGCAATTATAAACCTCTAAACTCCTCTATGGTCTTTTTTAGTCCTTCCTCAAGCCCTACTTTTGGAGACCAACCTAAGATATCCTTTGCCTTGGTTATATCGGGACATCTCCTTGGTGGGTCGTCGGGCCTTGGAGGCAAGAACTCAATGGATGAGGAAGTCCCACATATCTCTATTACCTTTTGAGCTAACTCTTTGATAGTGATCTCTTGGGGATTTCCCAGGTTTATCACCTGCCCTTCTATGCCTTCCTTTACAGAGAGTCTAAAAAGTCCTTCTACAAGGTCCTCTATGTAGCAAAAGCTTCTTGTTTGAGAGCCATCTCCGTAGATAGGTATTTTTTCCCCCTTAAGGGCTTTATCTATAAAGGTGGGTATAACTCTTCCATCCTTCCTTCTCATCCTTGGACCGTAGGTGTTAAAGATCCTTGCTATCCTAACATCAAGACCATGCTCTGTGTGGTATGCCATACACAAAGCCTCCGAAAACCTCTTCGCCTCGTCATAAACACTCCTTGGTCCCACGGGATTTACGTATCCCCAATAGTCTTCCCTCTGAGGATGTACTTGGGCAGAGCCATAAACTTCAGAAGAGGAAGCAAAGATATACCTTGCCCCTTTTAACTTTGCAAACCCAAGGGTGTTTAAGGTTCCCAAAGAGTCCACCTTCATGGTGTGTATGGGGTGATTCATATAATCCACGGGAGAAGCAGGGCAAGCTAAATGCACCACTATATCCACAGGTCCTTCCACGTATATGTAATTAACCACGTTGTAATAGATAAAATGGAAGTTTTTATTCCCAAAGAGATGGGCTATGTTGTCGGGTTTTCCCGTTAAAAAGTTATCCATACCAATAACGTAAAAGCCCTCTTTTAAAAACCTTTCACAAAGATGAGACCCTATAAAGCCTGCAATGCCCGTTATTAGGACTCTCATCTGCCGGTAGGGTAATATTCAAAGCCCAAGGCTTTTACCTCTTGAGGCTCGTATATGTTTCTTCCGTCCAATATGATAGGCAACTCCATAAGCTCTTTAACTTTTCCTAGGTCTGCTTTTACAAACTCTTCCCATTCGGTAAGTATAAGTAGGGCGCTTGCACCCTCCACGGCAGAGTAAGGATCCTTGGCATAGTTTATTTGTTTGCCTTCTGGGAAAAGTAGTTTAAAGTTCTCCATAGCCTTTGGATCATACAAGGATAGTAAGGCATTTTCTTTTATAAGCAATTCAGCCACTTTTATGGAAGGTGCCTCTCTAATATCGTCTGTGTTGGGCTTAAAGGACAAGCCCCATAGGGCTATCTTCTTATCCTTTAAACTCCAAAGGACTTTTTTTAGCTTCTCCACAAACTTTGCAGGTCTTTCTTGGTTTATTCTTTCCACTTCTCTCAAAAGCCCAAAGTTTAAACCATAATCCTGAGCCATCCTTATAAAGGCTTTCACATCCTTGGGAAAGCAAGAACCACCATAACCAATGCCTGCGTTTAAAAAGGCTCTTCCTATGCGCTTGTCATACCCCATACCATCCGCCACAAGCTTTACGTCTGCACCAGTCTTTTCACATAGGTCTGCCACCATGTTTATAAAGGATATCTTCATAGCAAGGAAAGAGTTGCTGGCGTGTTTTATAAGCTCTGCGGTTGCTGGGTCTGTGTATATAATGGGACAGTCAAAGTCCTTATAGAGTTTCTCAAAGATCTCTTTTGCTCTTTGGCTTTCCACACCTACCACTATTCTGTCTGGTTTTAGAAAGTCTTCTATGGCTGAACCTTCCCTTAAAAACTCTGGGTTAGAAGCTACGTCGTAGGGTATATTAGGGTCTTTTAGGTACCTTTGCACCGTTCTTTTTATAAGCTTGTGGGTGTTTACAGGCACTGTTGATTTTTCTATGAGAAGCTTATAAGACTTCATAAGCTTTGCTGTCTCCCTTGCCACTTCTTCCACCTGGGAAAGGTCTGCAGAGCCATCGGGTTTTTGGGGAGTTCCCACACATATAAAGATCACATGAGAAAACTCAAGCCCTTCCCTAAGGTCCGTAGTGAAGTGTATCCTGCCTTCTCTTAGATTTTCTTGAAGTAGTTCCTCAAGCCCGGGCTCGTATATGGGAGACCTTCCTTTTTTTAAAAGCTCCACCTTTTGGGGTATCTTTTCTACCACCATTACTTCGTTGCCAAGGTGGGCAAAGCATACACCAGTGGTGAGCCCTACGTATCCTCCACCTATTACCGTTATCCTCATCACATCCTCTCCGGCGCATTTATTCCAAGTATTTCAAAGGATGATTTTAAAGTAATCTCCACACCTTTGAAAAGAGCAAGCCTTGAAAGCATCACTTTTCTGTCTTCCACCATAACACGGTTATGGTTATAGTAATAGTGGAAGTCTTTTGCAAGGTCTATAAGGGCATAGGTTATAAGATGGGGAGATAGGGTGTTGAGCACTCCTTGGTATACATCCTTCAGATAAAGGCATCTTTTTATCAACCTTAGGTCTTCCTTAGTCTTTAGCTCTTCTATATAAGGGATTAAGTCCTCCTCGTCGGCATCTATGTGATATCTTTCTTTAACTTCCCTTATCACCCCCCTAATCCTTGCATGGGCATACTGCACGTAAAATACGGGATTCTCCGAAGTCTTTTTCTTAACAAGGTCTATATCAAAGTCAAGGGGTGTATCGCTGCTCCTTGTAAGAAAGACAAACCTTACCGCATCTTTACCCACCTCTTCTATAAGCTCCTCAAGGGTTATAAACTCTCCCGTTCTTTTTGACATCCTCACCTCTTGCCCGCCGCTTATAAGCCTTACCATCTGGACAAACCTTACTTCCAACCAACCCTCGGGTATGCCCAGAGCCTTCAAAGCACCCATCAACCTCTTTTCATATCCATGATGGTCTGCACCCCATAGGTTTATAACCTTCTCAAAGCCCCTTTTGAACTTATCATAGTGATAGGCTATATCACTGGCAAAGTAGGTATAAGAACCATCCGATTTCCTAATTACCCTATCCTTGTCATCCCCAAAAAAGCTACTTTTGAACCACAAAGCCCCATCCTTCTCATAAAGGTAGCCCTTTTGACTTAACTCCTCTATTACCCTTTCTAAAAGGCCCCTTTCATAGAGACTTTTCTCGCTGTACCACTGATCAAACTCCACTGCAAGGCTGTAAAGGGTATCCCTTATATCCTCAAGAAGCCTATTGCAGGCATAGTCCTTTGCTATGTTTATAGCTTCCTCTTTTGGCATGCTTAAGAGCTTTTCTCCATAAAAGGCTTTTAAGTCTTTGGCAAGTTTTATTATGTATTTGCCCTTATATCCTTCCCTTTCAAACTCCTCCCTTAGGTCTTCCTTTCCAAAAAGCTCGTAGTACCTGTGCAAAAGAGAAATTCCTAACATGTAAACCTGATTGCCTGCGTCGTTTATGTAGTATTCCCTTAAAAGCTTATGTCCAAATCTTTTTAGGATTTTACTTAACACATCACCCACCACCGCACCTCTTCCGTGTCCTACATGGAGTGGGCCTGTGGGGTTTGCGCTTACAAACTCCAACTGGATATACATGGACTTTTCCACAGGGTCAAAGAAGTAATTATCCTTTCTTTCTAAAAGCTCTTTAAATTCCCTCTTTAAAAATTCCTCCTTCAGCCTTATATTTACAAAGCCTCGAAGGGCATCGGCACAAAGCCAATCTTCCAAGTTTTGACTTATTTCCTGCGCTATATCTTGGGGATTTTTTCTTAGGTTTTTTGCTAACAGAAAGGCTATGTTGGTGGCATAGTCTCCATACTCTTCTTCCTTTGGTGGCTCAAGGCTAAAGCCATCTATTTCCACAGAGTAAAGTTTTTTAATCGACTCCTGCAAAGCCCTTTTTACCTTTTCTTTCATAGCCCTGTAATATTATAATCGTTTAACACGCTGAGCGAGAAATCCCTTTTATTGGTAGCGCAGGTATGCCTGCGATAGAATACAAGCTGGAAGCTTGAATTACCAGAATTTTAAACCCTTGATGGCGGTCAATGGACTACTCCTACGGAGGATAATTTTTTACCCAGCGCAAGAACTGCTCTATGGTTTTATAAATGTAGTTTTCACTAAGCGCCTTTTATATTATATATTAACCTAAATTGCTAGTTTAAGATTAATGAGTTTTGATATAGAGTAGGCGAGTATTATGTAGGAGATCTTTGATAACAAGCCTTTTAGACTAACTGCAAATAACTTCTTTATGCCCATCCTTGTCAAAGCCGAAA
>CALIUI010000010.1 GCA_938048815.1 uncultured Aquificaceae bacterium | reverse complement strand
GCTTCTGTCAAAGATAAAGCTATTGGCAAAAAGGAATGGGATACAGGTAATAGAGATAAACCCATCTCACACGTCTACCATAGGCATGTTAAAGTATGCACCCCAATACATGCTAACGAAGGATGTAGCTTCTGCTTATGTGATAGCAAGAAGGGGCTTGGGGCTAAAGGAGAAAGTTCCTAAGGTTTATAGGGATTTGCTAAACAAACTACAGAATAATCTGGATGCTGTAAAAGAACTCAAAGAGTATGTAAAGGAGAGAGTAAAGAATGCATACCTAAAAGCCAAGCAGTTGAAGCTAATAGACATAGCTATAAAAAGCCTTAAGAGTAAGTCAAGGAGGGTATCCAAGCCGCTGGATGGAACAAGCTGGGGTATCCTTAATCCTTGGCAAGTTCTTAAGGTAGTGGTGCTAACTGCACTCTCTCCTGAGAGGGTCATAAGAGACCTCTCTGTCCTGAAAGAAAAACTCTTTCAGGGCTTGTGGGGAGACTCTGTATGGGCGCGAGCTCCTGCTGCAGGGGGTAGGGGCGGTAGTCCTACAAGAGGGACTATTTTTGAAACACCCTGAGCTTAAAATGTGATATACTTTATTAGCCTTAATAAAGCTATAGGAGGTTTTAAGATGGCTTTAAGGACAAAGGTAGACCCAGATACCTGCACTTCTTGTGAGCTTTGCTATGATAGAGTGCCAGAGGTTTACAAGAACAGAGGCGACGGCATTGCAGAGGTGGTAAACCCCGCAGGAGATGGTTGGATGCTTGTACCTGCGGAGTTGGAAAATGAGGTAAAAGAGGTCACCGACGAATGCCCCAGCGGTTCCATCATAACGGAAGAAGTGTAGAAGTAAAGATTGACATAGATACCTGCACCGCCTGTCAGTTATGCTACGACAGACTTCCACAGGTTTTTACAGATAGGGGGGATGGTATCCCCCTTGTTGTTTTTAAAGTACCTATAGAAAACCTAATGGAAGAACTTATACAAATAGCAGAAGATTGTCCAAGCAACTCCATATTGATCCTTTGATGGAAGGGAGCAATTGGTGGGTTGCCCCTACATACGACCTCTTCCTTAGCGTACTATAACCTTTCTATGATACTCCTTAGTATTTCTCTTTCCAAGGGCGAGCCAACCTTTGGTAGTATGGTATCCAGTACGAGTTCTTTTACCTTCCTGTACCTGTTTAGCCTTCTGGCGCACCTTATGGTATCCCTTATGGAAAATACAAAATCAACAGGTTCTTCCGATTGCTGAGTTTGGTAAGCTCTGTAAGCCTTTCTTATTTCGTTGGCTATCTTTATGAGTTCAAAAAGCTTCCACAAATGCTCTTCCAATCTTTCTATCTCTTCCACTTCTTTAACCCTTAGGCCATTAATAACCCAATGCCATGCGTAGAAAAAGTCCTCGGAATTTAGAGAGGAAAACTCTGGTACGTAATCCTTTAGTATGAGAGCTTCATCTGCGTTGTATATGCCTTCTTCTTCAAAGGGTGGATAGTCTATAAAGATAATGTCCGCCCTTGATTTTATATCTTGGGGAAGCTCTGATACTCCAAGGTAGTTTTGAGGGTTCATACCCCCCACCAGTATAACATCCCTATGAGCCTTTATAACCTCACCGTTGGGCAATGTTAAATACCTTCTGTAGTCAAAGAGAGGATTAAAAAGCTTTACCATGCCTGCCGGCAAGGTGTTTATCTCATCAAAGTATATGACAGCTCCGGGAGTTTGTAAAGCCTTCACGAGGTCTGAATAGACCCTCTTTGTTCCCCTTTTGGGGTCAAACTCATAAAGGTAGGTTATGTCTTCCTTTTCCATTTTGGAATTGCAAGGCACTATGTATAAGGGTCTGTTTGTAAGGGCAGAAAAGACCTCCACCAAGAAGTTTTTACCAACGCCCGCATCCCCTTCAAGGATAAGGATGCCCTCTGAGTACATAAGCTGTTCCTTTACAAAGGATACAAACCTTTGGAGGTTCTTTACAAACCATGGAGTTTCCTCATAGGAGACAAAAAAGGGTACCCTTGGAGGTTCATAAGCATAAAGATTCCTTAGATGTTGTAAGTACCTTTTTACCCAAAGGGGTAAAGCCTTTAACTCTTCCTGGGGCAAAAGGTTGGGATATCTCTTTGGTTCCAAAAGAATTCCATCCTCCCTTTCAAAGGCTATCTTTGCATAAACCTTCTCTCCTATAAAAACCCTGTCTTCAACCTTCACTCTCCACCTTAGCTTTCTTCTATCCCCGGAGAATATGGGAAAGTCCTCTTCACCAAAATAGACCATTGAATTCTCTACCCTTATCCTGTACTTTCTTAACCTATCCTGCAATAGCTTTTCTTGGATAAGGCTTCTCAACTTTCTTTTTCCTTCCTCTTGCAGATCTCTTGGAAGTCTCTCTAAAAACTCTCTAAATTCTTTTATCTCCTCAAGAGCTTCCCATTCCCTTGGGTCCTCTTTGGAGGTATTTTGTAGAGCTTCTTCTGCCTTTTTGAGATTTTCCTGCAACCTTTTTTGAAAGTAATTTTTTATTTTGTCCCTAAGCTGGTTTAGTTTTTCAAGCTTTTCTCCTTCTTCAAGCCTTATACCTTCTTCTATCTCCCTTAGGTCTTCACCGCTTACCATATCCCTTAGAAGTTTTTCTTCCATGCTTTTCAAAAAGGCTTCAAACTTGGCATTTTCAATGATTTTTTCCCCCTCAAGGATCTTCTCTCTTAGGCTTACTATGGGCATATCCATAGATATAAGCCTTTTGTACTCTTCCAGCTGGTGTGGATCCAAAGGGGAGTCTAAGTTTTTTAACTTTGCCCTTAGACTTTTTAGCTCTTCTTGAGCTTTTTTTAGTATCCGGGACTGTTGATCTTCTGGATAGACAAAATCCACAAGGTTTGTTCTGATAGCCTTCAAGGGATAAAGGGCTTTATCTTCTTCTCTTTTATAAAGGCAGGTATATATAGTCCCATCGGGAGATACTCTTACCACCGAATAGCCAAAGCCTTCAAAAAGGTGGATAAATTCAAGGCTTGGCAGGTATATAAGTCCAAATCGGTTGTCTTCTGCATCTGCAAGAAATAGAAAATCCCCGTCGGGAGAAAGGTCCATATGGGATACTTTTATGGGAGTTGACATCTCTTCCAAGGGAGATTCCAAAGAGTGGTCGTACACAAAGACCTTGTTTTCTTGGGATAGTATTATTCTATCCTTTAGCACGAGAACACCCTTTCCAGAGGGATGAGAAAGTCTTTTTATGAGCTCTCCCGCCAGGTCGTATAGGGCTACCCCCTTGGTGCCAGAAAGTAAAAGCCTATTTCCCACAAACCTTAGAAGTTTTAACTCTCCTATGTCTGCCTCACTGTAGGAAAAGACCTTTTTAAACTCAAGGCCCTCTGACCCAAAACCACCGGAGATGTCTATGATATAAACCCTTTCTCCTACAACGCCGTAAGCCAAAAGGTTTTTGCTTATGTCCAAGCCAGAGGAAGCCCTAACACCTTCTTGCGTAGTTCTAAAACTCTTCCATTCTTTTGTGTTCCTTTTGTCTTGGAGGAGATAAACCACCAAATAGGGTGGGGTTATGAGGGCCAAATAGGGGTCTTTAAAAAGAATATCCGTTATTACCTGTGCTGGTGGTCTGGAGGGCAGGCGGTGGATGTTGCCCTTCCAATCGTACAACTCAAGTAGTCCGTGCCTTCTTCCCACCAACAACCAATAGCCATCTTGGGATACATCCAAGGCTTCAATCCAAAACTCCTCTATTCGTGCGTCGGGATCCTTCTCCAAAAAATCTTCCAAATAAAGCTTTAATTCTCCCTTTGGTGTAGTTATGGTCAAGGTAAAGGGAGCCTTTTCCTTTTTTCCAAAGATCTTGGCAAAAAATCTCATAGCCTTAAAATGATAAACGGTGGAAATAAAAAGGGACTATGATTTAGCTTATCTTGAGTCTTTGAAGGGAGAGGAGAACATGAAAAGGGATTGGGAAAATCTACTTTTGGCGCAGGAGGGGAGAGGGAGTTTTAGGCTATACACTTGGAAGGAAAAGACCCTTAGCATAGGTTATTCTCAGGCTTTTCTTGACTTTCCAATAAAGATGGTTAAAAGACCTACGGGTGGTGGTGCCTTGTTGCATGGTTGGGATGTTTCCTTCTCCTATGCGGGACTTAGAGAGGAATGGGGCAAAGCTTAAAAGGAGATAAGAGATTTACCCAAGGGAAAAAAGACTTCTTAAGATTCTTATATATGCCTATGCTGGTGATAACTTTATTAAGAACTTCAAAGAAAACTATTGGGAGTTTGTTGTACGCCGTAGGCGCTGGAAAGGGCATCAAGGTCTGCACCTTCTTCAAGGATTATGATCTTCTTCACAGGGTAAAATTATAGTGTGGAGAAGTTTTTTCTATATATCCCCTTGGGCTTGCTCCTTGGTGTTGGCTTTGTGGAGCTAACATACAGGCTTGTTATCAAAAGCCTTGCCCTTTATTTTCTTAGCCTGCCTGCAAAACTTTTTACAGTGGCTTTGCTTTTGTATATCC
>CALIUI010000009.1 GCA_938048815.1 uncultured Aquificaceae bacterium | reverse complement strand
TGGGGACAATGTGGAGATAGAGGTGGAGCTTGTGAAGCCTGTGGCAATGGAGGAGCAGCTTAGGTTTGCCATAAGGGAAGGTGGAAGGACTGTTGGTGCTGGTGTGGTCACCAAAATCCTTGAGTGAGGTGTAAAAGATGGAACAGGAACTGATAAGGATAAAACTGAGGTCTTATGACCATAGGCTTCTTGACCAGTACGTAAAGCAGATAGTGGATACGGTAAAAAGAACGGGCGGTGTAGTCAAGGGGCCTGTCCCACTTCCTGTGCGTAAAAGAAGATGGATAGTGCTTAGGTCTCCCCATAAATTTGACCAATCAAGGGAACACTTTGAAATAAGAGAACACAGAAGGGTCATAGATATAACAAGGGCAACCTCTCAGACCATAGAGTCTTTGAGAGACTTAGCTTTGCCCGCAGGAGTTGATGTAGAGCTTATTATTGGGAGATAGCCATGGCTATAGGTCTTATAGGTAAAAAGGTGGGAATGGTTAGGGTTTTTCTAAAAGATGGTACGGCTGTGCCCGCAACCCTTATAGAGGTAAAACCCAACTATATAACCGCCATAAGGACGAAGGAAAAGGATGGCTATACCGCCCTGCAGGTGGGAGCCTTCGAAAGCAAGGAGAAGCATCTCACAAAGCCAGAGTTGGGGCATCTTAAAAAGTGTGGAAATGTCTTAAGGGTACTCAAAGAGTTTAGAGTTGATTCTGTGGAAGGCTTTGAGGTGGGTCAAGAGTTGAAGGTAGATAGTGTGTTCCAGCCGGGCGATCTTGTGGACGTGGTTGGAAAGAGTAAAGGAAGAGGCTTTGCGGGCACTATGAAAAGGTGGGACTTTGGGGGATTTCCCAAATCTCACGGACATAGGTACCATCGTGCGGTGGGTTCCATAGGAAACAGGTCCGACCCAGGTAGAGTGTGGAAAAGTAAAAGGATGGCAGGACACTGGGGTAATGAACCTATAAGGGTTCAATCTCTGGTGGTTTTGGATGTCCTGCCAGAAAAGAATGTCCTATTGGTAAAAGGGTCTGTGCCCGGTGCCAACGGCGGCATCCTTTTCATAGAGAAAAGCAGGATAGCCCATAGGAAATCTCAAAGGCTTAAACTCAACAGGATAAAGCCAACGGTGGAAAACCTCATCAAAGAGGTGGTAGGAAATGAAGGTGCTTGATGTAAAGTTAAAAGAGGAAGTTTTTGGAGTAGAGCCCAAAAAGCATGTGCTGTGGGAAGTGGTAAAGTGGCAACTTGCCAGTAGAAGGCAAGGAACTCACAGTGCAAAAACAAGAGGAGAAGTAGCCTACAGCGGCAGAAAGCTTTTGCCTCAAAAGGGCACGGGCAACGCCAGGCACGGAGACAGAGGAGCCAACATCTTTGTGGGTGGCGGAGTAGCCCATGGGCCAAAACCCAGAGATTACTACTACTCACTTCCAAAAAAGGTTAGAAAGCTTGGGCTCAAGATGGCTTTGAGTTTAAAAGCCAAGGAGAACAACCTTATTGTGGTAGATGGGATAAACCTCGGAGATGTGCCAAAGACAAAGAAAGCCCTGGAAGTTCTCAAAGGGCTTGGTATAGACAAACAAAAGGTGTTGATAGTGCTTCCAGAAAAGGATGAGATAATATACAAGTCCTTTAGGAACCTACCTACGGTTAGTGTTTTGCCAGTGGAAGGCTTGAACGTTTATTCCCTTCTTTGGGCTGATAAGCTTCTGATTACCCAAAGCGCCCTTGAAAAAGTTTATGAGAGGTTGGCATCATGAGAAGGCCTGAAGAGATCATAATAAGACCTATAATTACGGAAAAAACCAATAGGTTGATGGAAGACTACAAAAAATATACCTTTGAGGTAGCCTTAGATGCCACAAAGCATGAGATAAAGCATGCCATAGAAAAACTTTTTGGGGTGAAAGTTCTAAAGGTCAATACCATGATAGTAAAGCCCAAAAAGAAGAGGGTGATAGGCAAGTTTAGAAGGTATGGCTACACAAGGGCTTACAAAAAGGCCATAGTGACCATACCTATGGATAAAGAAATAGACCTTACAGGAGTGTGAAGATGGGTGTAAGGAAGTTAAAACCGGTAACCAACGGCCAAAGGCATGCAATCCTTTATGACTTTTCCGAGATAACCAAAAAGGAACCAGAAAAATCTTTGATTGTATACCACCATAAGGCAAAGGGTAGGTCAAGGCAACAGGGAAAGATTACCTCAAGGGGTAGAGGCGGTGGCAACAAAAGGCGTTATAGATTGATAGATTTCAAAAGGGATAAAAGCCTTGTGCCCGCAAAGGTAGTTGCCATAGAGTACGACCCAAACAGGTCTGCCCGTATAGCCCTGCTTCATTACGCAGACGGAGAAAAGAGGTATATACTCTGGCCTGATGGACTAAAGGTGGGAGATACGGTTATATCCATATCCTACGAAGATGCAGAAGCTGGCAAAGAGCTACCAGAGATAAAGGTAGGAAACGCTTTACCTCTCAAATACATACCCGTTGGTACCATAGTTCATAACGTGGAACTACATCCCGGAAAGGGTGGTCAAATAGCAAGGGCTGCAGGTATGTCCGCTCAGATACTGGGTAAGGTGGGTGATTATGTGCAGTTGAGGACGCCCTCAGGTGAGATAAGGCTTGTGCATCAGAGGTGTATAGCAACGATCGGTGCCGTAGGCCTTGCAGAACATGAGCTTGTAAAGTATGGGAAGGCTGGTAGATACAGGTGGCTTGGTTGGAGACCAAAATCAAGGGGAACTGCCATGAACCCCGTAGACCACCCTCATGGTGGTGGTGAAGGTAAGACAAAGGGCAAACATCCCGAATCCCCGTGGGGATGGAAGACAAAGGGCTACAAGACAAGGAGAGGCAAGAAGTATTCCGATAAGTTTATCCTTGTAAGTAGGAAGGGCAAACCTCTCAAAGGAGGTACAAAGTAATGGGCTTTAAAGGCGCTTGGAACAAAAGAAATAAGCTAATTGACGACTTGGATAGCTTCCTAAGGCTTTACAAAAGGACTCAAAGGATATACAAAAGGGTCCGCAAGGTGCAACATACTCCAGAGCTTTATCAAAAGGCTCTTGAAAAGTATCAACAGGTATGGAACGATTACAGAAAGATAGTCAATAAAAAGGCTTGGGTAGACCCTAAGCTCTGGGCTACCATAAGAAAGATGAACCAAACGGGTGATAGAAAGGTTATCAAGACCTACAGCAGGGATACCACTATAATACCTGAATTTGTAGGGCATACCATTGCGGTGCATAACGGTAAAACCTTTGTGCCCGTTTATATAACCTCAGATATGGTAGGGCATAAACTGGGTGAGTTTGCCCCTACAAGGACTTTTAAGGGCCACCCGGAGAAGTCTGCAAAAGTTACAAAGAAGAAGTGAGGTGATTAAGATGGAAGCAAGGGCAGTATTAAGATATGCAAAGGTTTCTCCTATAAAAGCAAGGCAGATTTTGAGAATTATAAGTGGTATGAAGGCGGGCGATGCCCTTTACCAGATAAGGTTTATCCCAAAAAGGTCTGCCCGCATAATAGAGGGTGTTTTGAGGAGCGCCTTGGCCAATGCAGAGCAGAAGGGTTTGGACCTTGACAAACTTTACATAAAAACAGCCGTTGCCGATGAAGGCCCCATGTACAAAAAGTGGTTCCCAAGGGCCCATGGAAGGGCTACCATGATACGCAAAAAAACTTCTCACATAACTATAGTGCTCCACGAGAAGGAGGAAGGATAATGGGTCAAAAGACACATCCCATAGGCTTTAGAATAGGGGTTATAAAAGATTGGAATTCCAAGTGGGTTGCCAACAAAAGGGATTATACCCAGCTGCTTCATGAAGACCTAAGGGTAAAGGATTATATAAAGAAAAGATATGCCTCCGCCGGTATATCAAAGATAGTCGTTGAAAGAATGGCTGATAAGGTAAAGATCAGAATTCTCTCCGCAAGGCCCGGTATCATCATAGGAAGAAAGGGTGCAGAAGTGGAACAGCTGAAAAAGGACATAGAATATATAACTGGGGGCAAGGATGTAGTTATAACGGTGGATGAGGTAAGGGTGCCCGAATTGGACGCCCAGCTTGTGGCGGAAGAAATAGCCATGCAGATGGAAAGAAGAGTATCCCACAGAAGAGCTATGAAGAGGGCTATAGACAACGCCTTCAAGGCGGGCGCAAAGGGCGTAAAGGTGCAGGTAAAGGGTCGTATAGGAGGTGCAGAGCTGGCAAGGGCAGAGTGGTTTTTGGTGGGAAGGATGCCCCTACAAACTTTAAGGGCAGATATAGACTATGGCTTTGCGGAAGCCCATACCAAATACGGCGTTTTAAGTGTAAAGGTGTGGATATACAAGGGAGATATTCTAAAGGGTGGTAAAGAGGAGATCATCAAAAAGATAGAGGAAGACCTCAAGAAGGTTTCAAAGGAGGTATAAACCATGTCCTTTTTGGGTCCAAAGAAGACAAAGTTTAGGAAATCTCAAAGGGGTACTCTAAAAGGTAAAGCCTTTAGAGGTAATAAGGTTTCCTTTGGTGAGTATGGAATCCAAGCCCTTGAGTCTTGCTGGCTAACTCAAAGGCAGATAGAAGCAGGAAGAATAGCTTTGGTAAGGGCTTTAAGGAAAGGGGCAAAGGTTTGGATTCAAGTTTTTCCCGATAAGCCCTATACCAAAAAGCCCAATGAAGTAAGGATGGGCGGTGGAAAGGGAGACCCAGAGGGCTTTGTAGCGGTGGTAAAGCCTGGAAAAATACTTTATGAGTTCTCTGGAGTTCCCGAAGATGTAGCCCAAGAAGCCCATAAGCTTGTGGACGCCAAGCTTCCTATAAAGACAAGGCTTGTAAAGGCAGGAGGCTTCAAGACATGAAGGCAAAGGACTTAAGAAAGCTCAGCATAAAAGACCTTTTAAAGAGGGAAGAAGAGCTAAGAAGAGAGCTTTTGAGGCTAAGGTTTAAGAAAAAGATAGAAGGGCTTCCCAACCCTATGGAAAAGAGAAACAAAAGAAGAGAATTGGCACGGGTTTTAACCATAATCAGAGAAAAACAGCTGAGAGGTGAGGAATGATGGAAAAGCCTTGGCATTTAAAAAGGAAAGAACTGGTAGGGGTTGTGGTAAGCGACAAAATGGACAAAACGGTAGTGGTAAAGGTAGACAGAAGGGAGGCACATCCCCTATACAAAAAGCACATAATTAAAAGCAAAAAGTATCATGCCCACGATCCCAACGAGGAATGTAGAGTGGGAGACCTTGTGGTAATAAGAGAAACAAGGCCCATCTCTAAAACAAAGAGATGGGTCGTAGTTAAGATACTTCAAAGGGCAAAATCTCCAGAGGAAGCAATGTAAAAGTAAAATATCTTTTTATGCTTCCTCTTGTTTTTTTTCTTTTGCTTTCTTCTTTTTCTTTTGGAGCACAGATATTCTCTCAAAGCCTTGAGCGGTTGCCCGATGGTACTTTTAAAGGGGAAGGGAACGTAGAAGCCTACTATAAGAATTACTACATAAAAGCAGACCTTATTACCTATGACCCTGAAAAGAAAATGGTCTATGCCAAGGGAAAGGTTTATATAAGGTCTATTGATGGACTTTTTGAAGTAAAGGGAGAGGAAGTCCTTTTGGACCTTGAAAGGGATGTGGGCTACTTTTTAGAAGCGGAGGGGAGCTTTAAAAGGTTTAACTTTACCGCCAAAAGGGTGGATAAGGAAGGAGAAAACTACACGGTACAAGAAGGTTCAATTACCACGTGCCCTTCCGATAGAAGGGAGATGGAGGTTTGCTTCTCAAGGGCAAACATATCCGATAAATACGCTGTAAGCTACAATAACACCCTTAGATTTTTCAACATACCCATAGCCTATCTTCCCTTTACCGTATTTCCCGTTGGAGAAAGAAGGTCAGGGCTTTTGCCGCCCATGATAGGCTCTAACACCTATAACACCTTTATATACCAACAACCCCTATACTGGGCTATATCTCCTGATAAGGACGCCACTTTAACCTTTGATATAAGGGATAAACAAGCCAAAGGTATTTCCCTTGAGTACCGCCAATCTTTAAAGAAAGAGTTAGATATCTTTGGCTTTATATCCCTTTACAAAGAGCCAAAACCACCAGGCAAATGGTGGGAGGGCAGAGACCTAAACACCCTTAGAGAAAACCGCTACAGATTGAAGTTAAACCTTGACCTTGACAACTTAAAAGCGGGCGTTGATCTAATATCAGACCCTTACTTTATGCAGGACGTTTATTTTACCACCAAAGAGAGGACAGTCCCTTACCTTTCCTCTTACCTAAGCTACCGTAAAGAAAGTGACCTTTACCTATTTACCTTTGATGTGCGCCGCTTTTACGATACAACCTCTCCCAACAATAAAAAAACCCTCCAAAGGATTCCAGAGATAGGCTTTTACCTAAGGGAGATAAGCCTTTTAGATTTCCTATACTTCAACCTTACCACTGCCTACACCAACTTTTATAGGCAGGAAGGTCTAAGGGCGCACCGAATGGTGTTTTTTCCGGAAATATCCATACCTAAAAGACTTTTGGGCTTTAACCTTTTATCCACCATAACCTTTGAAAACCTCCTTTATATAGACCCAAAGGGCGGAGATTTCAAAAATCCCTCCACCTATAGCTCTGTAAGGTACGTGGAAAGGGCACCTTACCCTTTTAGCTTTAACTTGGGAAATTTTAAAACGAACAACTTGGCAGAAGTTTCTTACTCCTACAGACCCAAAAGCCATCAAAACCCAAGGTTTGACCCTCTTGACCAGCTAAACAAAGAAAGCCTTTTGTCTTATAGGCTCAGAAGCCTTGGATATTATAGAGAAAGACTTCTTTACAACCTGTTTTTAGAGGGTGGTTATAACTACTTGGGCACCTTTAACTATCTTGGTGAAGAGATAAAGGAGAGTTTTATACCAATTAGAAGCCTTTTGCAAGTATATCCCTTTGAAGGGCTTAGCCTTTCCTCTGATAGCATCTACGACGTAGTTAAGGGGCGGTTATTGAGAAGTGTAGGATCCTTTGGCTTTAGCTCCCAATGGGGAAGTTTAAATGTGGGTAGGACCTTTGAAAAAAGCTATCAAGGTAAAAAACTAAACGACCAGTATAGTTTAGCCTTTTCTATACAGCACCGATCTGCCAAACTATCCTTTAGCTTGGTAAGGGACAGCATTACCAACAAAGACCTACAAAGACAGATAAACCTTGATTACGGCGGAGCTTGTTGGAGTTTAGGCTTGATGTTTAGAGACATTTACGATGGCACAAGGCAGAAGTACATTAAAGAGGTCTTTCTGGCTTTTAACCTCTTTGATCTTCAAAGGCTCACAGTACCTCTGAAAAGGTAATAAGATCTTTTAGCCTTTTGGTTTGTGCTTTTATATCCTTTGCCCCAAACACACCAGAGCCCACCACCAATATATCCGCACCAGCCCTTGCCACTTCTTGAATATTTTCCTCCTTTATACCACCGTCTACCTCTATAAGTATGTTTGGATTTATCCTATCAACCATAGCCCTTAGCTTCCTTAGCCTTTGGAGAGACCTTTCTATAAACCTTTGACCTCCAAAGCCCGGGTTTACGGACATTAAAAGTACAAAGTCTGCATAATGAAGAGCTTCTTCCAAAACCCTCAGGGAAGTACCCGGATTTATCACAACTCCCGCCTTTGCTCCAAAGCTTTTGATTAAATCCAAGGTTCGGTGTATGTGAGGGGTGTTTTCTATATGGACGCTAACCATATCGGCTCCCGCTTTTATAAAATCGGGAATATACCTATCGGGGTTTTCTATCATAAGATGGGCGTCCAAGGGCAAAGAACAATGCCTTTTAATGCTTTCCAAAAGAACAGGTCCAAAGGTTATGTTAGGGACAAAATGCCCATCCATCACGTCAAAGTGGATGATGTCAGCACCGCCCTCTATGCATGCCTGTATCTGCTCTCCGAGCTTCCAAAAGTCCGCAGATAGTATAGAAGGAGCCAAAAACTTCATTCTGCCTCCTCTTCTACCCTGATAAGCACGGGTTTTCCTACCACTACAGGAAGGTTTATTATCTTTTCCATTGCCCTTTGCATACTTCTTTCGTAAGCTTTGTGGGTTAAGATGACAAGGGGGATTATCCCTTGCCCCTCTTTTCTCGCCAACCTGCACACCTTTTCCTTTTGAAGCACACTGGCTATGCTTATGTTTTCCTCCGCCAAAACTTGAGCTATACTTGCAAGCACGCCAGGTCTATCGGGTACATCAAACCTAAGGTAATACCTGCTATAAAAGTTATCGGTAATGTTCAACTCTTTACTTTCCCACCTTACTCTTTGCTTACAAGGAAAACCATAAGCTATGGTCCTTGCTATATCCACAAGGTCTGATACTACCGCCGAAGCGGTTGGATGTGCCCCAGCACCTTTACCGTAAAACATGGTTTTGCCCACAAAATCACCCTCTACCAGTATGGCGTTAAACACATGGGAAACCTTAGCAAGGGGGTCCTCTTCCGGAAGAAAGGTAGGGTGAACCCTAATTTCCAGTTGATCTTCTCTTTTTTTGGCTATTGCCAAAAGCTTAAGGATATATCCAAGCTCCTTACCAAGCTCCACATCCAAAAGGTCTATATCCCTTATGCCTTCCACATATACTTTATCAAAGGGAAAATAATTTCCAAAGGCTATGTAGGAAAGTATGGCTATCTTATGGGCAGAGTCCCAACCATCAATATCAAGGCTTGGGTCTGCTTCCGCATATCCCTTTTCTTGGGCTTCCCTTAAAGCAGTGTTAAAATCCACCTCCTCTTGGAACATCCTTGTAAGTATGTAATTGGTGGTGCCGTTAAGTATGCCATAGACAGACTTTATATTATTACCCACCAAACACTCCCTTACTGCCTTAACTATTGGAATACCACCACCCACAGAAGCCTCAAATCCTATACACAACTCTTTTTCCTCTGCTAATTTAAAAAGCTCCTTTCCCTCTTCTGCTAAAAGGTATTTATTGGCAGTAACTACATGCTTTCCCCTTTGAAGGGCTTCTTTTATAAGCTCCTTTGCAAAGCCTTTGCCTCCTATCAACTCTACCACTATATGAGAGCTTTCTATAACTTCTCTGTAGTCGGTAGTCCTAAGGTCCTCTGGCACATGAAAGGCTCTTTCCTTTTTCCAATCCTTGTCTGCTACCTTTGAAAGCTCAAGCTCTATGCCAGTTTTTTTGGCTATAACCTCTTTGTTTTTTAAAAGAAGCTCCACCACACCACTGCCTACGACGCCGCAACCTACTATACCTACCTTTACTTTCAATGCTTACCTCCATGGTTTGTTCTATAGGGTACTGGTATGTATTGTATGTACCTAAAAAGGGGGATTCCAAAAAATCCAAGGCTTTCTTGCCTGTGGATAAGGGTTATAACCCTGCTGCCCCTTTTTCTTTCAAGCTCTCTTATTAGGCCTTCCCTTGCCTTTGAAAGTATGTATCTCCTCCATAGGGGCATTAGGATAAAGAAAATTAGGAATAAAAACCAAAGGTAGCTAAAAAGGTAAGGCCAGGGGTTTATGTCCATAGTAAATTATTTTAATCATACTCGGGCTGTAAAATTAACTTATAATCTTTACTTATGGAAAAAAGGATCAAAACACCCCTTACCGACGAGGTCATAGAAGACCTAAAGGCGGGCGATAAGGTTCTTATTACTGGATACATCTATACTGCCAGGGATGCAGCCCACAAAAGGATGGTAGAAGCCCTTCAAAGGGGTGAGCCTTTGCCCATTGATGTGAAGGGTCAAGTTATATACTATGTGGGACCAACTCCACCAAAACCCGGTCAAGTTATAGGTTCCGCCGGACCTACCACCTCTATAAGAATGGATAAGTACGTGGAAGAACTTCTTAAGCTGGGGCTAAAAGGCATGATAGGAAAGGGTTATAGGTCTCCTCAGGTGAGGGACCTTTTGAAAAAGTATAAGGCTGTATATTTTGCTGCGGTTGGTGGTGTGGCAGTGCTGCTTTCCAAATGTATTAAATCTTCGGAGATAGTTGCCTATGAAGACCTTGGAACAGAAGCCATAAGAAGGCTATACGTGGAAGATTTTCCAGTGATAGTAGCCAATGATATATACGGTGGAGATATCTTTGAAGAGGGCAGAAAAAGGTTTGCACGGATAGATATATAAATGTGGCAAGAACTTATTGCAACGGGTTTTTACCTTGGTAGGTTTAAATACGCTCCGGGAACCATAGGTACCCTTTTGGGCATACCCTTAGTTTATCTCCTTATCCACAAATGGTGGCTAACCCTTATTTTGGGCGTAGGGCTTTATCTATTGGCGGTATGGTCTGCGGGTTATATGGTGGAGCTAACGAAGGAAAAGGACCCAGAAGAGGTGGTCATAGATGAGGTTGTAGGCTACTTTTTTGCTTTTCTTTTCGTAGAGCCCACTTTAAAGTCCTTGTTAATAGGCTTTGTAGTATTTAGAGTTCTTGATATACTTAAGCCCTATCCCATAAAGCTCTTTGAAAAGTTGCCCAAAGGTCATGGCGTTGTTGCGGACGATGTGGTGGCAGGAGTAATGAGCTCCTTCGTACTTTACTTTCTTTTTGGTTGAATATATTTTACCTTATGGATTTAATAAAGGACTTTTTTCATAACTTTTACTACTACACCATAGATATACTTCCCTATTTCCTTGTGGCTGTCTTAATTACTTCCATATTCCAAGGTTTTACGAAGCTTAGTTGGTTAAAAGCCTTGCTGAAGGAGGAAAAAACCGCCCCCATATATACGGGTTTTTTGGGTGGGCTTTTGCCCCTATGCTCCTGTTCCATGTTGCCCGTAGCAAATCTAATAAACAGCTTGTCAAAAAACTACGCTCCAGTTCTTTCTTTTCTAATAATCGCTCCTGTAATATCTCCCGTAACCCTTTTGCTTACCTATGGCTACTTTGGCTTAACTATGACCTTGGCAAGGTTGATAGGCACCTTTCTCTTTGCTTTCCTCTTTGCCTATCTGATGGGCATCCTTTTTAAAAAACCAAAGGGAATACCTTTGCTTATGGGCGCTTCCCAACAGGAAAAGGGTATAAGGCTCTTTTTTTACCATATAAAGGATAATCTTTTCGGTATAGGCAAGTATCTCTTTTTAGGTATATTTATAGCATCTCTCATAAAAACCTTCTTTCCTGCAGAGTTGGTAAAATCCATAGCGGGGAGTTTTGTTTCTTATCCTCTTATGTCCTTGGTAGCCATTCCTGTTTATGTTTGTTCTGGTGAAGAGGTGCCCATAGCCAAAGCATTAAAGGATATAGGCTTTACTTCTGGGAATGCTCTTGTTTTTATGCTTAGCGGCACTGGTGTATGTATGCCCACCATCATAGCAACTTTAAAGTTTCTTCCAAAGGGCTTGGTTCTCTCTTACCTTATCTTTTGGTTCCTGTTTTCTGTGATTATGGGGGTCATCTACGATTTTATCCTGTGGAATCTTTTGGTATAATTGGGTGTATTTTTATGTTGGCTCATTAGTATACGCCCCTACAGGTAAATTTTATAATTGTGCCCACAGGCTAATAGCCTCAAAGCCTTAAAAGGTTCTTTATAAAATAGAGAAGGAAAAGGAGCAAAAGAGGGGAAAGGTCTAAACCACCTACCGGTGGGAGTATTCTTCTAAAAGGCTCAAGCAAGGGCGAGACCAATCTATCAAGATGGTAATAAAACCTACTTTCCCTTACTTGGGGTATCCAAGAGCCTATGGCGTGCAAAAAAACAAGAAGTATAAGCAGGTTTATAAGTAAAGAAAGGATGCCCTTTATCATTCTACAAATTCAAGAATAGCCAATTCACAACCATCACCTATCCTTCTATCGGGAAGCTTTATTATCCTAACATATCCACCTTTCCTGCTTTCAAACCTTGGAGCTATCTCTTCAAAAAGCTTTTTAATAACCTTTCTATCGGGCAAAAGGGCGAGGGCTCTTCTACGGGATGCCAAATCTCCTTTTTTGCCGAGTTCTACAAGCCTTTCTATAAAAGCCCTTAAAGCTTTTGCCTTTTGCAAAGAGGTTTCTATCCTTTCTTCCATTATAAGGGCTCTTGCCAAAGACCTGTAGAGGGCCAGCCTCTGCTCCTTTGTTCTGTCAAAGTGTTTTTTCTTTACCCTGTGTCTCATAATCTACCTCCTACTCTCTATATCCATTCCCAAGTAAAGTCCTATCTGTTTTAGGGCTTCCTTTATTTCGTTTATAGCCTTTCTACCTATATTCTTTGTGCTTTTTAGGTCTTCCTCGGTAAGCCTTACCAGGTCCCCTATGGTGGTTATACCCATCCTTTTTATAGAGTTAAGAGCCCTCTGAGATACGTCCAACTCCTCTATGGGAAGGCTCAACTTTTCTACGAATTCGTCAACAACATCCGCAGATACTTCTTCTATCATGGGCGCTTCAAAGGAGATATCCTCAAGGGCTTCAAAGTTTTTGGTTATTAATTGGACAGCTTCCTTTATAACATCGTCGGGAGTCTTTGTGCCATCGGTGTGTATCTCCATTATAAGCCTGTCATAGTCGCTTCTTTTACCAACTCTTGTCTTTTCAACCCTGAAGGCAACTTGACGCACGGGGGAAAAGTCCGCATCAACCAGTATCCAACCAGCTTCTCCAATAACCTCCATCTCCTCGGTGGGCACATAGCCAAATCCCCTTTCAATCCTGATCTCCATGTTTATCTCTTTGTTGGAATCTGTTATAGTTAATATCCTCTGTTCTGGGTTCACAATTTCCACGTTCGGTGGAAGGCTTATATCTTTGGCATATACCATTCCTTCGCCTTTTTTCTTAAGGTAAAGTACTTCCACGTCGGAGTTGTTAAGCTTAAACCTCACCCTTTTCAAATTGGCTATTACCTCAAGGGCGTCCTCTTGCACGCCTTCAATGGGAGAAAACTCATGGTATACTCCGTATATCTTTACTGCGGTTATAGCACTACCTTCTATGGAGGATAGGAGAGTTCTTCGTAGAGAATTACCCATGGTTATACCAAAGCCCCTTTCAAGGGGCTCCACCACAAGCCTACCGTAGGTCTTCTTTCTTTCTTCCCAATATACCTTTGAAGGAAAAAGGTATTCTCTTAGCATAAAAACACCTCCTTAAACCCTGGAGTAAAACTCTATTATGTACTGGAGATTTACAGGCACTTCAAGTTGGATATCCCTTGGTAGGTCTATCACCTTACCCCTGAAGTTTTCCTTATCAAGCTCAAGCCATGAGGGTATGCTTCTTGGGTCTATGTTTTCAAGGTTTTCCAGAAGTTGAGGAATATCCCTTGAAGAAGCCTTTACCTCTATTATGTCCCCGGCTTCAACTCTGTAAGAGGGTATATCCACCTTTTTACCGTTCACCAAAAAGTGTCCATGAGCCACCCATTGCCTTGCCTGTCTTCTTGTAGAGGCAAGGCCCAGCCTATATACTACATTATCAAGCCTTCTTTCGAGGAGTTGAAGAAGAACCTGACCCGTATTACCCTTTGAATGGGATGCCTCATCAAAGTACCTCTTAAATTGCTTTTCCCTTATACCACCATATAAGAGTTTAAGCTTTTGTTTTTCTAAAAGGCGCACGCCATATTCGGTAAGCTTTCTTCTTCTTCCCTTTACTCTTCCATGCTGACCGGGTGGGAAGTTCCTTCTTGCCAGAGTTTTCGGACCGCTTTTTTTACCAGAGACTGGTGCCCCAAGCCTTCTATCATGCCTTACCCAGGATCCTATGTACCTACCCATACTTCAAACCCTCCTTTTGGCAGGTGGTCTACAGCCATTGTGGGGTATTGGAGTTATATCTCTTATGACCTTTACCTTTATACCGGCGGCGTGTATAGCCCTAAGGGCTGATTCTCTTCCCGCTCCCGCTCCCTTTATTCTTACTTCTGCCTCCTGAAGTCCATACTCTTGGATGGCTCTCTTTGCAGCCTTTTGGGCTGCCAACTGGGCTGCATAGGGTGTGCTTTTCCTTGTTCCCTTAAAGCCCACGGTGCCACCGCTTTCCCACACAAGGGTGTTGCCTTGTTTGTCGGTTATGGTTATCACTGTATTGTTAAAGGTGCTAAGTATATGCACTATACCTTCGGTAACGGTTCTTTTCTGCTTTTTAGGTTGTTGTTTCCTTTTTGCCATATACTACCTCCTTACTTTACTATCTTTTTCTTTGTGCCGCCAACTGTTTTCTTTTTGCCCTTTCTGGTTCTGGAGTTGGTCTTTGTTTGCTGACCCCTTACGGGAAGACCCCTCACATGTCTAATACCTCTATAGCATCCCATATCTATAAGCCTTTTTATGTTCATCTGGACCTCTCTTCTGAGATCTCCTTCCACTGTATAGTTTTGCTCTATAAACTTACGGATGGTGTTTAGCTCTTCGGGCGTTAGTTCTCCAAGCCTTTTTGTTGAAGGAATGCCTGTCTTTTCACATATTTCCCTTGCCCTTGCCCAACCGATGCCATAAAGGTAGGTAAGGGCAACCTCTAACTTTTTACCGTCGGGAAGGTCTACACCTGCAATCCTTGCCATTTCTTTCCTCCTTAACCCTGTCTTTGCTTATGTTTTGGGTTTTCACAGATCACCATAACTCTACCCTTTCTTCTTATAACCTTACACTTGGCACACATAGGTTTAACCGAGGGCTTTACCTTCATATCAACCTCCTTGCAAGCCAAACATTATACCACAAACTACCCCCTATAAACAATCCTTCCTCTTGTAAGGTCATAGGGTGAGAGCTCCACCTTTACTTTATCCCCTGGTAGGATCTTTATAAAGTGGATTCTCATCTTACCAGACACATGGGCAAGTACTTCGTGCCCTGTCTCTAATTTCACCCTAAACATGGCGTTGGGCAAGGCTTCCACAACCTCACCTTCAAGCACTATCCCCTTTTCTTTGGGCTGTTCTTGTCCCTTTTTCTTACCCATCTTTAAACTCTGTTAAAACAATAGGTCCTTGTTTGCTGACCGCAACCACATATTCATAATGCGCTGCAGGGCTTCTATCTGCGGTGATAACCGTCCACTTATCGCCATTATGGCTTATTTCTTCTGTGCCAAGGGATAGCATGGGCTCGATAGCCAAAACCATGCCTTGTCTTAGTTTATAGTCCTTCTTTTCTTGGATTAAATTGATGGGATGGTTTGGAATAAAAGGGTCTTCGTGCACCTTCCTACCTATGCCGTGCCCTCCAAGGTTTTTTAGGGGATATACACCGTATTTTTGGGCAACTCGGTATATAGCATCCACTATATCGGAAATCCAGTTGCCGGGCACACAGACCTTTACCGCCTCTTCAAGGGCTTCCTTTGTAGCTTTCATAAGCATCTCTTTTTCTTTGCTCACTTGACCAACTGCCACCGTTATGGCGGAATCTCCCGCATAACCATTCACATAAGCTCCAAAGTCAAGGCTTACTATATCACCCTCTTTTATTATCTCTTCCTTTTTGGGAAGTCCATGCACCACCGCCTCATTGACCGAAACACAAAGGCTCGCTGGAAAGCTTTCCTTGCTAAAGGGAGGCTTGTAGTTTAAAAAGGCGGGCTTTGCTCCCCTTCTTTTCGTAGCCTCCCTTGCTATCATATCAAGCTCATAGGTGGAGATCCCGGGCCTTACCGCCTTGGATACCTCTTCCAAAACCTCTACCACTACCTGACAAGCCCCTTTTATCTTTTCAATCTCCTTAAAAGAGTACAGCTCAATTGCCATCTTTTATAGCCTCTAAAAGTTTTTCTTTTACCTCTTCCACGCTTAAAGTGGCATTCAAACTAATTAATTTATCCCTTTCCCTATAAAAGTCAATGAGGGGCCTTGTCTGTTCTTGGTACACTCTAAACCTTTTCCTTATAACTTCCTCCTTATCATCCTCTCTTTGAATCAACTTGCCACCACATACATCACATATGCCTTCTTGTTTTGGTGGATTGTATTTTTTGTGATAGACCTCTCCACATTGGGAGCAGGTAAGCCTGCCTGATAGCCTATCTACCACAACCTCCTCCGACACATCAAAGAGGATAACCTTATCTATTTCCTTGCCATGTTTTTTTAGCATATCCTCAAGGGCTATAGCCTGAGCGATGGTTCTTGGAAAGCCATCCAATATAAAGCCGCTTTCAAGAGGCATAACCTCTTCAATAAGGCTAAGGATCAAGCTATCGGGCACAAGTTCTCCCCTTTCCATGTACTCCTTCGCCTTTAGCCCTAAGGGGGTAGCCCTTTTTACCGCATCCCTAAGCAGATCGCCCGTGGATATATGTAAAAGCCCAAATTCCTTTGATAGGTTCTTTGCCTGAGTACCCTTCCCAGACCCCGGAGGACCCAAAAACACCAAGATCATCTCACCCTCCTTGTGTATTTGGTGTATTTTTGCTGCAGCATCTGAGCTTCCAACTTGTTTATAGTGTCAAGGGCTACACCCACCACTATGAGGGCTGTGGTTCCTCCAAAGTAGAAGGGGACCTTTAGCCACAGGCTTATAAAGATGGGTATGGTAGCCACCACACTTAGGAAAAGAGCCCCCACAAAAGCTAATCGGTTTATTATGTACTCCAAGTGTTTTTGAGTGTCTTGTCCTGGCCTTACTCCTGGAATAAAAGCTCCTCCCTTTCGCAGGTTGTCTGCCACATCCACAGGATTTATCAAAACGGCGGTATAGAAGTAGGTGAAGAAGATTATAAAAGCCACGTAAAGTATGTTATAGGGTATGGTTGTTGGGTTAAAGGCATCATGAAGAACTCTTGCTATGGGATTTTGTATAAAACCAAGTACTGTGGAAGGTATTATAAGCAGAGATTGGGCAAAGATAATGGGTATAACCCCTGCGGGGTTTAGCTTTATAGGAAGGTAGCTGGAAGATCCTACCACCTCCTGCCTGCCTATCTGTCTTCTTGGGTATTGGATGGGTATTCTCCTTTCTGCCTCTTGCATAAAGACTATGCCCACAACCACCGCTATTACAAGTAGAAGAATTCCAACTACGGCAAAGGGAGATATATCGCCATTCTGTAGCATACTCCATACCCTTATGGCCGCACTGGGAAAACCCGCCACTATACCAGCAAAGATAAGCAAAGACATGCCGTTACCTATGCCCTTTTCCGTTATCCTATCCCCTACCCATACCAAAAACATAGTAGAAGAGACGAGGGCTATTACAGTGGTTAGAGTGAAAAGGATACCGGGGTTATCCACCACAGGCATCCCCTTTGGAGACACTTGATTTTGGAGCCATATGGCTATACCTATGGATTGCACAAAAGCCACAAAGATGGTAAGGTAGCGTGTGTATTGGTTTATCTTGTACCTTCCGTAATCTCCTTCTTCTTTGGCAAGTCTTTGAAGCTCTGGGACTGCCACCGTTAAAAGCTGCATCATTATGGAAGCGGATATATAGGGCATAACGCCAAGGGCAAAAAGGGTCATACGGGCAAGGTTTCCACCGGAGAAGATATCGTAAAGGTAGAAGATGGTCCCTTCAAAGCTTTTGAAAAAGTCCTGAAGGGCAGTGGTATCTATGCCGGGCAGGGGTATGTGGCTACCAAGCCTATAAATAGCAAACATAAAAAGGGTATAGAAAAACCTCTTTTTGAAGTCCTCAAGGGCGAATATCTGTTTTATGTAATCAATCACCTTATCTCCTCGCAGGTGCCGCCTACAGCAGTTATCTTTTCTTTGGCAGAGTTAGAAAAGGCATGGGCTTTTACCCTTAAAGGCTTTGTGAGCTCACCGTCTCCCAATATCTTCACAGGCATACCCTTTTTGACAAGTCCCTTCTGAAGAAGTACCTCTGGAGTAATCTCCTCACCTGCTTGGAAATACCTTTCAAGGGTCCTTAAATTTACCACCGAATACTCTACCTTTTCCAAAGGTTTAAACCCTCTCTTGGGAACTCTCTTATGCAGAGGTGTTTGACCTCCTTCAAACCATGAAGGGAGATTTCTGTCTCCGGAACGAGTCTTTTGACCTTTATGCCCCTTTCCACAGGTTTTTCCAAGACCAGAGCCGATTCCTCTTCCTACTCTCTTTCTTTCCTTTGTGGCTCCTTCCTTAGGCGACAACTCATGTAGCTTCATCTTTTACCTCCTCTACTTGGAGAAGATAAACAGCTTTACGTATGTTGCCTCTTACCATAGGATTATCTTCAAGGATAACCTCTTGGCCTGTTTTTCTTAGTCCAAGGCTTTTTACAGCCTTTATTTGTGCTTGAGGCTTTCCTGCTAAACCTCTTACCAACTTTACCCTTAGCTTAGCCATCTTTCACCTCCCTTAGGGAATACGCAGATCCCTTGCGTACAGATTGTACCTTTTTTTCAGAACTTCCACATCTATACCCCTTTCCCTTGCCATTTCCTCAATGGATTTTAATTTTAGCAAAGCATCAAAGACAGCCCTTACAACGTTATTGGGGTTTGTGCTGCCTTGAAGCTTTGTAAGAACGTCCGTATAACCAGCCAATTCAAAAATGGGTTTTGCGGCACCACCGGCAACTATACCTGTTCCGCGCCTTGCAGGCATCACCTTTATCATGGTAGGTCCATAATGACCTATGACATCGTGGGGAACGGTACCGTTTTCTATGGGGACCCTTATCATATGCTTTTTGCCATCCTCTATGGCTTTGGCTATGGCTATAGGCACTTCCCTTGCCTTTCCAAGCCCAAAACCGACAAAGCCCCTTTTATCCCCCACTATCACAAGGGCACTAAAGGAAAATCTTTTTCCGCCCTTTGTAACCCTTGTAGTCCTTTTTGCATAGATAAGCCTTTCTTCTATCTGTAGTTGGTCTTCCAACTCCGCTATGCCTTGTTCTCTTCTCTTTTTGTCAATTAAAGCTTCAATGGATATGCCACCCATATTTACCTCCTTTAGAATTCAAGTCCCAACTCTCTACACTTGTCTGCAAAGGCCTTTATCTTACCATGGTATAGAAATCCGCCCCTATCAAAAACCACTTTTTTTATACCCTTTTCAAGGGCTCTACTTACCAAAAGTTCCGCTACCTTTTTCACATCCTCTATGGACTTTCCACCCCTTTTGCCCGCAAGCTTTACAAAATCTTCGTCTATGGAAGAGGCCGAGACCAAGGTGTGAGCTTTTGTGTCGTCTATTATCTGGGCATAAAAGGCCTTTAGGCTTCTATATACGCATAGCCTTGGCCTTTCGGGAGCTCCAAAGATCTTTCTTCTTATCCTTTTGTGCCTTCTCTCTCTTTTTTCATGCCTGCTTAACTTCGCCATCCTTTACCTCCCTACTTCTTACCACCTTTACCTTTACCTTTACCGGCAGCTTTGCCAGCCTTTAGCTTGAGTACTTCACCTTCATAACGTATACCCTTGCCCTTGTAGGCGTCTGGCTTTTTAAAGGCTCTTATCTGGGCACAGACTTGACCCACTCTGTGCTTGTCTATCCCGCTCACATATATCTTGTTCTCCTTGACCTCAATCTTTACCTCTGGAGGGATGGGATATATAACAGGGTGGGAATACCCAAGGCTTAGCTCTAAGTTGTTTCCCTTCACGGCAGCTCTGTATCCAAGTCCCACCACCTCAAGCACTTGAGTAAAACCTTCAGCAACACCTTTTATCATGTTTCTTATCAAAGCTGCGGTGGTGCCATGCATTGCTCTGTGAAAGGGATCATCACTTGGCCTTTCAACCCTTATGGTGTTGTTCTCCATATACACTTTTATATCGGGATGAAGCTTCATGGAAAGCTTACCCTTTGGACCCTCTACAAGGATCTCTCCATTTTGTAGGCTCACTTTAACTCTCTCTGGTATCTCTATAGGCTTTTTACCTATCCTTGACATGTTATCACCTCACCAAACATAGGCTATTAGCTCTCCACCTTTTCCAAGTTTGCGGGCATCGTGGTCTGTTATAATACCCGCATCGGTGGAGATAATGGCTATGCCAAAGCCTTTTTTAACATGGGGAACCCTATGCTTGGGCACGTATATCCTCCTTCCGGGCTTAGAGACCTTTTCAATCTCCGATATGACGTTTTCTTCCTTTTTGGGATCTAAATACTTGAGGTGTATCCTTAGCTTATACTGGGTGCCCTTCCTTTCCTTTTCCAGCTTTTCCCAATTTTTTATGTAGCCTTCCTTTTTTAGAAGTTCCACAATGGCTTCCTTTAACTTAGAAGAAGGCACATCTACATAATCCATACGCCTTTGTATGGCGTTCTTGATTGCAGAAAACATATCCGCTATTGGATCCATCCTTTACCTCCTTACCAGCTTGCTTTTCTAACGCCGGGGATTTCTCCCCTAAGAGCAAGCTCTCTAAAACATAACCTACACATACCAAATTGCCTTATAAAACCTCTGGGCCTTCCGCAAAGGGGACACCTATTCTTGTGTCTAACTGTGTACTTGGGAAAGTGCATAACGTCCTTTGCAACCTTTGCCTTTCTTGGCATTTTATCCTCCTGGGCTTCTTATTGGAAGTCCAAGAAGAGAAAGAAGCCAAAGAGCTTCCTCATCCTTCTTGGCTGTGGTATGGATTATTATATCCATACCTCTTATTGCATCTACCTTTTCGTAATCAATCTCTGGGAAAACTATTTGCTCCGATATTCCAAAGGCATAGTTGCCTCTTCCATCAAAGGACCTTGGGTTCAGACCTTTGAAGTCTTTGACCCTGGGAAGGGCTACCGATATTAACTTATCAAGGAAGTCCCACATCCTTTCTTTTCTAAGAGTAACCTTTAAACCCACAGGCATACCCTTTCTTAGTTTAAAGCTTGCTTCCGATTTCTTAGCTCTTCTTACTGCAGGATGCTGGCCAGTTATAGCCCTTAGGTCTTCCATAGCGCGTTCAAGCTGTTTTATATCAGAGACCGCCTCACCAACGCCCATATTTACCACCACCTTGACTATCTTTGGCACTTGCATAGGATTTTTATAGCCAAAGCGGTTTATAAGCTGGGGTACAACCTCGTCACGGTACTTGGTATAAAGCCTTGGTACATACTTGGTTTCCACACTCATCTTTTAACCCTCACCTTTTCTCTTACAAGGTCTATATTTTCATCGCATTTCTTACAATAGCGGTACTTTCTCAGGGTATCACCCTCCATAACCGTCCTTATACCCACTCTTGTGGGCTTTTGGCACTTTGGACAAAGGAGCATTACGTTGCTTATGTGGATGGGAGCTTCTATCTCGTATATTCCACCTTCTCTAAGGTTGGGTATTTCCTTTACGTGCTTTTTTACCAAGTTTACGTTCTTTACAACTATTCTGTTTTCGTCGGTAAGGACTTTGATCACCTCACCAGTTTTTCCCCTTTCTCTACCTCTCATAACAACCACCGTATCTCCCTTTTTTATCTTCTGAGCCATTAGACCACCTCCGGAGCCAAGGATGCAAGCCTGGTAAAGCCCCTGTTTCTGACTTCCCTTGCTATGGGACCCAGTATGCGAGTGCCCAAAGGCTCCCCATACTGATTTAAAAGCACCACCGCATTATCGTCAAACTTTATATAGCTGCCATCGGACCTTCTCACTTCCTTTTTTGTCCTTACCACCACAGCCCTATAAACTTTGCCCTTCTTTGCGGGACTGTTGGGCGCAGCATCTTTAACGGTGACGGTGACCACATCGCCCACAGTGGCATATCCCCTTGGGGCATAGGGGATGCCTATTATCTGCACCCTTTTGGCGCCTGAATTGTCTGCAACATTAGCATATCCTTGTCTTGGTATCATGGCTATACACCTCTAATACAAGCTAATAATTATACCACAAAATTTTGGGATATAGACCCAAAAATCTTCCGCAAGCAATTCCGCGGATAGGAAAACTAATTATAAGCCAATTTATAAGAGCCTGTCAAGTGATATGGAGAGGGTGTTTCAAAAATCCCAAATTAAACATGCCCCTGTGCTAAAATTTTAAAAGATAGGTAAAATAACCATGACCGGCTTTGGTGCATAAAAAGATATTCAACACAACCTCCACTCTACGCATCTCATCCAGCCTACTACTCACACAATTACGCTGTATATTTAGCTTTCTATCCCTACAAAATATGGTGGTGTGGTCTGGGATTGGAAGGTCTAATTTTAGGATGTCAAAACTAATGTACCATAAGTTATTTACGCACCAGCGCCGGCTAAACCACAATTGCCCGATTATCCGGTAGCGCCTTCAGGAGGCTAAGCTATAGAAGTTTTTAAAAACCCTCAATATGAACCCCTTTTTATACCCTTTATAGCCCTTTCTATGTCTTTGAAGTTCCTTACGTTGTATAGCTGGTAAATAACTCTCCTTTGGATAGCTTTTGGAAGCTTTAAGAAGGCTTTTCTATCTAACTGCCCTTCTTTGTAAACTTTCTCTATGGATTGTTTTGTAAGCTCTTTGAGTAATTCCTCCTCTTCCCTTAGTATTTCCCTAAGTCTTAAAAAGCTTTCCTCTAAGTTTGGGTTTAATCTTTTCATCTCGGGGATTATCTTGTGCCTTATAAGGTTCCTTGGTATCTCCAAGTTGTAATTGGTGGAGTCTTCCACCCAGCCTTCACCTTTTAGTTTTACATACCCCTCTATTTCCTGCCTTTTGGCAAGGTAAAGGGGCCTTACTATGTTGCCTTCCCTTTCTTCAAAACCCAAAAGTCCTTCCCTTCCTGTACCTCTAATTAGCCACAACAGGATAGTTTCCACAAGATCCCTTAGATGGTGGGCGGTTGCTATCAAATCAAAGCCTTCCTTGAGACTTATTTCTTCAAGGGCTTGGTATCTTAATTCTCTCGCCTTTGCCTCTACGTTTCCCCCCTTTGGGTCCATATTTAGCCTTTTTATGAAAATCTCAAGATCCTTTCTTTTTGCAAATTCTATACAAAAGGCTTCATCCCTGTGGGACTCTTCCCCCCTCAAGCCATGGTTTATGTGTGCCAAGGCAAGCTTTTCAATACGTAGAAAGTCCCTTAATTCCATAAGGGACAAAGCAAGAGCTACGGAGTCTACACCGCCTGAAAAGGCAACGAGTAATTTTGATCCCTCTGGAATAAGCCTTTTTGTCCTTTGTAGAAAGACTATTTTTCTTAAAAGAGGATGATATTTCATCCTTGAAGCCTTTTTTTAATCTCTTCGTAAAAGGGATGTGGCACACCTTCCCAATGGAGTCTTTCAAGGAGCTGATAAGCCTTTTCCTTTTGGCCCTTTCTTTCAAGGATATAAACCATCAACTCGTAGGAGTTTATCTGGGGCAGCTTCCCTCCGTTCCTTTCCTTTAACTCTTCTTTGTACTCTTCAAAAAGCTCCAAGTCCATGGTGGCATACCTTTCCATCTTCTCAAAATCCTTCAGCTTTTGAGATAACATAACAAGGTCGTTTAAGATAAGATGCCTCTCGTAGGAAGACTGTGCCAATTCAAGAGCTCTTAGGTATAACCTTTCCGCATCCTCGTATTTTCCGTCAAGGAGAGCGGTCTGGGCAAGGGTTCCCAAGAAGGTTGCCTTGGTGTATCCGGGGTTTTGAACCTCTCCAGTGTCAAAGTGTTTTGCTTTTAGTGGAAAGCGCATATCCTTTATGGTTTTTAGGGAAAAGTAATATTTGATAAGTTTTTGATCTTCTATAGGAAGCTTTTCGTACCAATCCCATAGGTCAAGGGCTTTTAATATGCCCCCCTTTTCTCTAAATATGCGAAAAACCTTACCAATCATAAGTAGGTCCAACACCTTCTATGATCATTTCCCTTTTTATCTCCCTTATTTGGTTGTCTTCATCCACATATACCAGTATAGGTTTATAGTTTTTCAACTCCTTCTCATCAAAAAGGGCGTAGGAGGCTATTATTATGATATCCCTTTCCATGCCGAGCCTTGCGGCGGCGCCGTTTAGCCTAACTTCACCCGAGTACCTTGGAGCTGGTATTACATAAGTGGAAAACCTTGCCCCATTGCTTACGTTATAAACCTCTATCTTTTCAAAGGGATACAAGTTTGCCGCCTCCATCAAGGCTATATCAAGGGAAAGGCTTCCCTCATAGTGTAGCTCAGCACCCGTTATCTTAGCCCTGTGGATTTTGGACTTTAACATAAATCTCTGCATTTTTACCTCCATGCATAGGGATGTAAAAATATAATCCAAAGCTTATAAAATTCTTTTAAAATTATAATACTGCTTAAAGAGATGAAAGGTAAAGATTTTTTGGCTCTTACTGTAGGGCTTAACTTGGTGGGTGGAATAATAGCGGGGCTTTTGGTGGGCTTTGCCTTTGATAGATGGCTTATGGAGGGCGTTTTTGGACGAAAAACTTTCCCCATAGGATTTATATTTTTTTTCTTCATAGGTATAATATCGGGCTTTCTTAACGCATACAGGGATCTAAAGAGGATTGGCTAAGCTTTTCTTTTATCTCCTTTGGTATTGATACAATCCTTCCATTCCTTACCATGCAGTGCTTTGTAAAGCCCTTGGCCCTTGGAACCTCTAAAGAGGTCAAAAGATACTCAAAGGAAAAGGTAAAGCGATCTATATGAGAGAGGGCTAAGCTTATGGTAAATTCCTCATCGTAGTACAAAGGTTTGAGAAAATCACAGGAAGTACTAAGTAAAACCACCTCATAACCTTTTTCCCTTAGCTTGGAATAGGGAATGCCAAGGGATCTGAGGAAATCTCCCCTTGCTTCCTCAAAGTATTTAAAGTAGTTGGAATGATGCACTATCCCCTGAGCGTCTGTTTCATAAAACTGTACACGCCTGCTATAAGAAAACACAGGTATATTTTATCCGAACCTACCCGTTATGTAGTCCTCTGTTAGCTTTTGGTCTGGTTTGGTAAAGATCTTTTCCGTGGGTCCAAATTCTATGAGTTCACCAAGGTACATAAAGGCTGTATAGTCTGATATCCTTGCTGCCTGTTGCATGTTGTGGGTAACGATAACTATGGTAATTCTGTTTTTCAACTCTACTATTAGGTCTTCTATCTTTGAGGTAGATATGGGGTCAAGGGCAGAAGTGGGCTCATCAAAGAGAAGTACCTCTGGCTCCACCGCTATTGCCCTTGCTATACAAAGCCTTTGTTGCTGACCGCCAGAGAGGGAATAGGCATTGGTGCTTAACCTGTCCTTTACCTCATCCCAGAGGGCCGCACCCCTTAGGGCTTTTTCTACTGCCTCATCCAAAAGCTTCTTGTCCTTTATACCTCTTATCTTAAGGCCGTAGGCTACGTTTTCATAGATGCTTTTGGGAAAAGGATTAGGCTTTTGAAAGACCATACTTATCTTCATACGCACCCTTAGAGGGTCTGTCTTTTTGTCTATAAGGTTTATACCCTCTGGGTGCATTACTATTTCTCCCTCGTACCTTGCGCCCGGATAGAGGTCATGCATGCGGTTGAAAGCCCTAAGAAGCGTGGTTTTTCCACAACCGGAGGGACCTATTATGGCTGTTATCCTCTTTTCATATATAGGGAAGTTTATATTCTTTAGGGCATGGTAGTTTCCGTAGTAGAAGTTGAAGTTTTTAATCTCTATCTTTGTATTTAAAGACTCTGAGGTGCGCATCACTTTCCTCTCTTCTAACATTTTAGCAGGGTTTACCATTGGTACTTCCTCCTTACTTTAAACCTGAGATAAAAGGCTATGGAGTTCATAAGAAAGGCAAGCACTAAGAGTACAAAGCCCGCTGCAGCGGCGTTTGTATGGAATGCCTCTTGGGGCCTTGAAATCCAGTTAAACATCTGTATGGGCAAGGCGGTAAAGGGAGACTTTAGCATGCCTATAAAATCCTGCCAAGGAGCAGGAGGCAAAAAGGCTATAAAGGTAAGAGCTCCTATGGTTATAAGGGGGGCTGTCTCTCCTATGGCTCTGGAGGCGGCTATTATAAGCCCTGTAAGGATACCACCAGCAGAATAAGGAAGTATGTGATGGAAAAGAGTCTCCCATCTGGTGGCTCCAAGGGCGTAGGCTGCCTCTCTTATAGACCTTGGTATTCTCCTTATAGACTCACGGGTTGCAACCACTACCACAGGTAGCATCAAAAGACCCAAGGTAAGCCCTGCAGTTAAGATACTCTCGCCAAACTTGAATCTATAGACAAATACACCCAAAGCCAAAAGACCATAAACTATGGAAGGTACAGCTGCAAGGTTTGAGATGTTTGCCTCAATTATCCTTGATATCTTTCCCTTTCCTCCGTACTCTTCTAAGTATATACCCGCTGGGATACCAAGGATAACAGCCCAAAAGATGGCACCGCTCATAACATAAAGGGTGCCAACCCATGCGGAAAGTATGCCAGCCTCTTCGGGGAAACGAGATGGGAAGGATTTGTAAAAGTTGGGGTCTTTTATCCTAACCCAACCGTCTATCAAAAGGTCTACACTTACCGCAAAAAGGAAGGTGAGCACCAAAAGGGTGGCAATAGCACCTACTATTTCAAAAGCCTTGTCCCTTAGCCTTACACCCTTTGTGTAGCTTTGTATATCAAACTCTCTTAATCTTTCCTGTAGCTCCATGTTAGTACCCTACCGTTTTGGATTTTAAATAGACCGCTATGGAGTTAAAAATCAAGGTTATTATAAAAAGCACCATACCTACTGCAAAGATGGAGAGGTATTCAAAGGAGTTAAAGGGAAGGTCTCCAAGGGCAACCTGCACTATATAGCCCGTTATGGTCTGAACAGGCTCCAAGGGGTTTGCAGTTATTTGGGGGTACATTCCTGCTGCCACAGCCACCACCATGGTCTCCCCTATTGCCCTAGAAAAGCCCAGAAGATAAGCAGACAGAATGCCGGACTTTGCAGCGGGTAGGACAACAAAAAGGGCTGTTCTTAATTTTGAAGCCCCCAAGGAGTAAGAAGCTTCCCTTAAATATTGGGGTACACCCTTTAAAGAATCCTCCACCATGGAAGCCATAAAGGGAAGGATCATCACCCCTATAACTATACCCGGTGAGAGGGCGTTCATACCCTCCATCTCTATTCCAAAAAGGGAGAAGAATTTTTGAAGAAAGGGAGTGATAAACAGAAGGGCAAAGTATCCATAGACCACCGTGGGCACAGCCTCAAGGAAGTCAAGCCAGGGCTTTACCGATTCTCTTACCTTCCAGCTGGCATACTCGCTTAGGTATATGGCTACCGCCAAGCCTAAGGGTATGGCTACCAACACGGATATACCCGCTATCATAAAGGTACCGTTAATAAGAGGCCATATACCAATCTTTTTATCATAAAAGGTGGGTGTCCATTCCCTTTCTGTAAAGAACCTAATCAAAGAGGAGGGGAAGCCCCCTCCATCAGGATGGGTAAAGAAATTGATAGTGTCCACCAGCAAAACCCAAATGATGGCGGCGGTCACCAGTATGGAAACCGCCCCCATAAACATAAGGAATATGTATATCCCTACGTCAATGGCTTTTTTGGTTCCAAGGGATAGGGTCATTGTTTTGCCTCTCTCCTAAGAAGGTCTTCTATCTTAAGGCCCACTTCTGGTTCACCACCAAAGACTGTTCCCTTTACACCCTTCTTGTAGCGTTCCATCGCCATTTGGTATGCCTTGTCGGGCAGTGGTATATATCCTACCTGCCTGGATATCTTGGCGGCATCTTTGAGGTAAAACTCTACGAATTCCTTAACCTCTGGCCTTTCCAAGGACTTTACATTTACATATATAAAGAGTGGTCTGGAAAGAGGTTGGTATTCGCCAGATTTGACCGTTTCCAAGTTTGGAGCAACGCACTTGCCCGTTTTGGGGTTTTGTATGGCTATAGCCTTTATCTTGCCCTTATTTTCCTCCACATAAGCAAGGCCAAAGTAGCAGAGGGCTCCCCTGTTTCTTTGGGCAAATTGCACCAATACGTTATCGTCTTCGGAAGCGGTGTAATCTCCCCTGGAGGATTTTGCCTTTCCTACGATGGCTTCGGTAAAGTAGTCAAAGGTACCAGAATCAGAACCAGCTCCACAAAGCTTTATCTCTTCCTTGGGCCATTTGGGGTCAAAATCAGACCACATAAACTTTTTACCCTGGGATTCGGGCTTCCATATTTCCCTTAACTGTTCCACAGTCATGCAGGTAGCCCAGTTGTTCCTTGGATTTACCACCACAGCCAAACCATCGTAAGCAACGGGAAGCTCTATGTACTCCACCCCATTCTTCCTGCACTCCTCCATCTCCTTGGCAAGTATAGGTCTAGAGGCGTTGGATATGTCTGTTTCTCCTCTGCAGAACTTCTTAAAGCCCCCACCCGTACCAGATATACCCACCGTAACCTTTGCCGTGCCCTTCTTTGCCTTTTGGAATTCTTCGGCTACGCCTTCGGTGACGGGGAATACGGTAGAAGAGCCGTCAATCTTGATGATCTGCTGTGCCTTTGCGGGCACGGACATTAGGGCTATGGCGCCCATGGAAAGGACTGCTGTTTTTAGCATCCTTCTTTTCATTTTACCACCTCCTATAAGGATTTTGCTATAAGTTTAAACAGGGATTGTTAAGATTTCGTTAAGAGGGATTATCTTTATACCCTATGGAGGAAGTGCTTTTTGAAAAGGGTATAAAACACACAGCCCATGGGCTTAACTTTTATATGAGCTACTTTGATGATATAGCAAAGCTTCTGCCCCGAGAGGATTACTGCTTTGTGGTGGGAGGGTGGGTAAGGGATAGAATCTTGGGCGAGCCTGTAGGCTATCACATAGACATAGACCTATTGGTCACCTGCGACCCAGGGGAGTTGGCAAGAAAGCTGGCAGAAAAAA
>CALIUI010000008.1 GCA_938048815.1 uncultured Aquificaceae bacterium | reverse complement strand
GTAAAAGAGCTTAAAGAGTATGTAAAAGAGAAAGTAAAGAATACATACCTAAAAGCCAAACAAATGAAGCTAATAGACATAGCTATAAAAAGCCTTAAGAGTGAGTCAAGGAGGGTATTGAGGCCTCTGGATGGAACAAGCGAGGGTATCTGCAATCCTTGGCAAGTTCTTAAGGTAGTGGTGCTGACTGCACTCTCTCCTGAGAGGGTCATAAGGGACCTCTCTGTCCTGAAGGAGAAACTCTTTCAGGGCTTGTGGGGAGACCCCATATGGGCACGAGCTCCTGCTGCAGGGGGCAGGGGCGGTAGCCTACAAGATGGGCTATTTTTGAAACACCCTGGTTTATTATACTCTTATGGACAGTTTACTTTTGGTTCTTTTTGCCTACCTTTATGGGTCTGTTCTCTTTGGAGAGCACATAGCAAAAGCCAAGGGTATAGACCTTAGGTCCGTGGGAAGTGGCAATGTGGGAGCCACCAACGTGGGCAGAGCCCTTGGGAAAAAGTATGCGGTTTTGGTTTTCCTTCTTGACCTTTCCAAGGGGCTTTTACCCATGATATTAGCACGGCTTTATTACGGGCTTGAAAGCTGGACAGCCTTTTTTGTAGGTTTGGCAAGCCTTTTGGGGCATATGTATCCCCTTTTCCACAGCTTCAAAGGTGGAAAGGGTGTGGCAACAGGCTTGGGAGTTTTGATGGGAGTTTCCCCCCTCACTGCCCTGCTTTCTTTTGTCCTTTGGGCTATGGTCTTTAAGTGGAAGGGTATTGTTTCCATAGCTTCCCTTTCTGCCTGCGCCTTTGCGGTGATCTTCTTGCTGGTTTCTAACTATCCCTTTAAGATAGTGTTGATGGCTTTTCTTATGTTTCTTCTTATACTCTACAAGCATAGGGAAAACATTTATAGGCTTTTGGAAGGTAAGGAATACACCTTTAAGGGATGATCTTTGTAGTGGCTTTTAACCTCTTTCTTTTGGTTTTTCGTATCCTTTATGTGGTCTATTATCCCTTTGACCTAACTCCCGAGGAAGCCCAGTATTGGGACTGGTCAAGAAATCTTGACCTAAGCTACTATTCAAAGCCTCCCATGGTGGCTTATTTAAACTTTATAACAAGGGAGCTTTTGGGTGTCTCTCCGTTGGCGGTCAGAATTACTCCCATATTGCTTTCCTTTTTACTTTCCCTTTTCACCTACCTTTTTGTAAAGAGGGTCTTTGACCAAAGGACCGCTCTAATAGTCTCCACTTTGCCCCAGCTTACCATAGGTTTTGCCATAAACTCCCTCCTTATGACCACCGACTCCCCCTTTATCTTCTTTTGGTCTGTAAGCCTTATGCTTATGTACTTTGCCTTTGAAAAGAACTCTCCCAAACTTTGGCTTCTTGTGGGCTTTTTTGCTGGGCTTTCCTTTCTTAGCAAGTATCCTGCGGTCTTTTTACTACCCTTGGCTCTTCTTTATGGCTTTTTCTATAAAAGAGATGTTATAAAAAGCCCAAAGCCTTACCTTGCCCTTTTGCCAGCCTTTTTGCTCTCTCTTCCCGTCCTTTATTGGAACCAAAAGCACCACTTTGTATCCTTTAAGCATGTTTCTACCCTTGCCAGCAAGTCTGCAAGTCTTGTTAATTGGAGTTCTTTCCTTGAGTTTTTGGGAGGTCAAGCCTTGCTCTTATCTTTAATTCCTTTCCTTTTGCTACCTTACGTGTGGTTAAAGGGTTTGAAAAACTCAAAGGAGGCCTTTTTTGTTATATTCTCTCTACCTATTTTTCTCTTTTTTACCCTTTTGTCCCTTTTTAAGAAGGTGGAGGCAAACTGGTCGGGCTTTGCCTACTTTTCCTCTTTTGTTTTGATAGCCCTTTATCTTTCCAAAAGCAGGCTTTTAACCCTATCTACTTATACCCTTAGTGCTTTTCTCTTTTTGCTTTTACACTTTACTCCTTTGTTTGATTATCTTTCTTTGGGCAAGCTTTTGCCTCCTCACAGGGATCCTACACGGGTGGGCATAGGCTGGAAAGAGCTTGGTAGAGTGGTTAGCACCCTTAGAACAGGAGAGGAAAAGATTTTAAGCCCCCATTATCAAATAAGCGCAGAGCTTGCCTTTTATGTAAAGGGAAATCCGAGAACCTATTGCATAAACCTTGGAAGGAGGATGAACCAGTATGACCTTTGGGAGAAGGATTATCAAGGTGATGCCATCTTTGTAGATTATGTCCCAATAGACCAAAGAGTTTTATCAGCAAGCGGTGGTATAATAGAGGAGGTCCAGCTTCCCATCTATTGGAGAGGAGTGGAAGTAAGAAGGTTTTATATATACAAGTTAAAAAACCTTGGAAAAGTGGAGGAAAGCATGCCTGGGAATTATTAGATGGCTTTTGACCCTATACCTTTTTGGCTTTTTTCTCTATTATTCTTTCCCAATAGCTTACGTTCCCTACCTTAACTACTCTATGGCCCATCCCGCACCCAAACCTTTCCAAAGGCAATGCGCCTATGTGATAAATCCAAAGACTGTGTATAACAGCCCTTTGGGAAATCCCAAAAAGCTTGAGGAGTATTTGAAAGGAATGAAAGCCAAAGCCTACCATACCAATAAAGAGGTTATAAGCTACAGGGATCTGGGACTTTGGCGATGGCTTGCCTACTTTGTTTTTGAGTACATACCAAAGAAAATAGTTTTTCAAACCCCCAATGACCCTTATAGCCTTTTGGAAAACCCCTCTTGCAAGCCCTTTGCCTCGGATATGCCCATAGTTTTATCCCTTTGGACTTGGGATCTTCCAGACTACTCCTTTATCCTAAAAAGCAGGAAAAACATCCAATACTCCGATGACTGTCTGGAGGGAATTTATGAAAAGCTTGTGCCCTACATGGGAAGCAAAGGGCTAAGCCTTTATACCTATTCTAACAGAGGCTTTGCCTTTCCTGGGGATGAGGTAAAATTGCCCTCCCTTTTGGTGGTAGAGATCTTTGAAAAAAGAGCTTTGGTATTTTTACAAAGGGACAAAGAAGTTTACAAGGTTTTTGACCAAAGGAGTATAAGGGAAAAGCTGCAAGAAAAGGGTGCCTACCGAGTTTACGCCTACACCTACCAGTATCGCCTTTGGAGGTTCTACTTTGGCTTGAGATTCCTTTTCTGCACTCCTCCCTTTCAGGCAATGTAAGAAAGGTCCATTTTATCCCTATAGCGGTATAGGAGTACCTCTCGTAGGTCTGGATGTTTTTCCAGATGGGGGTCTCTTTGTATAAATTCATGGGCAAGTTCCCTTGCCCTTTCTAAAAGGGCTCTGTCTTGGGCTCTTGAAAGGCTTGCCACCCAAAAGCCAAAGTATCCCGACTGGGACTCTCCCAAAATCTCCCCCGGTCCCCTTATCCTAAGGTCTTCCTCCGCTATCTCAAAGCCATTGTTAGACCTTACAAGAACCCTTAGCCTTTTCATGGCATCGCTATCCCTTTTTATATCCTCGGGCACCACAAGGTAGCAAAAGCTTTGAAGGTCTGACCTGCCCACTCTTCCCCTAAGCTGGTGAAGTTGTGAAAGACCAAACCTATGGGCTGACTCTATTATCATAAGGGTTGCATCGGGCACATCCACGCCCACCTCCACCACGGTGGTGGATACAAGAACATGTCCCTCTTTTTTAAACTTCTCCATAACTTCCCTTTTCTCTTCCTCCTTTAATCTTCCGTGCATAAGGAGAACTTGCCTGTTTGGTAATAAACTCTTCCATCTTTCGTACTCCCTTAGGGCAGACTTTAGGTCCAGCTTCTCTGATTCTTCTATAAGGGGGTATATAACATAGACCTTGTGTCCCTTTGAAATCTCTTCCTTTACCACCTTTAAAAGCTTTTCAAACTCCGACTCAAAGATAAGCTTGGTTATGACGGGCTTTCTTCCCTTTGGCATTTGGTCTATGATAGATACGTCAAGGTCTCCATAAAGGGAAAGGGCTAAGGTTCTGGGTATGGGTGTGGCGCTCATAACAAGGTTGTGGGGATAAAAGCCCTTGCCCTTTTCCAAAAGTACCTTTCTTTGCATTACTCCAAATCGGTGCTGTTCGTCTATTACCACAAAAGCAAGCTGTTTAAACTCCACCTTTTCTTCCAAAAGGGCATGGGTGCCAAGGAGTATATGAAGGTTTCCTTTCGAAGTGTGATATAGCACGCTTTTGCGAAGGCTTCCCTTTACAGAGCTTGTAAGCAGCCCAACCCTTATGCCCAAAGGCTCCAAAAATTTTTTAAAGTTTTCGTAGTGCTGTTGTGCCAATATTTCCGTTGGGACCATAAGGGCGCTTTGATATCCCTCTTTGGCAAAGGCGTAGGCGATAGCCATGGCAACTATGGTCTTTCCGCTTCCCACATCCCCCTGTAAAAGCCTATTCATGGGCTTTTGAAGTTTTATGTCTTCAAGGATCTCCTTTATTACCTTTTTTTGGGCTTGTGTAAGTTCAAAGGGTAGGGTTTTTAAAAACTCCCTTATGCTTTCCTCTGGGTTTTTCAAGGCAATTGCTGGCAGGCTTTTTATCTGTCTTTTTACAAGCTGTAAGGCAAGCTGGAAAAGGAAAAGGTCTTCAAAGATGAGCCTTTTTTGAAAGGGTGTGGAGAAGTTGTTTAAATCTTCCTCCTGTACTCCCATGGGTCTATGGACAAGGTACAGGCTTTCTCCTATGGGGGGCAGGCTTAGTCCTTTTAGAATTTCCTCGGGCAGATACTCGGGCATGTACTTGGCATACTCGGAAAGCTTAAAAAGGGCACCCCTAAGGAGCTGGTGTCTTTTTTTGGCGGATATGCTTTTTAGTTCTCCGTCGGTCCTTATGTAATAAAAGGGAAGGATGCTTCCCGCTTCTTCTTCCTTTAGTATCTCTGGATGAACCATGTACTTTTCACCTTTGAACTCCTTTAGCTTTCCATAAACTATAATCTCGCTACCTTTCCTGTAGCCATACAGGGCTCTTGGGTCCTTGTACCTAAACCTTAAAAAAAGCTTTCCTGTGGGGTCCTCTGTTTCCACCCAAGCGGGGTATCTTTCTTGTGGGTCAAAGCCCGTTCTCAAAACTTTTACCTTAAGGGCTACCTTTTGGTTGGGCTTTGTGGTTTTTATGGAGTTTATGAGTCTTCTGTCTTCGTACCTTTGGGGCACGAACCAAAGGGCAGAATAAAGGTCCTTTATGCCAAAGGATCTAAGCAGCTTCTTTTCTTTCTCACCAAGGGCTTTTAGGTCTTCTATTGCCTTAAAAAAAGCCCTTAGGGGCTTTTTCTCCACCTTTGAAAAATCCACCTCAAGGGGTGTAATGCCTGCATTTAGCCTTTCCTCAAGGCTTTTTAGAAGGGCTATGCGCTTTTCCAAGGGCAGGCGGTCAAAGTCCTTTAAAAGGTCTAAGTAGGTGCCCTCAAGGTAGTCCTTTAGAAGGTTAAAAAGGTAAAGACCAACCCCTATACTTCTCCTTAGCTTTTTGTAATCATCCTCCAAAAGCTCCCTTATTTGCCTTTTTGCCTTTTCTATCCTTTCCATCTAAGCCTTTTGAAAAAGTCCCTTAGAAGCTCTTTGGCACTTTCCACGGGTATGTATTCCCAGCTTACCCTGTGGTTAAAGGAAGGCTCCTCCAAAAGATTAAACCTACTCATAACCGCCCCACACCTTTCATCAAGGGCAAAAAAGACCACCCTTTTTACTCTATATAATACCATGGCATAGGTGCACATGGGACAAGGCTCAAGGCTAACATAAACCTCACAGCCATAAAGATACTTCTCACCAAGCCTTTGGGAAGCCTCTTTTAGTGCCAACATCTCCGCATGGGCACAAGGATCTTTTAACTCCTCCACCCTGTTGCGGGCTTTTGCCAAAAGCTTTCCATCTTTTGCCACCACACAACCCACGGGCACCTCTCCCCTTTCAAAGGCTTCCTTTGCCCGTAAAAGGCACATTTCTATAAACTGGCTTTGCATAGGATTTAAATATAAACTTTTACGCTGGGTGAAAAATTATCCTTTGTAGGGGTGGTTCATGAACCGCCACAAAAAATTCAAAATTCTGGTAGCTCAGGCTTCCAGCCCGTATTTTTATGCCTGCGCTACCGATAAAAGGGGATTTCTCACCCGGCGTGTATTAGTGGATAATTATATGGCGAAATTTTAAAGATTTGAATGTTCTTGACTAATTCAAAAAACTTATATAATTTATATTGGAGGTAAGGTATGTTTATAGAAAAGAATAACAACATACAGGACGAGTATATAGAGGAGCTAAAAAGAAAGGGTGCTACAGTAACTGTATTCCTCACAAGAGGTACAAGGATAGTGGGCAAAGTTTTGGACCATGATAGGTATACCATCCTTTTAGAGGTAGAAGGTGAGCCAAATCTTATTTATAAACACGCTATAAGCACCATAGTGCAAGGAGGTTAATGAAAAGCATAATCGTAAGCCTTTTTGAAAACAAGCAAGAAGGGAAAGAGTCCCTTGAGGAGTTAAAGGAGCTCTTAAAAGCTGTGAATGGTCAATGTTTGGGGTATATTACCCAAAAAAGAAGCCAGCCGGACCCCAAATACTACGTAGGAGCTGGTAAAGTAGAGGAAATAAAACAGATAGCGGAAGGTACCGGCGCTGAGGTTATCATCTTTGACGCCTTTCTTAGCCCCTCTCAGGTGGCAAACCTTGAAAGGGCAATAGGCAAAAGGATAATGGACCGTGCAGACCTTGTGCTTGAGATCTTTTCCCGAAGAGTAAGGTCAAAAACCGCAAAACTTCAGGTGGAATTGGCAAAGCTTACCTATGAACTTCCAAGGTTGTACGGAAGGGGTAAGGAACTTTCAAGACTTGGTGGTGGTGTAGGTACAAGGGGTCCCGGTGAGCAAGAGGCGGAGATAAGAAGAAGGTGGATAAAGAAAAGGATACAACAGATAAAGGAAGAGCTTGAAGAAATTAAAAGGCAAAGGCGAGAGCAAAGAAAAAGAAGAGAGAGCGCAGGAGATATAAAGGTAGTCAAAGTAGCCCTTGTAGGTTATACCAATGTGGGAAAGTCAAGCCTTTTACGACTTTTGACAGGTAGAGAAACCTTTGTGGCAGATATGCCCTTTGCCACCCTGGATACAAAAACTTCCGCCAAGCTTTTATTTCCCGACATAAAAATTCTTATAACAGATACGGTGGGCTTTATAAGAAAGCTACCGCCAGAGCTAATAGAGTCCTTCAAGGCAACCTTGGAAGAGGTCCAAGAGGCAGATTTACTTTTGCATGTGATAGACATATCGGATAAAAACTGGCTTGAAAAGGTCAAGGTGGTAAAAGGGATCCTAAAGGACCTCTCTGCGGACGAAAAGCCCGTTATATACGTTTTTAACAAAGCTGATAAGGTGGTGGAAAGGGAAGAAGACATTAAATACTTAACGGAGGCTGCCTTTATGGATAGTAAAGCAGTGATAATATCGGTGGCAAAGGGTTGGGGTATTGGAGAGCTTTTGAAAGCCATAAGGGAAAAAGTAGAAGAATTTCAAGGAGTTAGCTGATGAAAAAACATCTTGTAATACTGGGTGCCCAGTGGGGCGATGAAGGAAAGGGAAAAATTGTGGATTTATTGTCTGCAGAGTTTGATGCGGTGGTGAGATACCAAGGTGGTAGCAACGCAGGGCATACGGTGGTAGTAAAGGGAGAGAAGTTTGTACTTCATCTGTTGCCTACGGGCATACTCCATCCGCACACCATTGGTATAGTTGCCCAGGGTATGGTGGTAGACCTTGAGCTTTTGGTAAAGGAAACAGAAGAGCTTGAAGGTAGAGGATTAAAGGTATGGGATAGGATTTTTATAAGCGACAGGGCTCATCTTGTGATGCCCTATCATAAGGTCCTTGATTCTCTTTTTGAAAGGAAGGGGAAGATAGGCACCACCTTGAGGGGTATAGGTCCCTCTTACATGTTTAAGTATGGAAGGAAGGGTCTTAGGGTCTGCGACCTTGAGGACAAGGATAGAGCCTACCAAATTATGAAGGATAACATAGAGTTTGTCCAAAGCCTTTGTGAAAAGGTATACTGCGAAAACCACTTTCTTGACCTTGAGGAGATCTTTGAAAAAACTGTGGAGAATTATAAAAAGATAAGGGATAGGGTCATAGATACCACACATTGGCTTTTGAAATTTGACGGAAAAGTTCTCTTTGAAGGTGCTCAGGGCACCATGTTGGACGTGGATATGGGAACCTATCCTTATGTGACCTCTTCCAACGCTTCTGCTTTGGGCTTGTCCTCGGGCACAGGGCTTCCTCCCAAATACTTTTCCGAGGCAAGCTTTTGGGCTGTATCAAAGGCTTACACCACACGGGTAGGTGAAGGTCCCTTTCCCACAGAGTTAAAGGATGAGCTGGGAGAAAGGTTAAGGGAAAAGGGTGGAGAGTACGGAGCAACCACAGGAAGGCCAAGGAGATGTGGATGGCTTGACCTACCAGCCTTAAAGCATGCGGTGGATGTAAATGGCTTGGATGGCATTATCATCACCAAGCTTGACGTTTTGGATAGCTTTGAAGAGATAAAAGTATGCGTAGCCTACGAATATGAAGGTAAAAGCTTTGACTACTTCCCCGCAAGCCTAAGTCTTTTGGAGAAGCTAAAGCCCGTGTATAAAAGCTTTAAAGGATGGCTAAGAAATACAAAGGGAGCAAAAAGTCTATCCCAGCTTCCAAAGGAAGCCCTTAACTATTTGGAATTTATTCAAAGCTATTTGGGTGTGCCCATTGTAATGTTATCCACAGGTCCCCAAAGGGAGGAGTTTTTCTGGCTTGAGGAGCCTGCTTTGAAAAGCTAAGGTTTATCAGAGGACTCAAAAACCAGTTTATATAGAAAAACAAAAATACCCGCAAGGGAGTGTAAAAAGCTTATGGCATAGCCCGTAGGCAGGTCAAAAAGAAAGGAAAGGCTTACAGCCAAAAGGTTTATAAAGGAGCCAAAGATCCAAGCAAAGATTAGTCCCTTTTTCAAAAGCAAGGAAACCAAGGCAGGAGAAACCAAAAGGGAAAAGACTACCAAAACCCCCACCAGCTTTACAGAGCTTGCAAGAGTAAGGGAAAAAAGGACAAAGAGGGAAAAATCTTGAAGAAAACCCTTGAGGCATTTTCTAAGGTAAAGTAGAAGACCTATAAAAGTGTAAATTATGGCGGTTTTGACAACCTCTTGCCTTTCCACAAAGAGGATATCGCTGGCGGTTATCTTTTTTAGCTCCTCCATACCAAAGGCGGAAAAGGATAGGATAAGTACCGTCAAAGAAAAGCCAAAAGAATACAAAAGACCTATAAAGGCTTCTGTATATTCCTTTATCCTTTGAGACAGGGCGATAAGAAGGCTTGCAAAAAGAGCAAAACTAAGGGAAATGGGATATATATACTCACCATGAAAGAAAAGAAGAGAAAGGGCTATGCCCACTCCGGAAAACTGGGCTACTGCAATATCGGTAAAGATTATTCCCCTTTTTACTATCTCCCTTCCAAAGTAGGCATGTATGCCAACCAACACCACAGAAAGCAAAAGGCTTGTAATAAAAAGGTCTATCATTGGGAAAGCCTTTCAAGAATTACATCAAAAAGGTCAAAAAGGTTTTTTACACCTTCCACGCCTACATCGTGAGGAAGAACAATAGCCCTTGCACCTATAACCTTAGCCAGGTTGTTGGCGGGTTTTGAATCTCTAAAAACTTCATAAACCACAAACTTAGCCCCTTTGGCTACCTTTGACAGCTCTTCTAAATGTCTGGCGGTGGGCGGTATACCGGGAAGGGGCTCCAAGGTACCCACTATCTGTATGCCATAGTGTTTAAAAAGGTAATTGTAAGTTTTGTGGTACTGCACCACCTTTAGATCTTTTAGATTAGAAAAGCCCTCATCCCATTCCTTTAGCTTTTGGCTCCACCTTTTTAGAAAATCCTCAAGTCTTGAGGTGTAATATCCGCAGTTTGTCTGGTCTAATTCACACATCCTTTCCTTTATAGCCTTTGCCAGCAGGGGTATATGGTGGGGGTTCAGATGATAATGGGGGTTGCCCTCGGGATGCACGTCCCCCATCTCCCTTGAAACAACCGCCGGTTTTTCTATCAAATCTACAAAGCTTGAAAGGTCTAAAAGACCCTTCCTACCAGGCTGTATTTTAGGGTTGTTGGATTGCTGTATCAAAGGTGGTAGAAAGCCTATTTCAAGGCTTGCTCCGTTTATGATAAGCAGGTCCACGTTTCTAAGCTTTGCTATGTGGGAAGGCTTTGGCACCACAAAGTGGAAATCCTCTGTGGGCTTTGCTATAACGTAAAGGCTTATCTTATCCCCTCCCACATCCTTTACCAACTCACCTATCCAAGGGTAAGTGGTTGCAACCCTAAGCTGGGCAAAGGAGATAGAAAGGCTAAGAAGCAGTAGAGTTATTAACCTCTTCATGGCTTTTCCTCCTTATAAAGCTTTTAAAGAAAGCCCCCCAAGGGGGGCAAAGGTTTAAATAGGCTTTTCGTAGCTTTCTCCTTAGAAGGGATGGGCTCCGTGGGCTCCTATGGCAAAGGTAAACTGAAGGATCACCTCATTTATGGTTTTTCTCTTTCCATTTTCATAAAAGGCTCTGTTTTGACCTGCCTGCAACCTTATGCGAGAAAACTCGGTGGGGCTATACTCCACCATGGCATAGTAGGCGGGTAGGTTTTTGGGTAGGTTTTTGTCGGTTATATCATTTTTGTTGATAAGGTTATACTGGATTCCCGCTCTCCACCTTTTGTCAAGCCTTGCAACAAGCTGGGTGTAAAAGCCACCCTGTTTTTTCTTGAGATCTTCGGTAGTTGCATCAAATTCGTATTTTGTCCCCTTTTGGTCCCTGTATAGATACTCTCCTTGGAAGGCTATGTACCTTACTGCGTCAAGGGAGTATCTGGCGGTTAGGTCAAAACCATAAAGCTTGGTTTTTCCTGCAAAGGCATGCTCTCCGTGGTCAATCCTTGTCTTTCCTTGGGCATAAGAAAAGCCTGTAAGCACAGAAAGGCTTCCTATATCAAAGGAAGTTTTTACAAAGCCCACGTAAAGATTGGGCTTGCGAGTCTCTGGCACTTCTACACCACCTATTTCAAAGCCATTGGTTCCAAAGCTTTGTTCATTCTCTCCTTGCAATACTTCTGCACCAAGCAAAAGGTAGAAGGGCGTTGGGGCAAGCCAGTTTATCTGGATTCCCTTTTCCGTTAGCCCTTCTCCAAGGAAGACCTTGTAGACAAGGGGTTGGTTGGCAAAGTCCCATGCGTGGGGATGTTGGGCGTTTAACCTTCCAAAGCCACTCCTAAACTTTCCTACCTTTAGCTGGAATCCAAGGGGCAAGCCTCGGGTGACCGCATAGGCTTCTTCTATCTTTGCACCTTCTTCTGTAAAGGGTATAGTGGCATAAAGGTCAAAATAAGGGTCTACAGGGGCATAGAAGTATAGTTCTGCGTAGTTTAGGTTAAAGCCTCTATTCTTGTTTAACTCGCCATGTCCATGTGCATTTTCGTGTTTGTGATAAAGACCGGGGATCTTAAGATGTTCAAGTTCTTTATCCTTTATGTTCCTTCCCAAAAGGGATGTATCCACTATTAGGGATATGTCGGGCAAAAAGGCGCTTTGCCTAAAAGTGCCTATCTGCATAGCCATAAGCCTATCATCAAACTTAGACCTTAATTGAAGACTTCTGTCCAAGGGCTGGCTTTTTTGAGTTTCTTCCTTAGCTTGCTCTTTTTGTGGTTTTTCAAGGCTTTCTTGGGCAAAGGAAAGGCTAAATATTCCCAAAAGAAGAGCTAACTTTTTCATTTCCACACCTCCTATAAGGTTATTACTTGTTCTACGCCAAGCTGTTTTGCCTTGCCGTATAGGTTAGGAAAGCATCCTATGGTGGCACCTTCCACCAACTTGTCCGCTATGTTCCTTTCATAACAACATTGGTCGCATCCCATCAAAAAGCCTATTTTCCCTTCTTTCAAAAGCTTTGAAAGCCTTTCTCCTATGGGATTTCCCTTTAAGAGCACATAGTTGTTATCCAAGAAAAAGAACATGCCAACCACCTCAACGGGGTGGGCATCGTTTTCAAGCTGGGGAAGTATCATCCTCCCCAGTATGTAGCTGGCAGAGTTAGGATTGCTAAATATGTATAAAACCTTCATGACAAACACCTCCTGTGTTTTTTTTGAGAAAAGGGTTCGTAGCTTTTAGGCTACAGGAGGTGCTCGGTTGTGGGTGGTTTTTAGAAAAGGTTTACAGTAAGGCTGCTGTGGCTTTTGGGGCTTTTCTATGGAAAAGTAGAAAAGGGAAACTCTTAGGGAAATCTCTGCGGAGGGCTGGTATATTTGATTGTGTTGAAGGATACATAGAGAACAATCTATGTGTAGCTGGTGGTCTTCGTGGTGGTGTTCTGCGTGGACAAAATCCACGAACAGAAGCGCAAGACCTACCAGCAGGTGGAATACCTTCCTCATTATGAGATTTAATTTTATTGTGTTTTTATCCCTAAGGCAAGCATGCCCCTTTTAAGGCTTATGCTATCACTGGAGATATAGCACTTCTTCCGTCCCACATTACCAAAACCTATCAAAATCCCCATGCCACTAAACAATACACCAAAGCCCCAGAGAATAAGAGTCTCAAGGCCATCTATCTGATTTTGCAAAGCTTCCACCTTTACCTCAAGTCTTATAATTCTGTCTCTATCTTCCTGTGTAAAGGGCACCCCTTTGGCTGTGGATACACCAAAAAGATTTATCAGTGTTATCACCAATAAAAATACCTTCCTCATGGTTAAAATGGTAAGTCTTAGGAAGCTGCCTGTCAATTTAGAGCAGAGGCTGTTTCAAAAACCCCAATTTAAACTATGCTAAAATTATAGAGGATGGGCAAAATAACCCTGTGCGCTAAACTAATCTTACTTAGCAACAAAGATTTAGCCCTACTAAAAGACCTCATGAGAAGATGGTCCTCTGCTTATAGATATGCCTACAAAAGACTTTTGGAAGGTAAAAGCCTAAGTGATATAAGCAAGGAACTTCAAAACCTTTTCAGCCTTAACTCAAGATATTCGTACTCCGCTGTCATAAAAGCACAGGCTACACTATCTTCTGCTAAAGAAAAAGGCGAAAACCCAAAAAAGGTTATCTTTGGCGGTAGAAGTCTTTTTGAGAAACTAAAGAAAAGACACATTAACGGAGAACCTTACAAGAAGCTACGTATAAGCTGGACAGAAAAAAGAAAAGGAAACCTTTACTCCATAGGACAGGCTAATCGTAAAGGCAATCAAAACACAAGGATAGAGATAAAAGAGAATGGGGTCTATCTGAGAATAAACGTAGGCACAAGACAATACATCTATGCACTCATAAAGGCAGGCAATAAAATAAACAAGCTAAAAGAGATAGCCCTATCGG
>CALIUI010000007.1 GCA_938048815.1 uncultured Aquificaceae bacterium | reverse complement strand
CTCAGACACAAGCCCATCAATAAAAAGTGGATATCTTACCACATTACATGTCCATCTACAAACAAATACTCCAAGACCCTGAAAATGCCCTGCCCTTCTTGAAGATACAGGTTGAGACTTGTGGTATTGACGGAACGATATAAGTATGGTTATGCCATAGGGAAAGTGTGGTATATGAGTTGAGGGGAAAAGGCAGGTGGTGTAAGGCTTTGACTTGTGTGCTTGTGTATGCATATGCTTATGCTATTGGATATAGCTTTTATAGGAGGTTTGTTTGATGATACCTAATTTCTCACCCAGCGTATCAAGTTGTTAATTATAAATCCTTTTTATATAAAGCTGCTAAAGATGGTATATACAAAGTAAATGACAAGTTCAAAAACGGAGCTCCTATCAAGATAGGCGTTATAAATGGTATAGAACATAAGGATGTTACAAACTTTGTTGAAAAAAGTATTAAACCGGAATTGGAAAAGCTTAATTTTAAAGTGGATTTTGAATACTCCTCTAATTTGAACTTAAAGGGTGAGAAATTATATGATGAATTAAATCGGTCTATTGATGAACTTAGTAATATAGATATCCTTTTGGTATTTTTTCCCGGAGATCCAAGAGAAGAGGAAGAAGATGGCGCATATTTCACACTTAAGAAGCTAACAATCCCAAAGGACATATAAAGCCAGATGGTTTATGAAACAACCTTAAGCAACAAGTATGCCATTGGAAACATTATTTTAGGTATTCTTGGAAAAACTGACAATGTTCCCTTTATCTTGGCGAAGCCCCTTGATTATGCAGACTTAGTAGTGGGACTTGATATTAACAGGAAAAAAAGGGAAACTTATCGGGAACAATTAACGTGGAGCCTCTGTGAGAATATACAATAACAATGGGGAGCTTATAAGGTTTGGGTTGTACGACTACACTTTGGAAGGTGAAACTATCCCAGAGAGGGTTTTAAAGGGAATTTTTAACAAAGGAGAGTTTAAAAACAAAAGAGTGATAATTCACAGAGATGGTCCTTTTCGTGGAGATGAGAAGGAAGTCTTAATTAAGATTGCTGAATCCTTAGAGGCGGAGTTTTATTTTGTGGAGATTATAAAGAATAACGTCCCGCGGATGTATGATAAATTAGAAGAAAAAATGAGGCCATCCAAAGGGAGCGCCTTTAAGTTAGACAACACACAAGCCTTGCTGATCTCATCATCATCCAAATTAGGTACACCAAGACCATTGCTTATTAGAACCGACGAAAAATTAGATATTAAAAAGGCCATACACTCCGTTTTATCAATGACCTTACTCCATTGGGGATCTCTTATTTCTCCACGCTTGCCTGTAACTATCTATTACAGCGATAAGATAGCCAATATGGCACTAAATGGTATCAAACCTGGGAAATCTGAAGGAAATATTCCTTTCTGGCTGTAGGCTTAAAATATAAATCTATGGACAAGGTTAGAAACTTTTCCATCATAGCCCACGTGGACCACGGCAAATCCACCTTGGCAGATAGACTTTTGGAATTTACAGGAGCAGTATCCAAAAGGGAGATGAAGGAACAGATATTAGACACCCTTGACATAGAAAGGGAGAGGGGTATAACCATAAAGTTGCAAGCGGTTAGAATGTTTTACAAAGGCTATACTTTGCACCTTATAGATACACCTGGGCATGTGGATTTTTCCTATGAGGTTTCAAGGGCTTTGGCGGCTTGTGAAGGGGCATTGCTTTTGGTGGATGCCACCCAAGGCATAGAAGCCCAAACAGTTGCCAACTTTTGGAAGGCTGTGGAACAGGACCTTATAATAATACCTGTAATTAACAAAATAGACCTACCAGCCGCAGACCCAGAAAGAGTTAAAAAACAGATAGAAGATATCCTTGGAATTCCCTCTAATGAGGTTATTCTTGCGTCCGCAAAGGAAGGTATTGGTATAGAGGAAATACTGCAGGCGATAATAGAGAGGATTCCACCGCCAAAGGGAGACCCCAACAAACCTCTAAAGGCTCTCATCTTTGACTCTTATTACGACCCCTATAGGGGTGCAGTAGCCTTTGTAAGGATAATAGACGGTGAAGTAAAGGCTGGCACAAGAATAAGGCTTTTTTCCACAGGGAAAGAGTTTGAAGTTACAGAAGTTGGGGCTCAAACACCCAAGCTAACCAAGTTTGAAAAGCTTTCTGCGGGAGATGTGGGCTACATTGCAGCTTCCATAAAAGATGTAAGGGACATAAGAGTAGGTGATACCATAACAGACGCCAAAAACCCAACTTTGGAGCCAGTACCCGGCTTTAGACCTGCCAAGCCCATGGTCTATGCAGGTATGTATCCCTCGGAAGGATACACCTACGAAGAACTAAGGGAAGCTCTTGAGAAGTATGCCATAAACGATGCAGCTATACAGTTTGAACCGGAAACATCTCCTGCCTTAGGCTTGGGCTTTAGGGTGGGCTTTTTGGGACTTCTTCATATGGAAATAGTCCAAGAAAGGCTTGAAAGAGAATATGGTGTTAGCATAATAACCACCGCCCCGAGCGTGGTCTATAGAGTAAGGCTAAAAAATGGTCAGGTGAAAGAAATAAGAAATCCCTCCGAGCTTCCGGAAAACTGGGGCATAATAGAGGCGATAGAAGAGCCCTTTGTACTTTTGACCATCATAACTCCAAAGGACTATGTGGGAAACATAATGGGCTTGTGCCAAGAGAAAAGGGGTATTCAAAAAAAGTTCCTTTACCTTGACCCCAACACGGTAATGCTGGAGTACGAAATGCCTCTAAGTGAGGTTATCATGGATTTCCACGACAAGATAAAGGGACTATCTAAGGGCTATGCTTCCTATGACTATGAATTCGTAGGCTTTAGGGAGGAAGACCTTGTAAAGCTAAACGTTTTTATAAACAACGAGCCCGTGGATGCTCTATCCTTTATAGTGCACAAAGACAAGGCATACAGAAGGGCAAGGCAATTGGTGGAAAAATTAAAGGATGTGATACCAAGACAGCTCTTTGAGGTAAAGGTGCAAGCAGGCATAGGCAGTAAAATAATAGCCTCCGAGAGGATACCACCCCTAAGGGCTAACGTGACCGCCAAGTGTTATGGTGGAGACATAACAAGAAAGAAAAAGCTTTTGGAAAAACAAAAGGAAGGTAAAAAGAGGCTAAAGCAATTTGGAAAAGTGGAACTGCCGCAGGAAGCCTTTTTAACAGTGCTTAAGTTGTGAGATAGATTAAATATTTTATTGA
>CALIUI010000006.1 GCA_938048815.1 uncultured Aquificaceae bacterium | reverse complement strand
AATCGCCCTCGTTTTCCCTATCAGGGTCGTCCACCACTATCACCATCTTGCCTTGAGCTATATCTTCCAATGCCTCTTCAATGGTGTTAAACTTAAACTCCATCATTCACCTCCTTCTTCAGACTTTTTGCCCTTGGCTATCTCCCTTGCCTTTTCCCATAATTCATCCAATAGGCTTTTCCTGTAGGATTGTTGAAGTTCTGTAGTTTCGTTGGCTTTTTTAAGCTCTTCTCTGTATTCTCCCCTTAATCTTTCCAGAGCAGGTCTCCCAAAATGTACCCAAAGATGGTCCATAAGCAAAAAGGCTATTAAGATACCTACTATCCACTTCACCATCTTTGTCTAATAAAATAGTTTTATTCATGGAAAATATCAAGTGGGTTCTGTACCGTTTAAAAACCTATTGGCATTATATCCTTTTGAGCCTTTTAGGTTCTCTTTTTGAAGCCGCAGGCACTGCAGGGGTAAGCCTTCTTATAAAGTCTTTGGTGGATAAGGTGTTTCTTTTAAAGGAAAGCGAGGAGATATTAAAGATAGTTTTGATGCTCTTGGGCTTTGTTTTTCTTAGTCAGCTTGGTAATTTTATGGTTAGCTTTTTCTCTGCCCTTTATACACAAATGGAATTGATGAGGTTAAGAAAAGAAGCTTTTGCAAGGCTTTTAAGGGCAGACTATTCTGCCTTTCTGGGCATGTTGCCGGGTGAGTTTGCCTCAAAGGTACTCTCCGATATGAACCTCTATGGACAGCTCATAGGCTCTTATATTATCAAGCTTCTAAGAGACCCTATCACGGTGCTTTTTTTAGTGGGTGTGCTTATTTACAGGGATTGGCTTTTGACCCTTAGCCTTTTCTTTTTGGCTCCGGTTCTCTTTTTTGCAATAAGATACTTTGGAAGTAAAAGGGGCAAGCATATAGAAAGGGCTCAAAGGGGCTATGCAAGCGTTGCCGATAAACTTTTTAGCTCCTTTGTGGGCTTTGAAAGTATAAGAAGCTTTAAGGCAAAGGATGTCTTTGAAAATCTTTTTCAGGAACTAAACAAAAAGCTGTTTAGGTCTAACTTAAAGTCCCAGCTTTACTCCGCCCTAAACTCCGTTTTTAATTTTACCTTTGGATATACAGTGGTCGCCTTGGTTATACTCTACGGAGGCTATAGGATAGCGGAAGGCGCTTTAACACCAGGAGATTTTATATCCTACTTGACCGCCTTGATGTTTTTACAAACTCCCCTTATGGAAACTCAAAAGGGCTTTATGGAAGTAAGAGCATCCCTTCCGGTGGTAAAAAGGGTAAAGGAGGTTTTGGAGCTAAAAGAGGAAGAAACAGGACAGGTAAGCTTAAAAGACCTTAAAGAAGCTTTAAGGATTGAGAACTTAAAGGTAAAACTAAAAGAGAGAGTGCTTTTAGAGAATATAAACCTTACCCTTAAAAAGGGAGAAAAGGTAGGCATAATGGGAGATACGGGCTCTGGTAAGAGCACCCTTCTTAGGGTTTTGGCGGGCTTTTTGTCCTATGAGGGTAGTGTAAGGATTGACCATGTGGAGATTACTCAAATAAGGAAGGAAGACCTAAGAGACCTAATACTCCTTTTATCTCAAGAACCCTTTGTTTTCCCAGGTAGTGTAAGGGAGAACTTGGCTATAGCGGGTGAATTTTCTCAAGAGGAGCTTTGGAGGGCCCTATCCTTGGCAGGTTGTGATTTTGTGAAGGACCTTGACCAGCAGATAGATCCTAAAAGTCTATCCGGTGGAGAAAGGCAAAGGCTTGCCCTTGCAAGGGTATTTTTGAAAAATCCCCAAATCCTTCTCCTTGATGAGGCAACTTCTGCCCTTGATGCCAAAAAGGAGGAGAAGATTTTAAACAATCTTTTTTTACACTTTGGGGACAAGACCTTTGTAATGGTAGCCCACCGCTTTTCAAACCTTTTAAGGTGCGATAGGATAATAGTTTTGAAGGAAGGTAAAATAGCCTTTGAGGGAAAGCCCAAAGAAGCTATTGACTATTTTCTTAGGTCTTGAAAAAAGAAAGGATATACATATATTTTAATGAATAACAATTCAGGAGGTTTTTCATGTGTAAAGAATGCGGTTGCCATGTGAAGAACCATCAAGAGAGAAGCTCCAAGGAAGAAGTTAATCTTTTCAAAAGGATCTTGGAAAAAAACGACTATCAGGCAGAGGAAAACAGAAGGCATTTTGAAGAGCATGGTGTATTTGCCATAAACCTTATGTCCTCACCGGGGGCTGGCAAAACTTCCCTTTTGGAAAAGACCATAGATCTTTTAAAAGATCTTAAAATAGGCGTGATAGAGGGGGACCTTGAAACGGATAAGGACGCCCAGAGGATAAGGGCAAAGGGTGCTCCTGCGGTGCAAATTACCACGGGCTCTGCCTGCCATCTTGATGCCTTTATGGTGCACAAGGGAATTCACGAGCTTCCCCTTGAAGACCTTGACTTGGTTTTTATAGAAAATGTGGGCAACCTTGTATGTCCTGCCTCTTACGATGTGGGTGCCCATTGTAATGTGGTGCTCCTTTCTGTGGTTGAAGGTGATGATAAACCAGAAAAGTATCCAGTGATCTTTAAAAAGGCGCAGCTTATGGTTATAACAAAGATAGACCTCTTACCTCTTACAGACTTTGACTTGGATAGGGCTATAACCTCCGCAAGGAAGATAAACCCACATATAGATGCAATTAAGCTTTCCTCAAAGACTGGAGAGGGTATAGAAGATTGGCTTGATTATTTAAGGTTCAAGGTAAAGGTTTATAAAAAAAGCTTGGCATGAAAGTATTGTGGCTTCAAAAGTTGACATGTTGTGGAAATACTCACTCTCTTTTAAATTACGAGACACCAAGTGCACTTTTTGAAGAACTAAGCTTTATCTATCATCCATCCCTTTCCTTGGATAGTCAAGAAGAGGTGGTAAGGGAATTAATTGAAAAAGGAAAGGATATTGATCTTTTGGTAATAGAAGGTGCTGTGGAATGCGGGGATAAAGAGTTAATAGAACTCTGTAAAAGGTCTGTTTTTGTAGTAGCGGTTGGAAATTGCGCCGTTTACGGCAACATACCTGCACTTTCTGACGAAAGAATTTGTGGGCTTTCTTATAGGTTCAAGGAGAAGGGAGGTTTATTAGGTGATAACTTTCTTTCAAAAGGCGGTTTACCGGTAATAAACCTTTCAGGTTGCCCTGCACATCCTGAGTGGATTGTAACCACCTTGTTGATGCTTGCAGGGGGTATAAAACTAGAACTAGACCAATGGAATAGACCTATGCTCTTTTATTCTTCACTTACCCATTGGGGATGTACAAAAAACGAGTACTTTGAATGGAAGGTAGAAACGGAAGAACTTGGCTCAAAGAAGGGATGCCTATTCTACCACTTTGGTTGCAGAGGACCTCTTAGTTATAGTTCCTGTAATCAGACCTTATGGAATGGAGTCAGTTCAAAAACCAGAGCTGGAACACCTTGCTTTGGTTGTACCGAGTATGACTTTCCTCGCATAGGTATGTGGGAGACAAAACATTACGCTGGCATACCAACGGAACTACCCATAGGCGTTTCAAAAAGGGGATACATAATGCTTTCTGGTGTGGCAAAGGTGTTTGCACCCGAGAGGCTAAAGGATGAAAATTGAAAACATAAACCTTGCGAGGTTTGAAGGTGAAGTAAAGCTCGAGCTTGTATGGAAAGAAAGCATGATAATTGATGCAAGGATAAGCATCTCTTCAACGAGGAACATAGAGAGAGTTCTTTTAGGAAGACCCTATATGGATGCTTTGGTTATAACACCGAGGGTATGCGGTATATGTGGTCATGCACACCTTATAGCCTCTGCGAAAGCTATAGAAGACCTTATGCAATTGGAGCCCACACAAAAGGCTAAATTGGTGAGAAGAATTACTCAAAGCCTTGAACTTCTACAAAATCATATAAAGTGGTTCTACCTTTTTTTAATGCCTGATTTTGTTTTTGTAAAGGACGAACTTAGGGGCCTTTATGCACCCTTTCTGGGTGAGAGATGGAAAAAAGCAATAGAAGTTTCCTCAAGTATAACCAAAGCCATAGCCTTATTTTCTGGGCAATGGCCACATTCTTCCTATGCTATACCCGGAGGTATAACTTCACAGCCTTCTTATAGAGAGATTGCATTTCTAAGACATATTCTGCTAGGAGTAAAAAACTTTTTCCTTAAGTTTCTTGTTGATATGGAGGAGGATGAATTTTGTCGTTGGCTTAGAAGAGGTTCATGGAAAGGGGCAAAAGGAGATATAGCTCTCCTTCTTGAGCTATCTGAAAAGGAAGGGCTTATAGATATAGGTAGGTCTTACGACAGGTTTATAAGCTTTGGAAATTCCTATACATCTTCTGGTTATTACATAAAAAAGGCGGTGCATGGTAAAATGAAGCTAACGCAGCTGGAAGAACTTGAAGCGCCGAATTATACAAGGGCTAAACCTGTGAGATACAAGAGGCTACCCTTTGAGGCAGGACCTCTTTCTAGACAGCTATTGGCGGGAACTTTCCTTATAAAGGAAGCGCATAGGGAACTTGCAGACGCTTTTGTAGTAAGGGTGCTTGCAAGGGTTTTGGAGATATGGTACGTAATAAAAGCAATAGAGAAGTGGTCAGAGGAGCTCAAAGGCCTTTTACATGAACCTTCTACTAACCTCAAAAAGCCACCATTGAAGATAAGCGGGACAGGCTATGGTATAGTAGAAGCGGCAAGGGGGAGCCTTATTCACAAAATAAAGGTTAAGAATGGCCTTATAGAAGGTTATTCTATAATTACGCCTTCTCAGTGGAATCTTGGACCAAGGTGTGAAAAATTTTACGGGGTGGCAGAAAAAGCTCTCCTTGGGCTAAAAAAGGAGCTTCATGCACAGATAATACTTAGAAGTTTTGATCTTTGTTCTGTATGTACTACGCATTGAGGAGATAGCATGAAAAGGATCAGACTTTCTGAAGGTGGCGGCGGAGAGGAAACTTGGAAGCTTATAAGGGGTCTTTTTTTAAGGTATTTTAACAACCCCATCCTTTCTTCCCTTGAAGATTCCGCTCTGGTGGAAGTTGCTTCAAAAATAGCCTTTACTACCGATGCCTTTACAGTAAAGCCCATCTTTTTTAGGGGTGGGGATATTGGGAAGTTGGCAGTGGCTGGAGTTGTAAACGACCTTGCGGTAATGGGTGCAAAGCCCCTATACCTTTCTGTTTCCTTTATCATAGAAGAGGGCTTTCTTTACGAGGACCTTGAAAGGATAGTTCAAAGCATGGCAAAAACTGCAGAAGAAGCCAATGTTCTTATAGTTGCCGGAGATACAAAGGTTATACCTTCAAACCAAGGAAGGGATATCTATGTGGTTGCCTCTGGGATAGGGGAGGTGGTTTATCCCAACCTTTCCTCCAAGAATATAAAGGAGGGCGACGCCATCATAGTTTCTGGTCCTTTGGGAGATCATGGTGCCTGCGTGCTTGCCCAAAGGGAGGGCTTTGACTTTGGCGAAGAGTTTCAAAGCGACTGCCAACCCCTTTGGGATCTTGTAGACCATCTTTTAAAAAAGGGTATAGAAGTTCATGCCATGAGGGACCCCACACGAGGAGGGCTTTCTGCGGTGCTTCATGAATGGTCTTGGGCTTGTGGAGTTTCCTTTGTTATAGAGGAGGAAAAGGTGCCCATAAGGCAAGAGGTCATAGGTATATGTGAATTTCTTGGTCTAGAGGCTTACCATCTTGCCTGTGAAGGTAGGATAGTCCTTGCGGTGGAAGAAAAGGATGCGGAAAAAACCCTTAGAGCTTTAAGGGAGCATCCTAAAGGAAAGGATGCAAGCTTGATAGGTTATGCTGTAAAAAAGGACAAGCCTTCCGTGATCCTAAGAACTCCTTACGGGACACATAGGCTTCTTGAACCCCCAATGGGAGAGCTTCTTCCAAGGATCTGCTAATGCATGAGTTTTCCATAGTTCAAAGTCTTTTGGAACTCTTAGAGGAAGAGGCAACAAAATATAAAGCCAAAAGGATTGCAAGGATAGAGGTGGTAGTAGGAGCACTTTCTGGCGTGGAGCCTCATCTTTTGGAGTTTGCCTTTAATACCTTTAAAGAAGGAACGGTGGCAGAGGGTGCCGAGTTTTTGGTAAGGGTGGAAAAGCTAAAGGTATGGTGTAAAGACTGTGAAAAGGAGTATGAAAAGGAGGAGTTGAATATGCTGTGTCCTATCTGCGGATCTTTGAATACTCAAATAATAGGTGGCCAAGAGCTTCTTTTAAAAAGTATAGAGTTAGAATGTCCCGATGAGGCTTAGAATAAAGCTTAGGGGTTTGGTTCAGGGTGTGGGCTTTAGGCCTTTCCTTTACCGATTAGCCAAAGAACTAAATCTTAAAGGATGGGTCATAAACAGCCCTTCGGGCGTTGAGATGGAGGTAGAAGGGGAAAAAGGGCTTTTGGAGCAGTTTCTATTAAGACTTTACCAAGAAAAACCTCCCTTGGCTCAAATATACTCCCAAGAAAGGGAATACCTTGAGGAGGTGGGCTATGAGGACTTTGAAATAAGGGAAAGTAAAGAGGAGGGCAAAAGGGAAGCCTTTATTCTTCCAGATATAGCCACCTGTTCCCTTTGTTTGAAGGAGCTCTTTGACCCAAAGGATAGGCGCTATAGGTATCCCTTTATCAACTGCATTCATTGTGGTCCTCGCTTTACCATTATAGAAAGGCTTCCCTACGACAGGCAAAACACCACCATGAAGTTTTTTGAAATGTGTTCCCGGTGTAGAAGAGAGTACGAAGACCCAAAGGACAGAAGATTTCACGCACAGCCTATAGCTTGTCCAGATTGTGGTCCCAAGCTTAGCCTTTTGGATAAAGAAGGAGAGGTAATTACCACAGGTGAAGAGAGTTTAAACAAGGTCTTGGAGGCTTTAAAAGAGGGGAAAATGGTGGCGGTGAAGGGGATAGGGGGCTTTCATCTTCTGTGTGATGCCACAAGGGAAGAGGTGGTAAGGATATTGAGGGAAAGGAAAAAAAGAAAAGAAAAGCCCTTTGCGGTGATGTTTAAAACTATAGAACAAGTTTGCCTTTATGGGGAACCCACAGAGCTTGAAAAAGCCCTTCTTCTCTCACCAGAGGCCCCCATAGTGCTAATAAGAGATAAAGGGCTACTGGCTCCTTCTGTAGCTCCTTCCTTGAAAAGGATAGGAGCCTTTCTACCCTACTCACCCCTACATCATATTATCCTTGATTCTTTAGATCTACCCTTGGTAGCAACATCAGCCAATCTATCGGAGGAGCCCATAGTAAAGGACAATCAAGAGGCTATAGAAAAACTAAATACATTGGCAGACCTTATACTCCTTCACAACAGAGATATAAAAAGGAGATGCGACGACTCTGTGGTTAAAGTGGTGGGGGGAATACCAACGCCTATAAGAAGGTCAAGGGGATATGTACCCATGCCCATAAAGTTGCCCTTCAACTTGGAAAGAAAGGTTTTAGCGGTGGGCGGCATGTTTAAGAACACCTTCGCTATTGGCTTTAAAGATACAGCTATCCTTAGTCAGCATGTGGGAGATGTGGATAACTTGGAAGCTTTGAAAAACTTTGAAGAGATGGTCTTTGACCTTATGGGGCTGTACCACTTTGAGCCAGAGGTGGTAGTATGCGACCTACATCCAAGCTACGAAACCACAAGATGGGCAAAGGAATTTTCCCAAAAATGGGGCATTCCCCTTATCCAAGTCCAGCATCATTATGCCCATATACTTTCTTGCATGGCAGATAGAGAGTTGAAAGGTAAGGTACTTGGCATAGCTTGGGATGGGACAGGATACGGAGAGGATGGAAGCCTTTGGGGTGGTGAGTTTTTGCTATGTGATTACAAAGGCTACGAAAGGCTTTTTACCTTTAGACCCTTTAGGCTGATAGGCGGTGAAAAAGCTATAAAAGAGCCAAGGAGGGTAGCCCTGTCTTTACTCTTTGAGCTTTACGGAGAAAAAGCTCTTGAGATGGACTTGGAGCCTGTAAGGTCTATGGAGGAAAAAGAACTGAAAAATCTATACCTTGCTTGGTTAAAGGGTATAAACTCACCTTTTTCCAGCTCTGTTGGTAGACTTTTTGATGGAGTTGCCTCTTTGATAGGCATAGCTCAGGTAATTTCCTATGAGGGACAGGCAGCTGTGATGCTGGAAGATATGTACGATCCCTTGGTAAAAGACCATTATGGCTATACGTTAAAAGGAAGTCTCGTAGAGTGGGAATCTATCCTTGAAGACCTTATAAAGGATAAGGAAAAGGAAAAAGCTCCATCAAGGTTTATAAATACCTTGGCTCATGTATGCTTGGAGGTGGCAAAGGAGGTGGGCATGGAAAGGGTTTGTCTATCGGGGGGAGTTATGCAAAACGACCCTCTTGTGAGCAAAGTAAGGGAGCTTTTGGAAAGAGAAGGCTTTAGAGTTTATACCCACCAAAAGGTACCACCTACGGATGGTGGCCTTTCTTTGGGTCAACTTCTTTATCAGCATCAATATATTTAAAAAGGTCTTTCAATCTATCTTCCAAAACTCTGATAGACTCTATTAAATCCTCCTTTTGAGCAGATGCCAACTTTGGAAAATATGCTATCTCTACGGTTTCCAAAAGGGGCTTATCGTCCCTATCAAAGAAAACCCCTATCCAGACACCATATATTCCTGTCTCTCTCCACTCTACCCTTTGACCCTTAGCCTGCAAAGTGATCTTTATCTGCCCTTGTCCTAAGGCATCCAGTATGGCTGTCCTGTCTTCTTCCGTTATGGGTAGCTTGCTGGTGTATATTATGTGTTCTTCTCCTTTTTCATAAAGGTCTTTCAAAGCAAGCAATATCTCGTTAAGTAAGGCTGGGGCGTTCATGAGCATTTCCTTCTCCTCCGAGATAGGTTTCTTTTATAGCTTGGGTATATTCGTTCAAAGCACATATCCCCCTTAACATCTGTATCAAATACCTCTTTTATTATATCTAGTAGTAAGATTATGGGTGGAGTTTGTTCTGAATATCTTTTTATGCACCAACGCCAACGTACATACAAAATAAAGTCTTTTCCCCCCTTTCTAAGGGTTTGAAGCTCTATAGTGCTTATCTCTTTCATCTTCCACCTTTATACCCCATTCTTTTAACTGTTCTATTACTTCTTCAAGGAGCCTGTTGAAATTTTTCTTAATAGAAGGTGAAAGCTCTAAGGATATCTCAAGACTTTCTGGCTCCATACCAAGCACCACTACCTCCTTAGGAAGTTTTTCTGTTAGCTCTGCCAAGGCAAGAACCTCCTGAATACCAATATCATGGGCGGATAGCTTTTTACCCTTAAAATACACCAGAGCCTCATCTCCCTTGAATTTGTAAAGAGAGCCGGGGGGCTTGCCCCCAAAGATGGCATCAATTATAAGAAGCTTTTCCACATCTTCCATAAAGTAAAGGAGGTCTATACCCAAAGTTCCGCCGTCCATGAGTTCTACCCCTTTGGGAAAGCTATATCTCTTTTTTAGCTCCTCAACAACCCTAACACCCAAGCCTTCGTCAGAAAGAAGCAAATTTCCTACACCCAAAACAAGGACCTTCATTCCTTTATATCCTCTATATCTACGGGTTCTTTTTCAAAAACTTTGTAGCCGGTAAACATAGACGTAAGCTCTCCATTTTGCTTTATTAACTCTTCTCTTACAACGAGATAAAAGTGCAGGATAGCAAATATTATTATTATCCAAGCTATCCAATGATGCCACATATGAGTCATAAACTCACCGCCTAAAAGGGGGATGATCCATCCAAAGAGGGAAGCCCATAAACCGCCTGGATTGGACATTCCGTACATGGCAAAGCCTGTAATGATCATAAAAAGGAAGAGTAGGTAAATCAAAGGATATACACTTCTTGCGTATGCATTTCTTATATATTCATTCCCTTCCTTGTCCCTCATGATAAGGCTATACTTTAAAGTTATTTCCTTTAGTCCTATCCAGTAATCTCTTCTCCAGAAGGGTGGTATGATTAACCTGTCCCTTTTGCTAAAGAGAGCTATTATAACCCTGAAGATAAAGCCCGAAAGAAATACATAGCCTGCTACGAAGTGTATCTTTCTTATAAGGTCCATGGTTATACCTTTGTCGTAGGCATAGGTAGCCTCGTAGCCTATAGGACCTAAAAAGAAGGGGTTGCCTATGTAAAGTCCTGTTATGAAAAGGGCTAAGATAGCAAAGAAGTTAACCCAATGCCAAAGTCTTAGCCCTGGGCTAAAGATATAGAATCTTTTAGTTTCCATGTTTTATACCTCCTTTAATAGCATACTTGTGATCCTTGAACCTTTACTTCCACCACCTCTTTTCCTTCTGTATCATAGACATGGGTAGCACATGCAAGGCATGGGTCAAAGGAATGTATACCTCTGATAGCTTCAAGGGGTTTATCAATGACTTTAACGGGGGAATCCTTCATACATTCCTCAAAGGCACATTGACCACCCATAGGATCCCTTGCGCCGCCGTTCCATGTAGTGGGAACCACACATTGATAATTGGCTATCTTACCATCTTTTATTATGACCCAATGTCCCAAAGATCCTCTCGGTGCCTCTGTGATTCCTATACCCTTTGCTTCCTTGGGCCATGTGGAAGGGTCCCATTTTTCCATGCTGGCGACTGACGTATCTCCAGCCTTTATGTTATCGTAGAGTTTCTTCAAAAAGTAAAGGTTTGCAGCAGCCCCTATTTGAGCTTCAAGTCCCCTTGCAGCGGTTCTACCTACGGTTGTAGGAAGCCACACGTGAGGTGGTAAGTCCAATACCTTTGAAACAATCTCTATCTGTCTTACCACCATTTCATCCATCCAAGAGGGTTTTATGTGCCCTTGCTTTACGGCAGTATATGTCACTATATACCTTGCCAAGGGTCCTACTTCGCAGGGCTTTCCTTTCCACCTTGGGGATTTTATCCAAGAATATTTACCCTTCTCATCAAGGTACTTCCAATTGGTCTTTGTTCCCTCCTTGGGTCCTGTATAATGGGGCTCTGTTATACCATCCCAAGGGTGAAGTCCTTTTGTTTCATCGGGATACTTATACCACGAATGGGCTACAAACTCTTGGATCACATTGGAGTCTGCAAAGTCCTTACCGATGAGAGTATAATACTTTGCCTTTTCTACACCTTCTGCAAAGTCCTCTACCACACCGTTGCAATGGAAAAGGATCTTGCTGTGATAATCTCCCGTCTTTATCCCCTTGTAGGGTTCGTCAGGAAACTCACCGTATCCAAGTACCCTTTTCTTGGCAAGCCCTCCGCCATAAACTTGTCCCTTCTGTACGTATATATGTCCTATGGCTAAAAGGTCTACAAGGTAGAAGAGATTAACAGCCTCCACTTGTGTATATATGGAATCTTCTACTACAGCAAGCCTTTCTGCGTTCACTGGAGCGTTCATATCGTTAAAGGATATGGAACATGTCATACCACCTACCAGGTAATGGGGATGAGGGTTTTTACCACCAAAGACTACCTGTGGAATAAAGAGCTCCCTTTGGACATCCAGCATGTTGAGATAATGGGCTACCGCCATAAGGTGTACCTCTGGAGGTAGCAGTTTGTAGTCGGGGTGGTCCCACCAATGGGCTGCAAATATGCCAAGCTGTCCGCTTTCCACTACTTTCTTTATCTTTTCTTGGAAAGCCCTAAAGTAGCCCGGAGATGCCTTGGGAAATTTCTTTGGGTATGCCCTGCGGCCTAAGGGATCTGGTATAAGTTCTCCTATTACACCGTACTTTTCAAGGAGCTGGTTTTGTAAAATAGCAGTTTGAACTGGGTCAGCTTTTAATGCCTCTAAGGGTGATACCCAGTCAAGGGCGTGAAGATGGTAAAAATGCACTAAATGGTCGTGGGCTTGGAGAGATCCATACATGATGTTCCTTATGTAGTTGGCATTTTTGGGAATCTGGATTTCAAGGGCATCTTCTATGCACCTTACGGAAGCCAAAGCATGGATAGAGGTACAAACACCGCATATCCTTTGAGCAAAAGCCCATGCATCCCTTGGATCTCTACCTCTGAGTATAAGCTCAATACCCCTCCACATGGTACCAGAAGATAAAGCATCCACAACTTTCCCAGTTTTTTCGTCCACAATGATTTCAATCCTTAAGTGCCCTTCTATCCTTGTTACAGGGTCAACTACGATCCTTGCCATGGTTATCACCTCCTTGTTATTTGTTTCTTATCTTTGATAAAACACCATGGACTACTGCACCAGCCGCCGCCGCTGCTGCAAGGGCAGCGCCCACTTTATCTGGGTTTGCCTCCACGTTGGGAAGTGGTATATTGGTAAGCCTTTCGTAGAAGGGTCCACTATCCCAAAAGTCTTCTTCCGCACAACCTATACAGCCGTGACCAGCTTGTATTGGGTAGGACAGACCATTGTACCATCGTATATTACCGCAGGAGTTGTAAGTTGTTGGTCCTCTGCATCCTACCTTATACAAACACCAACCCTTTTTGGCTCCATCGTCGTCAAACCTTTCTACAAACTGACCTGCATTAAAGAAGGCTCTTCTGTAGCAGGTGTCGTGTATCCTATTTCCGTAAAACTGCTTGGGCCTTCCTTGAGAATCCAGGGGTGGTACGCTATCAAAAAGTACAAGGTGCATTATAACGCCCGTCATAACCTCCGCTATGGGAGGGCAGCCCGGTACCTTTATTATAGGCTTATCTGTAATAACCTTGTGTATTGGAACCGCGGTGGTGGGGTTGGGCTTTGCAGCTTGGACGCATCCCCAACTGGCGCACGAACCCCAAGCTATCACTGCCTTTGCCCCCTTTGCTGTTTCTTTGAGGTTTTCTAGAAAAGCCTTTCCACCTACTACGCAATACATACCCTCTTCGCCCAAGGGCGGGTTTCCCTCTACCGCAAGGATATAGTTTCCCCAATACTTTTTTATTACCTCTTCCCTGTGCTTTTCTATAGCTTCTCCTGCCGCAGCACTTAGGGTATCGTCATACTCAAGGGAGATCATGGTAAGGAGCACATCAGAAGCCAGGGGAGTTGCAGACCTTATAAAGGATTCTGAGCAGCATGTACATTCAAGCCCGTGCACCCATAGGACAGGAACTCTTGGCTTTGTTTCCAAAGCCTGTACCACCTTCGGTATCATGGAAGGAGAAAGACCCATAATACCAGTTATGGTAGTACTGAACCTAAGGAAATCCCTCCTGCTTAACCCATGCCTTTTAAAGGTCTCCCAAAAAGTTTCCATGTTATACCTCCTTGATTGAATATTAATTCATAATTTAGCACTTTTCAAATTTCGTGTCAATTAAAAATTCAGGGTGTTTCAAAAACAGCCAGGACTACCGCCCACACCCCCTGCAGCAGGAGCTCGTGCCCATGCAATAAGACTTGACAATTGAATGCTTATTCATTAATATTATCCCTGGTTATCATGATAGTGTTGTTTATTATGATCTTCTTAACCTTTGGCTATGCCCATGACCTTTGGTTGGAAAAGGTAGGGGATAAGATGGTGCTTTACTATGGGCATATCAAACCAAAAGAGGGTGAAGAAGGTCTTATAAGTTATAAGGCGGAAAACATCTTAAAGGCTATGTGCTTTAATAAAGAGGGTAAAAGAGTAGAGGTTCAAATAGAAAGGGTTTATCCTCTTTCTTTTCCCGCAAAATGTTTTGCATATTATGTACTTTTCTCAACTGGTTATTGGACAAAGACTATAAAGGGAACCAAAAACCTATCCAAGGATAGGGTAGAAGGACCTTTGGAGGGCTGGCTTTCCTATGAAGGTGTTAAAAGATTGGAGGGTTGGACGGAGGCCTTTCGAAAACCCATAACAGAAGACCTTGAGATAGTACCTTTGGAGGACCCTTTCAGTGCCAACCTTTATAGTAAGATAAGTTTAAGGGTTTATTATAAAGGGAAACCTGTCAAGGGGGCTATGGTCGCTTATCAGGGTCACAGGGTAGGCTCTACCGATGAGGAAGGTAATATAAACATAAGGATTAAAGAAAAGGGGATTCAAAGGATAAGTGCGTCAATAAAGGAAAAATCCGACGGATTAAAGGCAGACTATGTGGTGATAAGTACAAATCTTATTTTTGAGGTTAAGTGATGATACTTGTTTCTTTTCTTCTTGCCTTTAGCCTTCTATATGCCCATGACCTTAAACACCAAATAGAAAAAGAAGGAAGGTGTATAGTTGTTAGCTTCTTCTTCCCCGATGGAAACAGATTCTCTTATGAAGAGTATGAGGTATATAAAGAAGGAGATAACCCCCCCTTTCAGGTCGGAAGGACTGACGCCCTTGGAAGGGTTGTCTTTTGCCCTAAGGAAGAAGGTATATGGTGGGTTAAAACTTTTTCTGCGGACGGACATGGGGCACAGGTTAGAGTGGATTTTGGAGAAAAGGGGGCAGAAGAAAAAAGGGACGGAATCTTTGAAAGGTACAGGGGATTACTTGCGGGGCTTGGCTGGCTTTTAGGTATCTTTGCCATCTGGGAAATATATCTTAGGAGGGTTAAAAGATGAGAAAAATAGCATTCACATCTATCCTCGCAGTAGGATTCTCCTTCGCCCATCATGGTGTTGCATCTTTGGGAAGTACAGGCTTAGAAGGACCTGGCGCTCCTCTTGAAAGTTCAACTTCTGCAACACTTCCAGAGGGTCAATGGCTCTTTTACCTTATCTACGGAACTGGCGGAATAAGGTTGTACTACAAAGATATCTCCTTAGGTATGGGGTTAAAAGTTCCCCTTTGGAAAAGGCTAAATGAGGAAAAAGAACAGCAAGGCGGTGAAGGTGAGGAAAGGTATAGATTTATACTTACCTTTTCTACCCTTTTTTAGGGGAATCGCATGCATGTACCTGATGGTTTCATAGCCCCTCATGTATACATTCCAGCTTATTTAATAGATATTGGCCTTTTGTTTTATTCTTTTGATAGGTTTAAAAGAAGCTTGGCAGAAGGGGCAGTTCCATACCTTGCCTCTCTATCAGCCCTATACTTTATACTAATGTCTATAACTCTTCCTTTACCGGGTGGAACCTCTGTGCACGCTTTCGGTGTTGCAAGCATATCTTTACTCTTTGGCCCATGGACAGCTTTTCTTTCCATATCCTTGATACTCTTTTTGCAGGCCACTATCTTTGGACAAGGTGGTATAACAAGCTTTCCCATCAACTCTCTTTCTGTAGCCTTTTTGGGTAGCTTCTGCGCCCACTATACCCATATAATTACCAAAAGTCTCCTTAGGGATGATATATCCCTTTTCCTGTCTGGATTTTCCTCAACTTTAATCTCCGCCTTGGCGGTCGCCTTAGTGTTGGGTGTACATCCCTATCTATTTAAGGATACCTTTGGAAAGCCCCTTTATTTTCCCTTTGGCTTTGGCATTGTTATCCCAGCTTTACTCTTACCACATATTCTTGTAGGTATAGGAGAAGGTATGCTTACACTTATAGTGGTAAAAGCCCTAAGGAATAAACTATGAGGGACAAACTTTTACTATTGGTATATATACTTTCCTTGATATACCTTTCCTATCTTAGCAATATATCTGTGCTTTTAATAAGCTCTTTTTTCCTTTTGTTGTTTTTATTCTTTGCTCCTATTAAAAACAAGCTTGGGCTTTTAAAACATTCTTTGTTTTCCTTTTTTCTTTTTAGCTTTGTAATCTCTTTTTCCTATTTGCTATTGGAGTTGTCTTCTGGTAATAGAGAAGGAATTGAATATTTTTTAATGATTAACCTAAGGTCTTTTGGAATGACTCTTCTAACCTTCTTATTTCTTAGGATAACAAACCTTTATAAAGCCCTTGATTTTTCAAGAACCTTAACCTTTCTCTTGATTATTGCAACTAGCAACATTCTAACCTATAAAAGGCTTTTAAAGGATTTTAGGGATGCTCTTGAAAGCAGGAATATGGGAAAAACTACAAGGCAAACTTCTTTTACCTTTATCAAAAGGCTTTCCCTTTTCTTCTTTGATAAATCTGTATATACTTCAAGGGAAGTCTATCAAACTATGAAATCAAGGGGCTTCTGTGATGATTGAATTAAAAGGAATATGGTACAGCTACGATGGGGAAGAGGTATTTAAAGACCTAAGTTTAAGGATTTTGGAGGGCGATAGAGTTGTCCTGCTTGGTCCAAACGGTGCCGGTAAAACAACCCTTTTGAAGATACTTAACGGCTTGTTGATGCCACAAAAGGGTACCTACCTTTACAAAGGAATAGAAATAAACAAGAAAAGTCTCAAGGATAAGGCTATTAACAAGTGGTTTAGGAGAGAAGTTGTTATGCTTTTCCAAACCCCCGACGTTATGCTCTTTAATCCTACCGTCTATGATGAAATAGCCTTTGGACTGAGACAGCTGGGAGAGTACGATGAGGAAAGGATAAAGGAGGAAGTGCTTTATTGGGCGGAGAAGTTTAATCTATCCTTCCTTCTTAAGAGATCACCCTTTGAGCTAAGCGGTGGGCAAAAGCAAAAGCTATGCCTTGCCTGTTTGCTTGTTTTAAAGCCAAAGGTTTTACTCCTTGATGAACCCACCGCAAACTTGGATTCAAAAACTACACACTGGCTTATAGAACTTCTATGGAGCATGGAAATTACAACACTTATAGCTACAAACAATCTTAATCTCGTTAGCGAGTTAGGTAATAAGCTTTTAGTCCTTGATGAAAACCACTCTTTGATATACGAAGGCGATCCAAAGGAATTTTTTGATGACAAGGGCAACCTTGTGAAAGCGAGTATTCTGCCTTGTATAAATAAAAGGTCTATAGCCCTTTAAGACAAACTCAGTTTTCTTTTAAAATTTTAACCTCAAGGATGAGAAGAAAAACTTTAAAGGAGCAAAAGAGGCTTGAGATTATAAGGGTGTCTTGTAAGCTCTTTGCAGAAAAGGGTTATTACAATACGACTATACCGGATATAGCCCAAGCGGTGGGTATGAGTGTTGGAAACGTTTATAACTACTTTGAATCTAAGGAAGAACTGGCTAAGGAAATTATGATGACTGTGTCCAATTGGGTAGCGGAAAGGTTAAGAAAGATAGAAGAATTGGATATCTCCTATAAGGAAAAGGTTAAGCATTTTGTTAAAAGTTTCTTTGAAATAGCTATAGAAGAGCCCGAACTGATAAACTACTTCCTAAGGGTATTTTTGATAAACAGAGAGATCTTTAGAGATGGCTGTGAAGGTTTTGTTTGTGTTGCAAGCGTTATAACAGAGGTGATGGTTTTTTTAACCAGCGGTATAGAAAAAGGAGCTTTTAGAAATCAGAGCTTTTACCCTGCCTTTACTACCATAATGGGACCCTTAGGAGGTATGGTATTCTTACATAAGGAGGGGCTTCTTGATAAACCTCTAATGGATTATGTGGATGAGGTTGCCGAAAACTTATGGAGGGCTTTGAAAGCCTAATTTTCTATGCAAGGCCAGATAAGGAGGTGTTCTAAAGGGTGGATACCTTCGTACAAAGTAGTAGCGTGCTATATGATAGCTGGGGTCAAAGCCGTAAAAGTTCAGTCTCATCTTTTCCAACTCTTCCTCTAAGTAAGCCTTCAGCGGTTTAATATACCAGTCCTTCAATCTTTCCCTTCTCTTCTGGTCTATAAAGTCTTCAAAGTCTTTGGAATTAATAAAGCTTACCAGCAGACCCTTAAGCTTTTCCAAAAACTCCTTAGGATGTTTACAAAATATACCATCCAAAAGGCCTATTTCAAGGGCTTTCTTTGAACTTATGGGCATTCTGTTTTCTATAATTTCTTCTCCTTTCTCCCACTGTAATTTCTCTTCTGTAAAGGCTTGATTTTCTAGCATTCCTCATAGGAAATGTCCTGTATGACCATATATCGCCCGCATCATACTCTTCCACCGCAGAGAGTATACAAACTCCCCACTCTTTCTCTCCTTTAAGAATAGCCCAGTCTATGGCATCAGGTCCTCTGTCTCCGGGTGGACCAGGATGTACTATAAGGGTTGTGTACTTTTCCCATACTTCCCTTGGTATTTTTCTTTTCAGAAAGGGTGCTATTACAAGGTCAGGTTTATAGAGCTCTACCGCTTCTATTGTAAGATGCGGATGTACGTCAAGCTCCACAGAAACCTCGTACCCCGCTTCAGAAAGCTCACAATAAAGTCTTTGAGATAAAGAGTTAAAGCGATAACAAAGCATCAAAACCCTCATCTTATCTCCTATACCTATAATAGGCGTTGCAGGCGCCTTCAGAGGATACCATGCAAGAACCAAGAGGATTGGTTGGGTTGCAGACACTTCCAAAAAGCTTACAATCAAAAGGCTTGGCTATTCCCCTTATCACCTTTCCACATATGCAGGCTGGATGTTCCTTTGCCTCGGGAAGGTTAACTTCAAACCTTTTTTCTCCATCAAGATCTTCATAGAAAGAGTTTATCCTTAAGGCGCTGTAAGGGACCATGCCAAGCCCTCTCCACTCAAAGATCTTCCTAAGCTCAAAAACCTCGGCAACCAACCTTTGAGCCTTTAGGTTCCCTTCCCTATTTACAGCCCTTATATATTGATTTTCTACAAAAGCCTTACCCTCTTTTATCTGTCTTGCTATCATATAAACCGATTGGAGTACGTCAAAAGGTTCAAAGCCAGATATAACCACAGGCTTTAAAAATTCTTCAGCAAAATACTCATAGGGCTTTGTCCCTATTATGACGCTTACATGTCCTGGTCCTATAAAAGCATCTATCTCCACCTTGCCGTATTCCCTCAACTCTGGAGCGTTAAGTATATGCTGTAGGGCCGCGGGCGTTATGACATGGTTGGAGATTACAGAAAGGTTTTTTAAGCCAAGGTCTTTTGTTTCCTTTATCAATACCGCCGTTTGAGGTGTGGTGGTTTCAAAGCCTATGGCAAAAAAGACCACTTCTTTGTTGGGATTTTCTTGAGCTATCCTTAGAGTATCAAGGCAGGAATATATCATCCTTACATTCCCGCCCTCTGCCCTTATATCCAATAGACTTTTCCTCTGAGAGCCAGGTACCCTTAACACATCCCCGTAGGTACACAGAATAACATCCTTTCTTTTTGCCAACTCAAGGGCAAGGTCAACCCTCTTCATGGGAAGGACACATACGGGACAACCGGGGCCATGAAGGAAATCTACATAACCTTCCAAAAGCTGGTCTATACCGTACTTTATGATAGTGTGGGTGTGTCCTCCGCAAAACTCCATTATTCTCAAGGACCTTCCAAGGCTGTTTATGATGTCCTTTATAGCCCTTGTGAGTTTTTTTATGCTTTCCGCCTCCTTGTGGGCAAGGCTAAGCTTCATCTTCTAACTCCAACATCTCTTCAAAGAACCTTAAGCTTTCAAGGGCATAATCTTCGTTCAGCTTTTGTATGGCAAAGCCTACATGAACCAACACATAGTCTCCTACATGTACTTTTTCCTGAAGAAGGTCAAGGGATACAAGCCTCCGGGTTCCAAAAGCTTCCACAAGGGCTGTGTTATTTTCTCTGATCTCTATTACCCTTGAGGGTATGGCAAGGCACATGATAACCTCCTGAATGTCTTTTCATTCATATACATAACATATAATATAGCACTAAAGCCCATATAGGGCTATCCCGTACTTTTCTGACAGCCTACACATCTTTTCCCTTTCTAAAAGATAAACCTTCCCAGCTTCCAAAAAAAGGGCATCACCCTTTATCTTTTTTATCACCTCAAGGGTCTTTGGTCCCACCGTTGGTACATCTATGCGAAAGTCCTGACTTTTCCTTGCGGTTTTTATAACCCTGCATCCCTTTCCAGCTATTTCTCCAGCTCTCTCTATAGCCTTTTGCGTGCCCTCCATAGCTTCCACGCTAACCACCGCCTTGTCTTTGACCACTATGGTCTGTCCTATGTCTAAGCTTGCTATCTCCTTGGCTATAGGAAAGCCCCAAAGCCCGTCCTCCATGGCTTCTTTGGAAGGTTCAAAGGAAGAGATCTTACCCGCCGGTGCAAGAAGGTCTTCCAAAAAGGGGCTTGGATCTGGAAATTCAAAACCCAAAGCCTCCAGCTCCTCTATAAGGGTCTTTACAAGGGTGTGGGGCTTTTTGTCCTTTGCCCTTTGAAGAATTTTTAAAGCTACCTCATCAAGGGTAAGAAGGTGAGAGAAAAGAAGACTATGTTCAAATTTTCCCAAAAGCACTATCTTGTTTATGCTCTTCTTCTCAAGGGTTTTTATTAGCCTTCCCACCTTTCCCAAGGGTATATACTCATCTGCAGGAAGGTCTGTTATGCCCTTTACTCCCACTACAAAGATATCTACATTCTTGTCCTTAGCCTTTTCTAAAAATACCTTTGGCAGTTCCCCTGAGCCTGCAACAAGACATAACTTCATAGAGACCCTTTACCTATAAGTTTAAGAAATTCCTCCCTGGTCCTTAGGTCGCTTAAAAAGAGCCCTCTTAAGGCAGAGGTTATAGTTAAATGCCCCGGCGACATAACACCCCTCATAGACATACAAAGATGTTCCATCTCCAAAACCACAGCTACACCCTTTGGTTTTAGTTGCTCCACGAGGAAGTCTGCTATTTCGTTGGTAAGCCTTTCTTGCACCTTAGGCTTCAAGGCAAAAGCCCTTACCGTTCTTACAAGCTTGGAAAGTCCGCATATTATTCCATCGGGTATGTAGGCAATGTGTGCCTTGCCAAAGAAGGGTAGAAGATGATGTTCGCAGAAGGAGTATATGGTTATATCCTTTATAAGCACCATCTCATTGTAAGTGCCAAACTCTTCAAAAAGCTTAAAATCAAAGCTCTTTTGTCTTTCAAACTCTTCCCACATACGGGCAACTCTATCTGGCGTTTCCAAAAGCCCTTCTCTGTTTGGATCTTCTCCAATACCTTCTAAAAAAAGCCTTACCGCTTGCTTTATTTTTTCTTTATCTATGGGCATAGGGGAGTATTATACAAGGTGCTTCAAGAATTGTCTGTGATTTGGCACAGATTATTTGCCCGACTTACTTTAAATAGCATAAAATGTTTACATGCCCTATTTCCCAGTTTTTTTAGACCTGAAGGGTAAGAATGTGATAGTTGTAGGTGGTGGATTGGTAGCAGAAAGAAAGGTAAAAAAGCTACTTCCCTTTGAACCAAATATAAAGATTATAGCTCCAAAGGCTACAAAGGAGATAAAAGAGCTTCATAAAGAAGGAAAGATAAAGTTAGTGTTGAGGAAGGTTAGGATCTCCGATATTAAAAGGGCATTCCTCGTGATAGCGGCTCTTGATGATGTGAGGGTGCAAAAAAGGCTCTATGAATATTGCAAGAGGAAGGGTATACTCTGTAATGCAGTGGATAACATAGAGTATTGTTCCTTTATATTCCCAGCCATAGTGTTAAGGGGCGATGTGGTTATAGGTATATCAACATCAGGAAAGGTTCCAGCTCTTTCAAGGTCCCTAAGGGAATACTTGGAGGAGCTTATACCAGAGGACATAAAGGAGATAGAACTTATACTGGAAAGAGTTAGGGCAAGCCTACCAAAGAGCAGGGAAAGACAGAAAAAGCTTAAAGAACTCGCTTCTAAGATGGTTTCTACTCTTTTGCTTCAACACGGTATATAAGCCAAAAAACAACGCCCAAAGATATGGTTACTAAAGAGAGGATCAAAAGTTCTTGAAACTTCTCGGGTGATAGGGAGATTACAAGGATCTTTCTTATAATAGCTGCCAAGGCTACGCCTACAAAAATCTTTAAGCTTAAAGGACCACCCCTTATATGCTTTATTTCTTCCGACAAAAGCTCCGATGTGGCATAGAGTATTAAAACAGATCCTAAAATACTAAGCCCTCCCCTTTCCAAGGGAAGAGCACCACTTATAACAAGCCAAAACTCATAGGAGATCCATATTATGAGGAATACGCCCACAAGCGCCAAGGTAAGTACAATAAAGGCATCAAAAAACCAGGAGATCCTTCTGATATTTTCTATTAAAAACCTTTGATATCTACCTGAAGCGAGATAAAGCCTTAACTCTTCTTCCCTAAAGGAGTTTACCATAACATCCAAGTTCATATCCAATGCTTTGTTTATGGAGTTCAAGACTTTTCTGGTTTGTTCTGAATAGCCAAGCTCCTTTAACACTTTATCTATAATATACTCCCTTACAAAGTTCATAGATGCTTGTACGTAATGGGGTGGTAGACCTACTTTTACGTGTGTTTCCCCTATCCTGTAGAGCCTTCTTAAATATTGACTGTCATATTTAGAGGTAAAAAGGGATACGAACCAACCTTTTACCTTCTCCTTATGTCTTAAACGGATGTCTTCGTGGGGAAGATACTTGCTTGTATCTTTAAAATTCTCCAAATATCTATAAAACCCATCTATAAAATCCTCCTTATACTTTTCCGCAAGCCAGGAGATAGACTGTAGGTTTTTCTCATCCTTTTCTGTCCAGTTATAATGAATCTTCAGCTGTTCTATGCTTTCCATAATATGAAATATTTTAATAAAGGGCTGAATTTCTCACTTGTCGGTTTATCTTAGAAATAAAATGAGGATAGGTGGTTTTCAAAGTTTTACCTTGATAGATTATCCAGGAAAACGTGCCTGTATAGTCTTTACTCAAGGATGTAATTTTAGATGTCCTTATTGCCATAATCCTGACCTTGTTCTGCCCGAGTGTTTTGGTCCCACCATATCCCAAGAGGAGATCCTATCCTTTTTGGAAAAAAGAAAGAATAAGCTTGAAGCTGTTGTGATAACAGGGGGCGAGCCCACCCTTCAGAAGGGTTTAGGCTCCTTTATAGAGAGAGTAAAAGAGCGTGGTTTCCTTGTAAAGCTTGATACAAATGGTTATGAACCGGGGGTTATAAAAAGACTTTTGGAAAGGGGGCTTGTGGACTATATAGCTATGGACATAAAGGCGCCTTTGGAGAGGTACGAAGAGATAACAAGGTCAAGGCTTGATGTGGATAGGCTAAGGGAAAGTATAGAGATAATAAAGAATTCAAGCGTGGATTATGAGTTTAGGACCACGGTGGTCAGGGATCTTTTATCCAAAGAGGACCTTTTGCGTATAGGACTTCTTATAAAAGGTGCAAAGAGGTACTATCTTCAGCGGTTTTATCCAAAAAACACTCTTGACCCAGACTTTACCAAAAAAAGCACATATAGGGAAGAGGAGCTTAAAGGCCTTGCAGAAGAGTTAAAGGAGTATGTTAATGAGTGCTTTGTAAGATAAAGCTTGTTATATCTTTACTTTCCTAACCCACTCCCAGTTTTCAAAAAACCAATCCACTGTCCTCTTTATACCCTCTTCAAGGCTTACCTTTGGCTCCCAGCCCAAAAGGTTTTTGGCTTTTGTTATATCTGCCCAGGTTGCCTTCATATCCGCTTTGTGAAACTCTTTTAGGTCAAGCCTTGCCTTCTTTCCGGTGTATTTCTCTATAAGGCTTATCATCTCCAAAAGGCTGTGGGGCTTGTTGTTGCCAAGGTTTATTATTTCATAGCCCAAGGGCTTGGTTGCCAATATGGTACCTTCTGCTATGTCCTCTATGTAGGTAAAATCCCTACTTTGGGAACCATCTCCAAAGACTTCCAAGGGCTTGTCTTCTAAGATCCATTTGATAAACCTAAAAACGCTCATATCTGGCCTTCCTGCAGGACCATAAACGGTAAAGTACCGGACCACAGAGATATCTATACCATACAGGTAGTGGTAAGTATAGCAAAGTACCTCTGCGGATTTTTTAGAGCTTGCATAAGGAGATATGGGGGTATTGACGGGCAAATCCTCCCTAAAGGGCATCTTTTGACCTGCATACAAAGAAGAGGTGGAGGCAACCACAAACTTTTTCACTCCGTATTCTTTGCAAAGCTCCAAAAGGTTAAGGGTTCCTAAAAGGTTGGTAGTGAAGTAGACATAAGGATTTTCCATAGAATACCTAACGCCCGCCCTTGCCGCCTCGTTTATCACACAGTCAAAGGTGTTTTCTTTAAAAATCTCTTTTAGAGTGTTTAGGTTTTCTATGTCCCCCTTGTAAAATTTAAAGTTGGGATAGGTGAGTAAATCCCTTAGTCGGTACTCCTTTACTTCTACAGGATAGTAATCGTTTAAGTTGTCTATGCCTATTACCTTATAGCCCTTCTGGAGAAGCTTTTGGGATACTTTCCAACCTATAAAGCCTGCACATCCCGTTACTAAATAGCTTTCCACCTAAAAGATTTTACCATATCACAAGTTCTTAACCACCTTGTTATCATAAACCTTCCCGTCGGTTATCTTCTTCTCCCTACCGTCCTTGTTGGGGTAGCTATGTTTTAATTTTTTACCCAGCCTATACTTTAAAATATATCACGCATGCTTTTGGTGGTAAAGATTGGGTCAAATTTAATACAGATTGCAGAAGGAGATATAGACTTGTCCTTTCTTTCAAAGCTTGCAAGTCATGTTAAAGTCCTAAAGCAAGAAGGACACAGAGTTCTTTTGGTTTCTTCTGGTGCTGTACTTTGTGGTGTGAAAAAGCTTGGGTTAAAAGAAAGGCCAAAGGATATAAGCCTTAAGCAGGCAATAGCGGGTGTGGGTCAAGCGTACCTTATGCACCTTTACGATATGGTTTTTTCCAACTATGGCCTTACAGTGGGTCAAGCCCTTTTAACGGCGGATATTTTCAGGGATAAGGAGAAATTCCAAAACGCAAAGAATGCCCTTGAAAGCATGCTCTCTTTGAATATTGTGCCCGTGATAAACGAGAATGATACAGTAGCCATATCGGAGCTTCTCTTTGGCGATAACGATTTCCTTGCAGTTTATACCGCCTATATGATGGGAGCAAATTTAATGGTCTTTTTTTCTACCGCAGGCGGCCTTTTGGATGAAGAAGGAAAGATCGTTAAAGAGGTAGAAGACGTGGATAAGGTTATGAACCTGGTAAAAGGTGTTAACTCCTCCTTTGGAACGGGAGGGATGCTTAGCAAGCTTACAGTGGCACGCATAGCGGTTAGGCTGGGCATTCCCATGGTAATAACTGGAAAAGAAGACAGCCTCTTGGAGATTCTCAAAGGTACCACCAGGGGTACCTACTTCAAGCCCACACCAAAGCCTCTTAAGGAAGGTAAAAAAGCCCTTGCTATGCTGGAGGAGGCAAAGGGGGCCCTTTATGTGGATGAAGGAGCCTACAGGGCTATAAGGCAAGGCAAAAGCCTTTTGCCTGCGGGCATCTTTAAAGTGGAGGGTGTTTTTCAAAGGGGTGATGTAGTGGTAATATACAACCAAAGGGGCTTTTTGGTGGGCAAAGGAAGGACAAACCTAAGCTCTGAGGAGATAGAAAAGGTGATGGGCAAAAGGGGAGAGGAGGTAAAGAAAAAACTAAGAATAAACTTTGAAGAGGTTATCCATGCAGACAAGCTTGCGGTCTTTTAGAGGTAGCCAGCTTCCACTCCAATGCAGGCGTCCCATACAATATCTACCTTGTCCTTGTACTTTTCTATAACCTCGGGGTTCTCACAACCGGGCTGTAGCCAAACACATTTGGCACCAACCTTTAAAGCCTCCTCAAAGATGGGCTCTATATGGGCTGGGTTTCTAAAAACATTTACTATGTCTATGGGCTCTGGCACTTCGGAGAGAGAGGATAAAACCTTTAGACCCAATATTTCCTGGCCTGCATATTTAGGATTTATAAAATAGACCTTGTGGAATCCTTTAGAGATCACCCTTTCGCTTACATAATAAGAGGGCCTTTCTGGGTCTGGTGATATACCTATCACCGCAATTACCTTAGCCTTTTTTAAAGTTTCCAAAGCATTATTCTTGTGAGGATGACGAAACCTTTTCATAGATAAAATTATAAGGCGTGAAATACGCCCAGTGAGAAATTCCTTTTATAGGTAGCGCAGGCATGCTTAACTGCGATAAAAGATAGGCTGGAAACCTGAACTACCAGAATTTTAAATTTTCTGTGGCAGTTCATGAACTACCCCTACAAGGGATAATCCTTCACCCGCTTATGAGTTTAAATTATAAGCAAAGATACGCTGGGTAAGAGATTGCTCTATATGTATAAGCGGCGTTGGTGCGTAAATAACTTATGGTACATTAGTTAAGCATGAATAAAGAATACCACAAAAGAGACTGGTCTAAATACGACGAAGCATTAGTCCAAAGAGGCTCCATAACCCTGTGGATATCCAAAGAAGCCATATCCCT
>CALIUI010000005.1 GCA_938048815.1 uncultured Aquificaceae bacterium | reverse complement strand
ACCGGCGACCTCACCCTTACCAAGGGTGTGCTCTGCCTACTGAGCTACCTGGGCTATTTTAAATAAATTTTAAAAAGCGGGCGACGGGACTCGAACCCGCGGCCTGCTGCTTGGAAGGCAGCTGCTCTACCACTGAGCTACGCCCGCTAATGGTGGAGGGGGCAGGATTCGAACCTGCGTAGGGCGGAGCCCGGGGGATTTACAGTCCCCTGCCTTTGGCCGCTCGGCCACCCCTCCTAAGGCTTTTCAAAGCTGGCGGTGGGGGTCGAACCCACGCCCGCGGGATTACAAATCCCGCGCTCTGCCACTGAGCTACGCCAGCTCACAGAGGCAAGCTTATATAATAACACCGAAAAGAAGCTTAGTCAATATAGGCACGGGCGGACTTGAACCGCCGACCTCCTCCTTGTAAGGGAGGCGCTCTGCCAACTGAGCTACGCGCCTTAGGATTTAATATTATAAACTATCTTCCATTATAAAACAAGCTATCCTTAAAAGCCTTCAAGTGGTGTATTCTGCGTTTATCTTTATGTAATCGTAAGTTAGATCAGAAGAATAATAGATCCAGCTTTCCCTTCCTTCCATCAGGTCAAGGTTTATCTCAATCTCTTGGGATTCTTCCATGTACTTTTTGGCATTTTCCAATGCTTTTGGATGTACCTTTCCGTCGTAAAGGAGATGGTTGCCTATATAGACCTTTAGTTTAAACTGGTCTATGGGAAAGGGAGTGGAGCCTGCGGCGGCAACTATCCTTCCCCAGTTTGGGTCCCTTCCGAATACCGCCGTTTTAACAAGGTTTGATACAGCAATAGCTTGGGCTATAAGCCTTGCCTTTAGCTGTATAGAGGCATTTTTAACAACCACTTTTATGGTTCTCGTGGCGCCCTCTCCATCTTGTATTATCTTCCTTGCAAGGCTTAGAGATACCTCCTCCACTGCGTCGCTTATCTTTTGTAGATCTTCCTTTATTAAACCAAGGCTTATAAGACCAAAGCTGTCGTTTGTGCTCATACATCCATCCACACTTATAGAGTTAAAGGTCCTCTCGTTTATATCCTTGTGGAGCTTTTCTATTACACCTTCTTTTATATCCCCGTTGGTAAATACAAAGGCAAGCATGGTTCCCATGTTGGGGTGTATCATGCCTGCACCTTTGGCAAAGCCAAAGACCTCAAGCTTGTCCCTTTTTACAAAGTCATACTTGGGAAAGCTATCGGTGGTGGACATTACCTCGCTTGCCCTCTTTAAATCAAGGGGCTCAAGGATATCACAAGCCCTATCTATTGCGGTAAGTACTTTGTCTATGGGTAAGGGCTTTCCTATGATTCCGGTGGAAAAGACAAGGACTTCCTCCTCTTCAACATCAAGCCCTTCTGCCACCTTTTTTGCCATAAGCTCCGCATGTAAAAGGCCTTCTCTACCAACTCCGCAGTTGGCATTCCCGCTGTTTATAACCATAGCCCTCACTGTACCCTTGAAGACCTTTTGAGAATACAAAACGCTGGCAGATTTAAAGTGGTTTTTTGTAAAAAGAAAGGAAGCTTTACAACTTTGGGGTAAGAGGATCACCAGTATGTCGGGCTTTTCTCCAGATTTTAGTCCTGCCCTTCCAACTCCCATCAAAACATCCATGAAAAAATTGTATCACAGGGTATTTCAAAAATAGCCCTTTCATAGGACTACCGCCCCCGCCCCCTGAAGCGGGAGCTAATGTCCATATAATACCCTCTAAGGGGAGAGTGCCATCAGCACCACTACCTTAAGAACTTGCCAAGGATAAGCATATCTATAAGCAGATGACTATCTTCTCATAAGGTCTTTTGGCAGGGCTAAGTCTCTGTTGCTAAAGAAAATGAGTTTAGAACACAAAGTTATTTTGCCTAATCTCTTATTATTTTAGCATAGGGGTATGTTTAATTTGGGATTTTCGACACAGCTTCGTTCTATATTGACCAACACCACCTCTTCCCCCTTGTAATCCTCACCAACCCTGAGTGAATATTGGGATAGGGAAGCCCTTATTCTGCTAAGAAGTAGAAGATTTTTCTCCATGAGAAGCACCTTCATATTTTAGACCCTCCAAGGCTTTTATAAAACTTCTTTTAAACTCCTCTTTAAACTTGTGAGACCAAAAGGCTATATGTAAAGTATTGCCCTCAAGCCTTGCCCATGCCTTGCGATGAACCGTGTAAAAGGCTATAAGCATGCCACCCACCACCAGTATGGAACCAAGCCATATGATGGGAGTGCCTGGCTGTTTTGAAACCTGAAGCCCGCTAAAGTATTGGGGCTCAAAATCCACAAGGAAAAGGAAATAGGGAAAGTCCTTAAGCTCCGCCAATTGGTTCTGGGCGAATATGGTAAACTCTGGTGAATAGATCACAGGCACATCATAGGCTTTACCTTCCTTTAGCACCTTTACCACCAAGGCAGGCTTTAACTCTCCTTGGAACCCCTTTTGTTCATCCTCAAGGTTTAAGGTAGACCTATCTATGGACAAAAGCATATCCTTGAACTCAGAAACCTTTCCAGCTTTTAGCTCTATTTCTCCAAGGAAAGCTTTTTGAGGGTCTTTTGGCGCAAGGTTTTTATCAAATATAGCTATCTTTGCCCTTCCTGCCTCTCCAGTAAGCCCGTAGGTGGCTTGAAATATCCTGTAGCTTCCAAAATCAAAGGGAGAATTTACCGCTGTCATGCCTTGTGCAACCACTTTACCATCCTGTATTATCTTTATATCGCTTTCAAAACTTGCTATGGAGTCCTTAAAGGGAGTGTCCTTTTTTTTACCCTTTCTTTTAAACTCCTCCTCGTAGCTAACTATCCTAAAGTCTTCAAGGTCTATTTGAAAGGGAATTTTTATTGCCTTTTCCTTGGCAGGAATGATCAAAGTATCACTTCTTGAACCTTCGGGTATTATCACGGTACCCCTTATACCCCATATAGCGTCAATAAGGGCTCCAGCCATTATAACCAACAAGCCTATGTGCACCACATAAACCCCAAGGCGGGCGTATTTTCCCTTTTCTCCATAAAAGTAGGTTTTCCCCTCTTCCTTGTCCACATAGACCTTAAAGCCCATACTACCAAGGAATTTGGCTATCCTTTCCTCAGAGGGATTAACTTTTATGGATATAGCCTTTAGATGTCTTTCCATGTGCTCGTCCAGCCTTTGAAACCTTTCCTTTGTAAAGGTTTGCACCCATATCCTTGGTAGCCTTTTAAAGGAACAAGCTGTAAGATTTATGGCAAGGAGTACTATAAGCCCTATGTAGTACCAAGAATGGAAAAGGTCCGTTATCCAAAGTTTCCAAAACCAATAGCCAAGGTCTGCACCAAACCTGTCAAGATAGAACTCTATGGGCTGGTTTTGTTGAACGTAAGTGGAGCCCACCATAGAAAGCAGGGCAAGCACCACCATTATAAAGATGGCAAGGCGCAAGTCCGCCAAGAAATCAAAAAGAAAAGACCAGAGACTTTTCTTCTTTGAGTACTCCGCTTTTATATACTCATAAACACCCAAGAGATAGCCACCAAGAGCAAAAGTAAAAAGGGCTAAACTCCCCCCAAAAAGGGCAAAGTAGATGACCCCCCTTTCCTCAAGGTGGAATAAGCCTATTATTAGAATCCCAGAAAATAAGAC
>CALIUI010000004.1 GCA_938048815.1 uncultured Aquificaceae bacterium | reverse complement strand
AATACCAACTTTACAGGTTGAGGCTTGTGATACTGATGAAGCTATTGCTTGGCAAGAAGATAGAGCTTGTGATAGATGGGACGATAGTGGATGCAGCCAATGTAAATAGGGCAAGGACACAGAATATACTGAGATTAAGTGGCAGGGTATGGTGGGTAAAGAGGCATAGGAAGATAAGGCGCAGGGATAATGGGCAGGTAGTGGAGTTTGAAGAGGTTAGATATGGGATGTTGATGATGGTGTTATGCGATAGGGAAGGGGTGGTATATGATGTGTGGATAACCTTTGGGAGTATGCATGAAGTTAGGGCTTTTAGGGAGAGGAAGAAAAGGAGCGTATGGTTTAGGGAGCTTGTGGAGAATTGTGTGGTATATGGTGATAGGGGCTATAGGGGGTGTGAGAACGTTGTGGTGTGTGATAGTAGGGAGTTGAGGAGGAAGAGGCAGGTGGTGGAAGGTGTGATAAGTCAGATAAAGCTTTTCAATGCTGGTAGTGGTTGGAGGACTTTGACTTGTGTGCTTGTGTATGCATATGCGTATGCTATTGGATATAGCTTTTATAGGAGGTTTGTTTGATGATACTTAATTTCTCACCCAGCGTATCAGTTCCATAAGTATAATTATAGGATTAGGGCACGCCAAGTGAAAAAATTGCACTGTAGGACATACGGCTATACCTCTCTGCAAGGGATGAATTCCCCACCCATATAGATTTAAACTCTGCTCAAAATTTACACAAGCCCGTTCAATAAATAAGCAAAGCCGTGATACTCTCCTCCTTAAAATCCCTGCTGCGCTTGATTTTTCCTTTTGGCACTTTTTTTGCACAGTATATACAGAACAAAGAGGAGGTGCGTATCATGAAACTGAATAGAAGAGGCCTTATCTATTTAGGCACCTTGGGGGTTGCTTCTGCAGTTGCAAAGAATGCCTTTGCAAGCCAGGCAAAGGAGGTAAAGGTGGCAGACCTTGCCAGTATATCTCCTTTAAAGCCTGTCAGCTTTAACTACCCCGACGAGGAATCCCCTGCAATACTTCTGGATATGGGTAAGACCGTCTATATGGGGGTTGGTCCAAAGAAATCCATAGTTGCCTATTCAAGCTTATGCCAGCATATGGGCTGTCCTGTTAACTTTGATAGCAAAAGTAGGCTTTTGGTATGTCCATGCCATATAAGTATTTACGACCCAGCCCGTGGTGGTATGTGTGTGGAAGGACCTGCTATAAGCAGGCTTCCGAGGATAATCCTTAAGGTTAAAGGAAACAGCATCTATGCGGTGGGCGTATCCCAGGGTATCATATACGGAAGATCAAGCAACTTAGGGAGGTAATAGCCATGGATAGAAGAGACTTTTTAAAATCTTCCTTAATAGGTGCTGGGCTTTTGCCCCTTCTCACTTGGGAGGAGGCAAAGGCTTTCAGCTTGGATGCAGAGCTTATGCCCGAGGATTTAGAGTTGCCACCAAAGGATGCTCAAGTTTTTAATCTTACCTGTCAGTACTGTATGGTGCAGTGTGGATATAAGGCTTATGTATGGGAACCTGGTAAAGGTAGAAAAGTAAAGGGCGCTTATACTACAGTCCTATCTGGGGAATGGGTCCATCCTTACTTTATAAACAGGGTTATAAAGGATGGGAAAGAGGTTTTTGTGGCTATAGTGCCAGACAAGGACTGCGTTATAAATCAAGGAGACCATTCGGTTAGGGGCGGTGGAAACGCCAAAACTCTATACACCCAAAGATCGCCCCACGTAGCTTCAAAGCGCCTTCATTATCCTATGGTGCGTCTGAAGGGCAAGGATTCTCCTCTTATAAGAGTTAGCTGGGATGAAGCCGCGGAGTTTATCGCAGAAAGGTTTACAAAGATAAAACAAGAACATGGTCCAGATGCCTTAGGTATGATTTTCGGAGACTGGCTTTGGACCCTGCCCACCTATGCAATTCTAAAGTTTTGGTTTAAGGGCTTGGGATCTTCCTCTTATGCAGGAAATGGTTGGTTTTTTGACGAAGAGAGTGCGGGCATTTCCGCTGCCTTTGGAAGCGGTACTCGGAGCTTTACCGTTGAAGACTTTGAGACAACCAAGCTTTTGGTTACGGCAGGGACCAATCTGCAAGCAAACGGAAGCGTCTGGTGGCATAGGTTTTATCTCAAAAACCTCTCTGTGGGAAAGGCAAAGCATATAGACATAGACCCATGCCGCACCCTCCAAGCCCAGATGGCGGAAAAGCATGGCGGGCTGCACCTTCAAATAAAGCCCGGAACAGACCCCATATTGGCGGGTGCTTTGATAAGGTTGGTTATAGAAAAAGATGCCTACGATAAAGACTTTGTACGCAAATATGTGTCAGGCTTTGAAAAGGTGGTGGAAACCGTCAAGGATCCCAAGTTTTCTTTGGACAACGCCTCAAGGGCTACTGGCATACCAAAGGAAAAGATACTTAAGGCTGTGGAGCTCATGATAGAGAACAAAGGACAGTCTATGTTTTTACATGAGAAAGGCTTGATACATCAAATGGCAGCTTTTGAGGCTCAACATGCTTATGCGGTGCTTGGAATAATACTGGGCAATGTGGGCAAGCCTGGTGCCTGCACTTCCAGAGCTGGAGGACATCCAAAGGGTACTTTTGCCTGGCCGGAGGAACCACCTTCAAGGGAGCACAACCTTAATATATATGAAGGGCTGGAAAGGGGAAAGGTCAAAGCCCTTTGGGCTTATGGCTGCAATATCTTCAAGCAGCTGCCCTCCCTGACAAAGTATAGACCCTTGATGGAAAAGACCTTCTTAGTTGTTTCCGACAGGATACACACCGAAATGGACTCTGCGGCGGACGTTCTTCTACCGGCAGCCACATGGGGAGAGACAGACTTAATACTGGCAAGTGAAGACAGGAGAGTACGCATAATTCAAGGCTTTATGGATCCGCCGGGAGAGGCAAAGCCCGACTGGGAGCATGTGGTCCTGGTGGCAAAGAAGATGGGTATCCGGGGTTTTGATTGGAAAAGTCCAAAGGATGTCTGGGATGAAATTCGCTCTCAAAATGACTGGATCAAGGAAATGGATTGGGACAGTCTCTTAAAGGCTGGCACAAACGGACTGAGGTACCCCATGGTAAATGGCAAATCACCTGATAGGCTCTATTCCGACGAGATGGAAAGGATAATGGGTAAAAGGTTCTTCACAAAGGACAACAAGATACACGTGGAGAAGATAACAGTCCTTAAGGATTTTGACCCTAAGAAGTACGAATGGGGTGAGGTAAGCTCTCGCTATCCCCTTATGGCTATAGACTTTAGGCTAAATGAGCTATGGAATACGGGATACACCTATTGGGACACTCCGGGCGTCTATGAAAGAACTCCCGACGCCTACCTGCTGATAAACCCCGTGGATGCCAAAGCCCGTGGCATAAGCACAGGTCAGTGGGTTGTATTGGAATCACCCTATGGTAAGTGTAAGGCGGTAGCAAGGGTAAGCGACAAGGTACCACCCGGTGTGGTGGCTATGCCAGCCCTTTTCCCAAAACCGGAGCAAGAGTTTAACTATGCCACAAGGCCTACACCAACCACCGATGGCAGCGTTGATACCATGGTTGCCTGTGAGGTTTATCCCCTTTGAGTTTTACAGACAAGAGAAGATAAAAGACACAAAAAGGGGATGGGGGGAGTGGGGCTTGCTTTTAAACTCGGGATGAAATTGACAACCTATGTACCACGGATGGTCTTTTAGTTCCACAATCTCCACAAGTTTACCGTCGGGAGAAAGCCCAGAGAATACCATACCGTGCCTTTCAAAAAGCTCTCTGTATTTGTTATTAAACTCATACCTATGTCTATGCCTTTCGTATATGAGGTCCTTTTGGTATATCTGTCTTGCCTTCGTGCCCTCTACTAACTTACAAGGGTAAGAGCCAAGCCTCATGGTACCGCCCAATTCTTTTATGTTTTTCTGTTCTTCCATTATGTCTATAACCGGATGAGGAGTAAAGGGGTTAAACTCTGTAGAGTTAGCATCAATCAATCCCAAAACATTCCTTGCAAATTCTACACACATAAGCTGCATACCCAAACATATGCCAAAGGTGGGCTTTTTTGATAACCTTCCGTAATTTAAAGCTTTAAGCTTTCCTTCTATTCCTCTTTCGCCAAAGCCTCCCGGCACCAATATACCATCCGCTTCATCCAAAAGCTCCTCTTGGTAATCCTCCGCATTAGTCCAAAGAACCTTTACCCTTACTCCGTTGGCAATGCCGCCATGAATAAGAGCCTCCACGACGCTTTTATAAGAATCCTTCAAAGAAACATACTTACCCACAAGGGCTATTTTTACCTCCCTCTCCGAGGATTTCAACGTTTGAACTATACTCTCCCACCTACTTTCCCTTTCTTTGTATTCAAAGCCAAAATGCTGGGTTATAAGCCTGTCCAAACCTTGCCTTTTAAAGAGAAGGGGAACCTCGTATATAAACTCCACATCGGGGGCGGATATTACCGCAGACTTTTTCACATTGGTAAAGAGGGCTATCTTCTCCTTTATACTCTCCGGTATATCTATCTCAGACCTACAGAGAATAATGTCCGGTTGTATTCCTATAGCCCTTAGCTCTTTAACAGAATGTTGGGTGGGCTTGGTTTTTAATTCTCCTGCGCTCTTTACGTAAGGTACATAGGTGGTATGCACAAAAAGGACCTTTTCCCTTCCAAGCTCCATAGAAAGCTGGCGCACTGCCTCCAAAAAAGGCAAACCCTCTATATCTCCCACAGTTCCACCAATTTCCACTATAACCACATCGCAGTCTTCTTCTACCTCTCTTATGAGTCTTTTTATCTCGTCCGTTATGTGGGGTATTACCTGCACCGTTGCACCAAGGTAGCCCCCTTCTCTTTCCCTCTGTATAACGTTGTAATAAACCCTTCCTGCAGTTACGTTGTTCTTCTTGCTTGTAAATCTGTTGGTAAACCTCTCGTAGTGCCCAAGGTCAAGGTCTGTTTCTGCCCCATCCTCGGTTACATAAACCTCTCCATGCTGGTAAGGGCTCATGGTGCCCGGGTCTACGTTAAGATAGGGGTCAAGCTTCTGGATGTTTATTTTTAGCCCTTGCTCTTCAAGAAGTGAAGCTATGGATGCGGAGGCTACACCCTTACCAAGAGAAGATAAAACTCCACCGGTTACGAAAATATAACAAGGCATGTATGATTATTTTACAACAACCTACACTTTTTGAAAACGGGTACTTGAGGCTGTTTCAAAAACCCCAATTTAAACTATGCTAAAATCATAAAAGATAGGCAAAATAATCATCTACTCTAAACTCATTTTCTTTAGCAACAAAGGTTTAGCCCTTCTAAATAAAAAACCTTATGAGAAAATGCTCCTCTGCCGATTGAGAAGCTAAAGAAAAGATGCATTAACAGAGAAGCTTACAAGAATATACGTATAAACTGAGCAGAGAAAAGAAAAGGAAACCTTAACACAAGGATAGAGGTAAAAGAGAACAACATCTATTTAAACGTCGGATGAAGAATTATCCTTTGTAGGGGGTCATTGATTGCCGCAAAAAATTTAAAATCCTGGTAGTTCAGGCTTCCAGCCTGTCTTTTGTCGCAGGCAAGGATGCCTGCTCTACCGATAAAAAGAGGAATCTCTCACTCCGCGTATAGATAAAATTATAGCTAAATTTATATAGGATATGCAGGCAACGAAGGGCTTTAGCTTAAAGACAAACCTTAAGCCTTCTGGAGACCAGCCGAAGGCCATAAAGGAACTTTTGGAGAACTTAGAATCTGGAATAAAAGAGCAGGTACTTTTGGGTGCCACGGGCACAGGTAAAACTTTTACTATAGCCAATGTGATAGAAAAGCACAACAAGCCCACCTTGATAATAGCCCATAACAAGATATTGGCAGCGCAGCTTTATAGGGAGTTAAAGGAACTCTTTCCAGACAATGCAGTGGAATACTTCATATCCTATTACGACTACTACCAACCAGAGGCATACATCCCAGAAAAGGACCTGTACATAGAAAAGGATGCCAGCATAAATGAGATATTGGAAAGGTACAGGCATTCTGCTACCGTCTGTGTGCTTGAAAGAAAGGATGTTATAGTGGTAGCATCTGTTTCTTGCATATATGGACTTGGATCACCCCATTCATATTATTCTTTGAGGATTCCAATAGAAATAGGTGATAGAGTAAGCATAAGTAAATTGACAAGAAAGCTTGTAGAAATAGGCTACGAAAGGAGCGATTATGCCATAAAAAGGGCAACCTTTGCAGTAAAGGGCAACGCCCTTGAGGTAATTCCCTCCGATATGGAAGAGCAAATAATAAGGATAGAGCTTTGGGACGATGAGGTGGAATCTATAAGCCTCATAGATGCCCTTAACAGGCATAAGATAAAGGATCTAAAAAAGATAGTGCTATTCCCGGCAAGCCACTATATAGCACCAAGGGATACAGTAGAAGAAGCACTCTTTCAGATAGAAAAGGATTTAATGGAAAGGGTTGAATACTTCCGATCAAAGGGAAGACACGTAGAGGCACAAAGGCTTTACCAAAGGACTATGCACGATATGGAGATGATAAGAGAGCTCGGTCATTGTAAGGGTATAGAAAACTATTCCAGGTACTTTGAAGGAAGAAGGCCTGGGGAGCCCCCCTACACCCTTTTAGACTACTTCCCAGAGGACTTCCTCCTTATCATAGATGAGTCCCACGTTACTATACCACAGATAAGGGCCATGTACAATGGAGACCGTTCAAGGAAAGAAAAGCTGGTAGAGTATGGATGGAGATTGCCTTCGGCTTTGGATAACAGACCTCTTAAGTTTGAAGAATTTCTTCAAAAGATAAACCAGGTTATATATATGTCTGCCACGCCGGGGGATTGGGAGATCCAAAGAAGCAAGGGTGTTATAGTGGAACAGATAGTAAGACCCACGGGGCTTTTAGACCCCGTGGTTGAAGTAAGGCCTACAAAAAATCAGTTAGAAGACCTTATAAAGGAGGTCCAAGAGAGAAAGAAAAGAAGGGAAAGAGCCCTAGTGCTTACCACTACAAAAAGACTCGCGGAAGAAGTTTCCGAATATTTGAATGAACGTGGCATAAAGGCAAAGTATATGCATTCAGATTTAGATGCCATAGAAAGGGCAAAGGTGGTAAAGGAGTTAAGGGAAGGTTCCATCGATGTTATAGTGGGTGTAAATCTTTTGAGGGAAGGGCTTGACCTTCCAGAGGTTTCCTTGGTAGCCATATTGGAGGCGGACAAGGAGGGCTTTCTAAGAAGCTATACCTCTCTAATACAGACCATAGGGAGAAGCGCAAGGAATGTTAACGGCAAAGCCATACTCTATGCAGATAGGATAACAGAATCCATGAAGAGAGCCATAGAGGAAACCAACAGACGTAGAAGTATTCAAGAAGAGTACAACAGGAAGCACGGTATAACACCAAAAAGCATAGTAAAGCCTGTAAAGGAGCTTTTAGCTATAGAGGAACTTGATTATGTAAAACTGCCCGTAAAACTTCCCAAAGGTATATCCTCAGAAGAAGACCTTATAGAAAGGATAAACAAGCTTGAAAAGGAGATGTGGGAATATGCCAAAAAATGGGAGTTTGAAAAAGCAGCAAAGATAAGAGATGAGATAAAGGAACTAAGGGAGATATTAAAGCTTTTGTAGGGGTTGGTGAAAAATTCACTTTTTGCAGAGGTGTGTGCTGCACACCCTTTGACGTATAAGATCGCAATGTTCACCAATAGAAGGGGGTTACATCCACCTCTTCACCCTTCTTTATTTCTTTTACACCTTCATAGACCACCATATAGCAATCGGCGGAAAGGTAAGAAGTAAGCATATGGGATTGGGTTTTTGTGGAATAATCGCAGTAAAGTCTTCCCCCTTCCTTTATAAGCCTTGCCCTTACAAACTCCCTACGCTCTGCGTCTTTTCTTGAAAAGTCCTTTAGAAGCCCCGCCCTATACACCGGTGGCTTGTGGTCTTCTCTACCTTGCATCTTCACAATAGCTGGCTTTACAAAAAGGTCAAAGGCAAGGGCACAAGATACGGGATTGCCTGGCAAACCAAAGAACAAACTTTTACCTTTTTTTGCAAAGAGTACAGGCTTGGCGGGTTTTATCCTAAGCTTGTGGAAGATCACCTCAAAGCCCATTTCCTTTACAAGCATTTGGACAAGGTCCTTGTCCCCCGCCGATACTCCACCCGTGGTGATAAAGATGTGGTAATCTTCTATTCCCTTTAGTGCTTCCCTTATAGCTTCTTCCCTGTCGGGTAATATACCAAGCTGGTAAACTTGACATCCCTCTTCCAAAGACCTTGCGTAGATAAGGTGGTTATTACTACTTCTTATTTGAGAAGGCTTTTCTATGGGCTCGCCCGGTTCCCTTATCTCATCACCTGTGGAAAGGATAGCTATGCGTGGTCTTTGATAAACCTCTACAAAGACCTTGTTGGCAAAGGCAAGGATCCCTATTTCATAGCCCCTTAGCTTGGTACCAGGTTTAAGTAAAAGCTCCCCTGCCTTTACCTCTTCACCTTTAAGCCTTATGTTAGCTCCCTTCTTAAAGGCTTTTTCAATGATTATCTCATCTCCTTCTGCCTTTACAAACTCCACGGGCACCACCGCGTCCACACCCTTGGGTATAGGAGCGCCCGTGAAGATCTTTATGGCATATCCCCTTTCCAAAGTTCCCTGCCAATAGCCCCCTGCAGCTACTTCTCCCAATACCTTAAGCCTTGCGGGCAAAGTTTCCAAATCCTCCGCCCTAACACCGTAACCATCCATGGCGGAGTTGTCAAAGGCTGGGCTATCTCTATCTGCAAAAACTTTCTGTGCCAAAACCCTACCAAGGGCATCCCAAAGTTGAACCTTTTCCTTTGGGAGGGTTTCTGTTTCTCTTAGGACAAGCTCAAGGGCTTCTTCGTAAGGGGTAATCATGGGAATATTTCAGGGTGTTTCAAAAATAGTCCTCTTACAGGACTACCGCCCCCGCTCCCTGCAGCAGGAGCTAATGCCCATACAGGGCCTTCCCACAAACCCTGAACAGATGAGAGTGCCGTCAGCATCACTACCTTAAGAACTTGCCAAGGATTAGGGATACCCCCGCTTGTTCCATACAGATTATTCTGCAGTCTGTTTAGTAAATCCCTATAAACCATAGGAACTTTCTCCTTTAACCCTAAGCCCCTACGGGCCATCACATAAGCAGAAGCCACATCCTTTGTTAGCATGTATTGGGGTGAATATTTTAACATACCTACGTGTGGATGTGTGAGATGGATTTATCTCTATAACCTGTATGCCATTACGTAGCTTTCTGTAAGGTTCTCCGTTAACGTGTCTTTTCTTTAGTTTCTCAAATAAAGCTCTACCGCCAAAGATGACCTTTTTGGGATTTTCGCCTTTTTCTTTGACAGCAGAGAGTAAGGTTTGGGCTTTTATGACAGCAGAGTATGAGTATCTTGAGTTAAGACCAAAAAGGTTCGGAGCGCCTTGCTTATATCACTTAAGCTTTTACCTTCCATAAGTTTAGAGCAGATGGTTGTTTTACTTATCCTTGTTTCCAGAGATTCACTTACTTACCAGCTCTATCTCCATATCAGAAAGCCCCTTTCCCCAAGGGCATCTTTTGGCAAGCTCTTTTATTTCCTCGGGCTTATCCTTGTACTTTACCTTTAGATAGCTAAGGGGCTTTTTATCCTTTTCTGTATGACATCTTATGCAGGAGTTTTTAAAGATCATCTCGCCCTCCAAGGAGAAGGCAAAGCCCATCAATAAAAAAACTAAAAAAAGCCTTTTCATGGATAACCTCCTTGTGGATTAAAATATTCCCAATGTTAAAAATAGCCCTTACTGGTAATCTTGGCTCTGGCAAATCCACAGCAGGAAAGCTTTTTGAGGAAAAGGGCATATACCTCTTTGACGCAGACAAGATAATAAGAAATTTCTACGAGGAAAGGGGAGAAGTGTACAATAAGGTGATAGAAACCTTTGGAAGGGGGATATTGGATGACAAAGGAAACATAGACAGAAAAAAGCTGGCAGATCTTGTGTTTAACAAGGAGGAAAAGCTAAAACTTTTGGAAAGCATCACCCACCAAGCCCTCTATAAAAGGTTAGAAGAGGAGTTTAAGAAGCTTCCACCCAAGAGTATAGCGATTGTGGAGGCAAGCCTTCTCATAGAAAAGGGTACTTACAAAAATTATCATGCCTTAGTGGTGGTTTATGCTCCTTATGAAATATGCAAAGAAAGAGCCATAAAGGCAGGCTATAGCTTAGAGGATTTTGAAAGAAGGTGGAAAAGGCAGATGCCACCCGAAGAAAAACTAAAATACGCCCACTTTATAATAGACAACAAGGGCGCCTTAGAAGACCTCAAGAAGAGGGTAGGGGAACTAAAAAGGGTTTTCAAAAATTGGGTAGAATTTCAAAATGAAAGAATTTTTTGAGGTCTTAAGGGATAAGGTATCAAGAGCAAAGAAAAGTCTAAAGATAGCCTCTCCGTGGATAGACCTATGCCTTCTGGAGAAGCTTCTGGAGGCTTTGCCAAAGGATGTAAAGGTTGAAGTCATACTGAGGGTGCAGGAGTTAAAAGACCTTAGCATAACGGGTGAGGGTACCTTTAGAGCCTTGGAGAGATATGAAGCTGATGTGTATTTAAGCGATAGGCTACATGCAAAGGTGATAATAGTGGATGATTCCTTTGCCCTTGTGGGCTCTGCCAATCTTACAGGTGCCGGTATGAGGGAGGAGGGGAACCTTGAGGCGATTGTTTTCCTTGAAGGGGAAGAGGTAAAGGGAATAGTAGATCTTTTTGAAGAGTACAAAAGGCAATCGGTAAAACTCCTTAGGGATGTGTTTGCGGTGGTTGTTTCTGTGGAGTCCTCCACAGAGGCCACAGTTTTACTTCTTGAGAGTCTTCCAGAACAATCCTTTTTATGGGTTAAGAAAGAGGATTACAAACTTTTGTGTAAGCTTACAAGGATTTATAGTCAAAGCTCCGTAAATCTTTCGGAAGATCTTTCCAAAAGCAAAGGGTGGGCTTTGGCTTATTTAAGAACTTTTCTTTCAAAGGCAAACTATATGGGTAAGGTAAAGGTGCTTCTTGAGTTGAGAAGGGAAAGGGAGGGCTACTTTGGAACCCCTTTAAAGGGTCTAAACTTGGGAGATCAACTTATTGGGGTAAAAAGTGAAGACGAAGACCTTCAGAAGATTATGAAGACTAACCTGTCTGGCTACTCTATGGATATACCCGTTAGGGTTGGAAGGCTTGTGGGAAAGGGTGTAGATGTCTTTGTGGATATGGCAAAGCTTACCTCCATGCATATGGCTATACTTGGGACAACAGGGTCTGGCAAGACCACCTTTGTAGTAAGGCTTTTGGAGAATATGCCATCTGGCAGTACCAAAGTGTTTGTCTTTGACCTCTTTGGTGAGTATTCTCAAAAGCTTAGATTAGAAAGGGCACATTCTGTTAAGATCCCCTACACCTTACTTCCCCTATGGGTGGAAGATATAAAGGAGCTTTTTAGAGATTACGGCTTTGTGCTTCAGGAAAAGAGTGAAGAAGAAAAGACCTTTTTGGCACAGATGAGAAGCCATCTAAGGGCAAGCCTAAGCCTATCAAGCTATAGGGAAAGGCCTTTAAAGGAATTACTTTTGGAAAGTGCCAAAGGTGGCCTAAGAAGGGATATTCACGACCTTATTTTTATGCTTACCAAAGAGCTTGGAGAAGAGTCTTTGGAAAACCAACCGCAGGTATTTAAGCTTTTGGAGGAAGCCCTATCTTCAGAAAAGGAGATAGTCATCTTTGACCTAAGGGATGTGGTAAATATATCCACAAGGCTCAATTTGGTAGGCCTTTTGCTTAGAGAGGTCTTTTCTATGGCAAAGCAAAAGCCAGAAAGAAGGCTTGTAGTGTTGGAAGAAGCCCACAACTTTGCTCCCGAAAGGGGCGCCACAGAAATACCCACGGGAAGGGAAAACCTTGCCATAAACATGACCAAAAAGATAGCCTTGGAGGGAAGGAAGTTCTCCCTTGGTCTTTTGGCTGTATCCCAAAGGCCTGCCAACCTTAGCAAGTATGTTTTATCCCAGTTAAACACCCAAGCCCTTTTTAGGCTTATTACCCAGAGGGATATAGAGGCTGTTTCCCAGTTTTTTGAATACCCCCAAGAAGACCAACTTAGGCTCATACCCACTTTAAAGCCCGGCTATCTCTTTTTAAGTGGTATTGGTGTGCCCTTTAGCATGCTTGTGGAGATAGAACTTTAAAGCTCTTTGCTATCAAGGATTATGGTCACAGGTCCCCAGTTTAGTATATAAACCTGCATCAGGGCACCAAAGATACCCTTCTGGGTGGGTACGTATTCAGACATCTTCTTTACAAAAAGCTCATAAAGTTCCTTTGCCCTCTCTGGCTTTTCCGCCAACTCAAAGCTTGGTCTCCTTCCCTTTTTTGTGTTGGCATAAAGGGTAAACTGGGATACCACCAAGGCAGAGCCCTTTACATCCAAAAGGGAAAGGTTAAACTTTCCAGATTCATCCTCAAAGATGCGAAGATGGACTATCTTTTCCACAAGCTTGGATACATCCTCCTCACTATCCCCAATCCCAACGCCTAAGAGAATGTTAAGCCCTATGCCTATGCTTGCCACCTCTCTACCATCTACATATACCCTTGACTCTTTCACCCTTTGTAAAACAACCCTCATTGTAGGTAAATTATTGTAATATACGCCGAGTGAGAAATTCAAAAAAGCTCAGACACAAGCCCATCAATAAAAAGTGGATATTTTACCACATTACATGTCCATCTACAGGCAAATGCTCCAAGGCCCTTCTTAGAAGTGCCAAAGCCCCAAGCAAGCAGAAAGCCCAAACTAACAAATGTAAATAGGGCAAGGACACAGAAGATACTGAGATTAAAGGGCAGGGTATGGTGGGTAACAGGTGGTGTAAGGCTTTGATTTGTGTGCTTGTGTATGCGAAAGTTTGATGATACCTAATTTCTCACTCAGCGTATTGTAGGTAAATCATTGTAAAACGAAAGCCGAATGAAAGATTCCCTTTAATGGAAGTGCGTCCCCACCTTGCCGCTAATTAAGTTCATCCTTCGCGACTATTGAAGTCTTATAACCGTCCTTTTTCTTTCCATATAGCCCTTTCTTAAGGTATAGCCTTCCTCTGGGTACAAGCGGTAGAAAAGGCTTTGCACGTGGTTTCCTTCTACAAAAAAACACCACCTTTCAAGGAAGCTACCCACCACAAGGCTTGCGAAGGTTATGGCATAAAAGGCGTAGTTATAATTGCCAGTTATCCAAGAGTAGATAAGCAAGAAGAAGGGGAGCACAAAGGTGAGAAGGTAAGCCATGGGAATTACAGAACCCAAAATATCCTTGCCCCTCTTGTAGTAAAACTCCGTGGTGCAGTAATTGTTTGTGGTTGTGCCCGTATCCAAAACTCTAATGTTTCTGTTGTGGGGCAGGTTCAGAGCTTCGTTTATGGTAGGCCTTGGTATCATAAGCTGCCTTATGTTAAAGGCTAACCTAAAAGCCAGCCCAAGGGATACAAAGAGGGTGGTAAGGAATATATAAGTAGGTATAAATCCGGGCTTGTAGTGGTAAGTAAGTGCCAAAAAGGCAGAGGATCCAAGCATAAGATACATGTTTATGTAATAAAGGACCGTTAAAGAGCTGTTCCACTCCAGCACAAACTTGTTGCTTGCGTATATCATGGCGGTGGAAAAGCCAGAAAGCCAGCCCAGTATAAGGGCCGTTATTCCAAGGATATGTTGAAAAGCCGCCGAAGCATTAAAGTAGTAGCTAAGGGCATAAAGTAAAAGCACAAAGCCGTAAGCTCCACTAAAGACAGCCTCTCGGGAAAGCCAAGAAGTACGAAAGCGTCTTATGGCTTTCCACGCCCTAAATTTGTGCCCAAGGTGAAAGCTCGCCCCTATGGCGCCAAGCCCTATGAGTACTAAGGAGATCGCCAAAGATAACAGAACAGCATCCCGGGGCATAGCTGTGTTTTTGCCAAAAAGGGTCAATAGCTCCATAAAATAAACAAAGTTAAAAAGCCCTATGGAAACTCCCGCCGTCAAGAAAAACCATATAAGGGATATAGGTGGATGCATCTTTACCTCCTTAGTTATTAAATTATACATTCAAGGAATTAGTTCTGCATAGGTTAAAAGTCTTTCTGAGGTTTTATCTCTCCTGTGGGATGGCAAACTGTGATGGCAGATGGTGCAGGCCCTGTATAGGTAAAGGTGTTTTATTCCTCCTTTGATAAGCCTTTGCATTGCCTCCTCCTGGGTATCCATGTAGAAGCTTTTATTCCTATAATATAGGCTTTTAAAGGACTCTTTGAATTCTTCACCCACTTCATAACAGCATGCCTTGGCGGAAGGACCTATAAAAACAAGGAAGTTTTCCAAAGGTTCCAAGGACTGGAGCATTTCCAAGGTTTTTTCTACTATACCCTCCTTCAACCCTCGCCATCCTGCATGCACTACCGCCACCGTTTTATTTCCAAGGAAAGCCAAAGGTACACAGTCCGCCGTCCTGATACCTATTTTTAAACCTTTTTCCTGCGTTATAAGACCGTCACCTTCGCTACCAACAAAAGGCTTTTTTACAAGATAGACCTTGGAGGAATGTATCTGTTTTAAGGTTAAAACTTCGTCCCCTTCCCACCTTTTTAACACAAGCCTTGCCTTCCCCTTTTTAATAGTAAAGATCATAGAAGTTTTTTAGACTTCTCGGAAGTCTTTGAAATACACTCCATAACTATGCCCGAAAAGCTCTTCTCTTCAAGTACTTTTATGCCCTCTATAGTTGTACCGCCGGGGGAGGCAACCTTTAACACCCATTCTTCTGGATTTCCTCCCTTTTCCTTCAAAAGATAACAGGAGCCCAAAAGCATATCTATGGCTATGGATTTGGCCAACTCGTAGGATAGGCCTTCCCTTACACCGCCAAGGGCAAGGGCATGGATAAACTTAAAGGCAAAGGCAGGGCCAGAACCCGCCAAAGCGGTAAAAACATCAAAGAGGGGTTCTTCCAACTCATAAAGACTACCACAATTGCTAAAGAGCTCTTTAAAGGTCTTTCTTTCCTCTTCCTTTATCCCTTTTCCAAAGGCAAGGGCTATGGTAGCCTTGCCCACAAGGGCGTTTATATTGGGCATAAGCCTTATGACCCTTGAACTTTCGCACATTTCCTCAATCTTTGAAAGGCTAAGACCCGCAACCAAGCTTATGAGTATTCTATCCTCTAAGTTGTCTTTTAGTTTTGTTAGCACTTCTGCCACATCCTTTGGCTTTACTGCAAGGAGAAGCCATTGGGAACTTTCTAATAGAAAACCCATATCCTTTGCTGTACCAAAGCCCTCTTGCAAAGCCTTTTCCCTTTTGTTTTGGCTTACATCGTAGATGACTATCTGTGCATGCTTTTTAAGAGCCTTTGCGAAGCTTTCTCCCATATTACCGTATCCAATGATTCCTAATTTCATGGGCCTCTCCTAATCTTTGATAATAGCCTTTCCCAAAAGCTATGGGGATGTGGCTTAATATCCAAGGGCAACTTTGATAGGGCATTGGTAAGGTCTTTTATGAAGCTTTCCTCAAAGGGATTCTGATTTACTATGTTCCTTATCATTTTTGGAATAAACCTTACGCTTCCCAAGTACTTTACATCGGCAGAGGTAAACTTTTCACAAACCACCCTTATGCTTTCAAAAACCTTCATACCCTCTTCATAGCTTTGTACTTTATTCACAAGCAGGTAAAACTCTTTAACCTTTTCCTCCCGGTTTAGCACCTTTATAAGGCCATAGGCATCTGCTATGGCAGTAGGCTCTGGTGTGGTTACGATAAGAGGTATGTTGCTGGAGGATACCAAGGCGGTGGTATCGGAATGTATGCCTGGAGGGGTATCAAAAATAACCCAATGATAGTTCTTTTCTGCGTACTCTTGTAATCTGTAAATAAAATTTCTAAGTTGGGTTGGGGGCATATTCACCAACTCTTTTACCCCGCTACCACTGGATATGAAGGCAAGGCCATCTTCAATGGGCACCACTATATCTTCAAGGGATGCCTCCCCCATAAAAAAGTGATAAAGGTTTTTTGCCGGAGTTATTCCAAGCATGATATGCACATTACTAAGCCCTAAATCCCCGTCGATTATTAGCGCCTTTTTACCATTCCTGCTTATTATCCTTCCGGTATTTATAGATATTAAGGTTTTACCTACTCCTCCTTTACCGCTGGCAACCGCTATATAACCTGTCCTTTCTTCCTTTCCCTCAACCTTAAGAAGGTGTAAAGCCTGAGTTTCCATCATACCACCTCTAAAAATATCTTAGCTAAATACTCGTAGTTCGCCATAACAATATCCTCTGGTACCCTTTGCCCCGTAGTAAAGCAGAGTATGGGAAGTTGAGTCCTGTAAGCTACGTTTATGGCAGTCCCAAAGTAGTTTGTTTCATCCAACTTGGTAAATACAAGGCCAGAAGGGTCCGCCACGGAGCCAAAGCTCTTTATCACCTCGTACTGTACTCTCTCTTCCGTATTTGCACCAAGGGCTATGTATGTCCTTAGGGTGGGTAATTTAGTAAAGAAGTGGGAAAGTTCCTTTACCCTTATTTCGTCGTATTGATTCCTGCCTCCCGTGTCCACAAGAACCAAGTCAAGAAAGGATAACTCTCCCACACATTCCCTCAACTTAAGGGGAGTATCTGCAACCCTAAAGGGAAGCTCCATTATATTGGCATAGGTCCTTAGCTGCTCCACCGCCCCTACCCTATAGCTGTCTATGGTTATAAGCCCCACCCTTTTGCCTTGTCTTTTGAGCATATAAGCCAATTTTGCTATGGTTGTTGTTTTGCCAACTCCCGTTGGTCCAAGAAGTGCCACAATAACAAAGCCTTCCTCTGGGAAGTTTTCCACGATCCTTATACCTTTGCTAAAGCCCTCTATAAGAGCCTCTATGTTTTCCCCCTTAAGGTCAAGCCTCTTAAGTTCAAAGTCATAGCCGCAGGAGGATTCCACTATTTTTTGAGCTATCTCCTTTGCAACCCCTTTGTTTATAAGTTTATTCATAAGGTAGAGGGCTCTTATAGAAAATTCTGATTCTAAATCTTCTTTGCTGACTTCTTCTTTCTCCACCCTTTGTCTCTTTACAATCTCCATAACTTCTTTGAGATTCTCCTTAAGATTGCTGATCTCTTGATAAAGGGTTTCTTCCTTTTTAAACTCCGTGGTAAAATCCTCCCTGTCGGGTATGCCTACGGTTATCTCCAGCTTGGAGCTCTTTGGAAAGGGTAGAAAAGGAACTATATTCCTTTTTACAACCCTTGTGGACAGAATAATGGCTTCTGAACCATAGAGAGCCCTCACTTCCTCCACAGCCTCCTGAAGGGAATCCACTATTAGCTTTTTAATCTTCATCTATTACACCTATGACTTTTAGATTCACCTGTCTGTCAAGTTCATTATAAGACAGCACTGTTAAGTTTGGTATATAGTTTTCAAGCACTTTTCTTACATGTCTTCTTATACTTCCTGAGGTTATAACAAGGGGCAGAGCTTGGTATTGGTTAAACTTTGTGATCTCTTGGGAAAGTTTGGGATAAACCTTGTTTACAAGAAGGTCTAAAAATTCCTCTTCCTTCCCCTCTTGAAGGTATGCGGTCAATTTTGCTTCAAGCTTTGGAGATAATACCATGGCATACAAGATGCCATCGGTGGTATACATCCGTGTTATTTTTTTGGCGAGCCTTTGGCGTACGAACTCGGTAAGAAGCTCTGGGTCTTTTACCTGTTCTATATAATCCGCCAATGTTTCTAATATGGTTAGAAGGTCGTTTATGGGGATACTTTCCTTCAAAAGGTTTTGAAGTACTCTATGTATTATGGAAATGGGCACTATATCTGGAACAAGTCCTTGAACCGCCTTTGGATATTTTTTTGATAGGCTTTCCACCAATTCCAACACCTCCGACCTTCCCAGTATTTCGTAGAGGTTTTTCTTTATCACCTCGCTTATATGGGTCACGATCACCGTGGAGGTATCCACCACCATATAGCCAAGCTTCTGAGCTTTATCCTTTAGTTCTTCCCTTATCCAATAGGCTTTTAACTTAAAGGAGGGGTCCTTTGTTTCTGTACCCTCTAAGGGCACTCGTGCACCACCTAAATCTATAGCCAACCAAGCCCCAGGAACTACCTCGTAGGTATCCACTTCCATACCTTTTATAAGTATTCTGTATTGATAGGGTTTTAGGCGGAGGTTATCCCTTATATGAACCAAGGGGATGATCATTCCATAGTCCTTTGCCAACTGTTTTCTTACGGTCTTTATTCTATCGGGTATGTCTCCGCCTTGAGTATCATCCACGTATGGAATGAGACCATAGCCTATTTCGAGGGCTATGGGTTCAGGTTGCGTAAAAAGTTCCTCCTCCTTCTTTTCAGAAGGTGGTTTTTTTTGTTCTTTTATAATCTCCTCTAGCTTTTTTAACTCCTCCTCTTTAAGAGTTTTATTAAAAAGGTAGTATAATCCACCCAATATGCCCGCCATCAAAAAGAAGGGTACCTTGGGAAATCCCGGTATAAGGGCTATAAAAAGTAGAAGGGAAGAGGAATAAAGGAAGACCTTAGGCTCCTTAGAAAATTCTGCAAACAGTACCTTTCCCAACTCTCCCTTTGAGGAGGACTTTGTGATCACAACGCCAGCAGAGGTGGAAAGCACAAGGGCTGGTATCTGACTGGCAAGACCTTCACCTACTGTAAGCAAAGAGTAAGTTTTTATAGCTTCGGAGAAACCCAAACCCTTAAAGACCAAACCTACGATTAAACCACCCACGAGGCTTAAAAAGAGTATAATAAGCGCCGCTATAGCATCACCCCTTATAAACTTACTGGCACCATCCATAGCACCATAAAAAGCAGATTCTTGTTCAAGTTGAGCCCTTTTTCTCTTTGCCTCCTCTTCTGTTATGAGCCCGGCGTTGAGGTCTGCATCTATGCTCATCTGCTTTCCAGGCATAGCGTCCAAGGTAAAGCGTGCTGCCACTTCCGAAATTCTTTCTGCACCCCTTGTTATAACTATAAAGTTTATAACTATGAAAATAAGGAAGACTATTAAACCAACTACCACATCACCACCTACCACAAAGGTGCCAAAACCCTCTATAATGTGTCCTGCAGCGCTGGTTCCTTCGTGTCCGTAGAGGAGGATTCTCCTTGCGGCGGCGATGTTTAAAGAGAGCCTTAGAAGGGTTCCCAAAAGTAGTATACTGGGAAAGGCAGAAAGTTCAAGAGGTTCCTTTACAAAGGTGGAAAGTATAAGGACAGTCATAGAAAAAGTGATACTAAGAGCCAAGAGAAGGTCCAATATAAAGGCAGGGATTGGTAGTATAATAGCACTTAAGATTACTACAAAGGCAAAAATTATCCACCCTTCCCTTAGCATAGGAAAATAATATATTCTAATTACACACCGAGTGAAAAATTCCCTTATAGAAACAGTTGGCATTGGTGAATAAATCCGTTAAAGGAACTTCGGGGAAACCCTTGATATTCCTATCTTATAAGTCAATTGGCAAGCTTATAAGCTGGAAAAATCTACCTCGTTTAAGTTATTGATTGTAGCCCTTTTGAAAATTTATGCACC
>CALIUI010000003.1 GCA_938048815.1 uncultured Aquificaceae bacterium | reverse complement strand
ACTGCTTTTATAGAGAAAAATAGTTCAGAGGTTGACTTTCTTAGCGGTGGTGTGTTCTCGGATATAAAAGATCCTGTTATTCCTATACAGAGAGGGCCTCAAAAGGATATTAACATTGACAACCCATCTCTTAAAAACATGAATAATAACGTGGTTGAAAACCTTAGCCTTAATAAAAATACATCCTTAAAGCAATTCAGTGAAAATGAGCAGGATAAAAATGGTCTTTCTTTTAAAGAAAACAATCAAAAAATTGAATACATTTTAGAAGTGCATCGTGAAAACCAATCTTTTGAAAATACAGGTAATGGTTCCTTTAAAGCCAAAAGTGAAGAAGAAAGTTTAAAAGTGTTTGTGAAAGAAAAGGGTGAAGATGTTTCACAGGAAGATAAGTTTGAAGGGTTAATCTACAATAAGCCCCTGCAAAAAGAAGAAAATCAAGAAGTAAAACAGGAAATAACAAAAACAGAATCTGTTGAAAAACAAACTTTTGTCAAGAATTATGAGCCCAAAGCCTTAAAAGTAGATATTGAAGATATAAAGCTTAAATTTAACTTTCTCGGTGATAGACTTAGGTTAAATATAATTCTCAATGAAGATAAATACATATCGCCAACTGGATATGAAGTACAGAAGCTTGTCCAATCTCTTCAAAGCTTGGGCTTTAATATGGAAACTTTTAAGCTTAACGGCAACCTTTTATACAGCTCTGATAATAAAAACGGTGGAAAAAGGGATGAAAAGTATAAAACAGCTCCAAACTACACCAGCAAAGAAGTAGAAAATGTTAAAGGTGAAAGCTTTAGCCTATATCTCTAAACCTTAAAGATCCTTAACTTATACAATAACTCAAGTAAAACCTTTGCAAAATAGACGTTGGAGATAAAAGAAGCTATGGTTCCTATGGTAAGGGTTGTGGCAAAGCCCTTCACAGGCCCGCTCCCAAACTGGAAAAGGATAAGGGCAGCCACAAGCAAGGTTATGTGGGTGTCCCAGACAGCACTGAGAACCCTTTTATAACCAAGCTCTATTGCCTTTCTTGGACTGTTTGAAATCCTTAACTCTTCCTTTACCCTTTCAAAGATAAGCACGTTGGAATCTACCGCTATGCCCATGTTTAGGATTATGCCCGCTATTCCTGGCAGGGTCAGAGTGCCACCAAGAAGCACCAAGCCAGCCCACAACATAAGGGCGTTTAAAAGTATAGAAAGGGTGGCAGTCATACCAGCCCATTTGTACCTAAGCAACAGCAAAAGTACCAAAAGGACAAAGCCCAATATGCCAGCCTTTATACCTTTGTCTATGGCATCTTTACCAAGGGAAGGACCCACCACCGTTTCCTGCAAGAAATCCACCTTTGTGGGCAAGGCTCCAGCCCTTAGGACTATGGCAAGCTCCTTTGCCTCTTCCGCATTAAAGTTTCCGCTTATCTGTCCCCTATCGCTTATCCTACTCCTTATAACTGGAGCAGAGATAACCCTTTTATCAAGCACTATGGCAAGCCTTCTGCCTATGTTTTTTTCCGTTGCCTCCGCAAAGGCTTTTGATCCCTTGTCTGTAAGCTCAAAGGCAACCGCAGGCATGCCAAACTCGTCCGTTGTGGTGTAGGCAGTTTTCAGATCTGCTCCCGTTATGACGGGTAGCTTCTCCAACAAAAACCACTCTCCTTCCTGACCGGGGAGGATCTCATAATCCTTTGTAAGTTTTTCCCTTAGTGCCTCTGTTGGTCCACTATCTACCACCAACTTAAACTCCAAAAGGGCAGTCCTTCCCACTATGGATTTAGCCCTTTGAACATCCAAAACGCCTGGCAGTTCTATAAGTATCCTATCGGAGCCTATGCGAGTTATAACAGGTTGCACCACACCAAGCTCGTCTACCCTCTTTCTTAGTACTTCTATGGTCTGTGTAAGAATGCCACTTTTTAGCTGCTCCACCTCCATATCCTTAAACCTTACAATTACTTCGCCCTTTTCCCTTTTGGCAACAGTAAACCTTGGAAAATCCTTTTCTAAAATATTGGATAGCTTTGCGTAGTCCCCTTCTTCCAAAATCTCAATTTTTATGCCATCCTTTTGGGGCAAGACATTCAAAATCCTTATCCTTTCCCCCCTAAGCTTTGCTTCTATATCCCTTGAATATCTTTCATACTCCTGCTCAAGGCTATAATCCATGTTGGGTTGTATCACCATGGATATGCCACCCTTAAGGTCAAGCCCAAGGTTTATAGGCTTAAAGAAGACAACAGCCACCGATAAAGCTATCAAGAAAAGCAAAAGAACAAGGTTTATTTTTAGGTCTTTCATAGAACTAATATCTTAAACCCAAACCTACCCTCCAAGCAACAACTTTAAGGAATTTATCACCCAGCGTATTTTTTTATTATGGAAGACCTTGAAAGGTTAAAAGAAATACAGAAAGAGTGTGCCAAGAGAGTAATTCAAAGGGATGGTTTTCAGAGGGTGGAACTTATTGGTGGTATTGACCTAACCTTTGAAAAGATGGAGGAAAACCCTACCAAAGCCTGGGCCTGTCTTGTAATAGTTAGGCTCCCTGATTTAAGGCTTGTGTATCAAAAGACTATAGAGGGTATAGTTGATTTTCCCTATATACCCACCTTTTTGGCTTTCAGAGAGCTTCCCCTTATGCTTAAGCTTTACCAAGAGGCGGAGATAAAGCCCCATGTATTTTTTATAGACGGGCAGGGAGTAGCCCATCCAAGGGGGTGTGGTATAGCTTCCCACTTTGGTGTGGAAACAAACTCTCCAACGGTTGGAGTGGCGAAAAGGAAACTCTTTGGCTATTATAAAGACCTTGGAGAGAAAAGGGGAAGCTTTTCTTACCTTACCTACAAGGGCAATATAGTAGGTGCTGTAGTAAGGACAAAGGACAAGGTGGAACCTGTTTATGTATCTGTTGGGCATCTTATAAGCCTTAAAACTTCAATAGAGCTTGTCTTGAAAACCTCTCTTTACCGCATACCAGAACCCATAAGGCTTGCCCACAACTTACTACAAAGGGTAAGAAAGGGTTGAGGCTGTGTCAAAAATCTTAAGTATACCCCTATGCTAAAATCATAAAAGATAGGCAAAATAACCATCTGCTCTAAACTCATCTTACTTAGCAACAAAAACTTAGCCCTACTAAAAGACCTTATGAGAAGATGGTCATCTGCTTATAGATATGCTTATCCTTGGCAAGTTCTTAAGGTAGTGGTGCTGACGGCACTCTCCCCTGAGAGGGTATTATATGGGCATTAGCTCCCGCTTCAGGGGGTGGTAGCCTATGAGAGGGCTGTTTTTGAAACGCTCCGAGTCCTTCACGAAAATTTCACGTTGGCGTAGGCTATAAAGCCCACGCTGAGGGATATCATAGCCAAGCCCAAAAGCTTACCAAAGGGCAAGCCGCTGGATATTAGGTAAAGCCCTATTAGGGGCAGGCTATAGGTAAGGGTTATCAAGCCTTTATCTTTTTGGTATTCAATCTGTAGATGTTTTGCTATGGGTGGTGCGCCCTTTGTGGTTATAAAGGCATAATAGTACCCCACTATAAAAGCCAAAGAGAGCAAAGCTTGGAAATACTCTTGAGCCTTTACAGACATCATATACCTTATAAGACTTCTAAAGTCCTCCGAGTATATGGAAAGCTTTATAAGATAAAAAACAAGCAGGTTATCCAAAAACAAGGAAAGCAGGGCAAGGGCTGGGATATTGGTGGTTTTTTCCTCCAAGGGTATAACTTGGCAAACACCAAGGAGAGAGTTTTTTAGTTCCAAGAATTGCTCTTTTCTACACTCCACCGTTGTCTCCTCCAAACCCTGAGAAAGACTCTTATAAAGAGGTGTGGGGCTTATGCCCGCATTGGTTAGGACTTCAAAAACCTTATCCGCGCTGTCCTCTTTTATCCCTTTTATCAAAACCTTTATCATTGGGATATCAAAGTAGGGGTTATAAAGATAAGAAGCTCTCTGTCGCTTTGTTGAAGTCTCTCTTGCCCAAAGAGGTATTTAAGAAGAGGCACCCTTATAAGACCGGGAATTCCCTCGTCCGTTTTGGACTCTTGGGAGTCTATTATGCCGCCAAGCACCAAAATCTGCCCGTTTTCTACTATCACCTTGGTCTTTACCTCCTTTGTGTTTAAGGCAGGACCTTGGGGTGTTTGAAGGCCCACCGTATCTCTCTTTAATTGCAAGTCCATGAGAATGCGCCCGTCTGGGGATACTATGGGAGTCACATCAAGCTGCAGGACTACGTCTTTAAAGGCAGTTGTTGCACCTCTTTGTGGATCAACTGTAACATAAGGAATTTGAACACCTTGCCTTATAGTAGCCTTTTGCCCGTTTATGGCTATCACCATAGGCTTAGCCAAGCTTTTTGCCTTGTTTATACTTTCAAGGGCGGATATTCTTAAATTCAAGGCGTTTAAAAGACCTTTTTGGTAGGTAAAGACCAGCACGCTGCCGGGTGAGGTGCTAAGGCCTGGTAAAAGACTTGGTGCAGCGTTAATACCCAAGCTTTGACCCGCTCCAGCATTCCAAAACTCGGGCACAGTAGACTGGGAGAGAGAAAGGTTCCAGTTAATACCAAGCTCCCTTAGGCTTTCCGTGGATATCTCCAATATGCGTGCCTCTATGGCTATCCTAACGGGCGCATCGCTTATGTAGTCTTTGAAAACTTCCTTTATCCTTTGAATAACATCAGGATAGTCTGTTAGCATAACTGCGTTGAAGTCTCTGAGTATGGGTGTTGGTGTTGTGGCGGTGGCGATCTGTTGTTGAGTTGGTGGCTGTGTTTGTTGTTGAGTCGGTTCTTGTGTTTGTTGTTGCACCCTTTCTGCTCCCCCGCTCAATATTAAGCTGGCTTCTGACCTATAGGGCTCTATAAGCCTTATAAACTCCTCCGGCGTGATGTATTTTAGGTAAAAGATCTTGGTCACAGGCCTTCTTTCTGTGGGTGTGCTGATAAGGAAAGGTCTTAATATTTCCTCATACTGAGACAGTTTTTTTACCGTATCCCTTATAACCAAGGCGTTAAAGTCGTATGCCTTCGTTATAAGGGTATCTTGTGTAATATGGGGCTTTATCCTGTTCTCCGCCTCATCAGGGTTGATCATCCTAAGATAAAAAACCCTTGTTTGGATCTCTTCCCTTGGCACCAAGGTTTGGGCTAATCTTCTGTAATCTCTCAAAATAGGCTCTAATCTTTTGATGTTTGCCTCCTCATCCCTTATGGTTATGGTCCTTAGAGTCTTATCTACCACTATCTCCGCGGAGGGGCTTACGCGGGGTTTGATAAAGCTTATTATCTCTTGGAATTCTCTGTCTTCCAAACCTGCCAAGTTAATAGTGGTGCTGCCTGCCTTGGTTATGCGAAAGGTCCTTGTATCCACGGGCACTGCTATAAGGTTGTAAGTCTTTAGGATTATGTTCATGGCTTCGCCCACGGGCATGGGTCTGTATATGGCTATATTCACAGGTTTTTGAAGCTCTCCAGAAATTTCTGGATCAAAAACTACGTTCATGCCCGATATTTCTGACAAGGATTTCAAAACCACATCCAAGCTAACATTTTCAAACTTCATCTCCCTTATGGTTTGGGAATAAACCAAAGAAGTAATTAGGAGTAATAACGCCAACATCCTCCTCATTGTCTTCCTCCTCTACCCTCTTCCTTTTTGAGAAACTGGGATGGGTTTTTATCCACCTTTATGGTTTTTACAGAGCCATCTTTTCCTTTCACTACTATGTAGTTTTCCACCTTGCCACGCTTTTCTATTATTATGTAGCCCACTGCACTCTCAAGGTTTTGGAAGGGGTCTTGGGAGAAAGAGATTCCCAAGGTAATAAGCAACATCAACATAAACCTTTTCATAATCTACCCTCCTCGTTAAAAAGCGTGTGTAAGGTCAAATCAACTTTTATTCTATGACCATCACTATACAGATTTATCTCAACTGGATAGGATACTATACCCTCCTCCTTTAGAGCTTCAAGGAAGTTTTTTATAGATATGTAATCTCCAAGTATGCTAAGCCTTACATCGCTTTTTAAAAGAGTGATCACCTGAGAAGGTGTTTGTTGAGCTTGTTGTTGAGCTTGCGTTTGCTGTGGTTTATATACCTTTACCAGGTTCTTTTCACCTTCCATATAATACTGAACCTTTTCTGGGTTTGATATTTGCATACTAAGTATGATCACTCTGCTTTTTTGGGCGATCCTACCTACATCTTTAATCACCTTTCCTATTTCCTTTTCTGTGGGAATTTCTCCCACAAGGTTTTTAAGCTCTGCAGATTTTCTTATGTACTCCCTTTCCAACTCCTCTTGTTGTTTTTTTAAGCTTTCTATAAGCTTAGGGTTAATGCTGCTCTTTATCCTTTCTATATCCACCTTTACACCTTCCACATCTTTTTTTAGTTTATCCCTTTCGTCAAGTGCAGGAGAGAGAAGCATCATATAAACATAGATAGATAAAATTAAGGGCAGTACCGCTATTAAAAAAGCCCTCTGCCAAAGCGGTAAGGCCTTGAACTGGGCGATCAGCCTTTCCATGTTTATCTCTCCTCCCTTATACTTTTTTCTGCGTTAAGCCTTGCGCTGTAGTACTCAAAGCCGTTGGGGTTTAATTTTCTTTCCACGGGAGAGAGCATAAATTTTTGTAAATTTTTACTTAGATCTGTTCCATAAGAGCCTATGCTTTGATAGTCAAAGGAGTTAATGTCCATGTCTGTCTTAACAACCTCTTGGTCTATATCCAAGGTTTGCCGGTAGGTATTTACCCAAGAGCCCTTTGGCACATAGGAAGCATAAAAATCAAGGCTTGCGTTAAAGACCTGGTAGTAGTTTTTCAAACCTACGATTATATCCTTACTCTTTTCAATGTCTTCTATCTGTCTTTTTATTGATGCTATCCTGTCCTCTAAGCTTTTTTTCTCCTCTAAAAATCTTTTAGCCTGCGCCTGTAGAGTTAGTCTTTCCTGATCAAGCCTTTCCAGATCCTTTTTAAGGTTAGCTACGTCTCTGCTTACCTTAAATAAGTACCCCAGCATGCCCGCCAAAATTATCCAAGCTAAAAATCCTATATAGTATTCGCTGCCAACTTTGAAAACGCTTTGGAGTTTAAAGTCTTTAAGTTCAATCTTTGGAAGGATCTGTTTTCTTTCCTTTTTCCCCTTAGCAAGGTTTATCTTTATCATCCTTCCATCCCCCTTATGCTAAGGATATAAGGAATAAAGAACTGTGGCTTGAGATTTTCAAGGTCAAGAAGTCCCAATACAGGTATGTTCTCCATTAATTTCATAATGGCGTTTTCATAGGCAAGAGCAGGCCCGGCTATGTATAAGCTGGTAATGTCGTTAAGAATCGTTATGTTTCTTATTTCTAAAACAAAGTGCTCAAAGGATTCTTCGTGTTCTTTTTTAAGGTAATCCAATAGATTCCACATTATTTCTTGGTAAGTAATGTTATTGACTGAGTAAGTTGTAAGTATAGAATAGTCATAGTCTATGTATAAGATAGAAAAGGGCACAGGAAGTTGATGATATAGACCGTAGTTTACAAGGGAAATAACCTCGTAATCAAGTATGTAAAGATTAAGGCCCACTCTACTAAGCAAATTTTTTATACTTTCCACAGTTTCTTTACGTGTGAGGGCAAGGATCACAGTGAATTGCTTGTTTTCTCCTGTTGGTTCCAATATGAAATAATCATGGTAGAGCTCTTCCTTTATTGAGGCTTTTTCCCTTTTTATAGACCAGTTTACGGCTTCGTAAAGGTCTTTTTTGCTTATGGTGGCAGGGTACTTGTAAAGCTTTATTAGACCATCTTTGGCAGGAAGGCACAGGCTTACGCTTTTACCACTTAGCCCATTTTTTTTTACGATTTCCGCAAGGATCTCCTCTTTGCTTTTACCTTCTATCATCACCTCCACCGGCTCCCAAAGGGGCTTTTTGTCCCCTCCAAGCTCTACCATCCTTATAACCTTATCGGTCATTTGCATGCCGAGGACTGTTTTTGATATCTTTCCGAAGGGTAGTTTAAAAGTAGGCTTTTTAACAGAAGGGAGCTTAAAAGATGGTAGCTTCAAAGAAAGCTTCATTTTACCATCTCCCTCCTTCTATTCTCCGCCTCCGCTATCACCAGCATGGTCTTTAAAACAGAATCTGGGTTTAGAGATATGCTGTCTATTCCTTGCTCCACCAAAAAGACGGCAAAGTCTGGAAAGTCGGAGGGTCCTTGACCGCATATGCCTACCTTTCTACCCTTTTCCTTTGCCGTTTTTATAAGATGGGTTATAAACCTTTTGACGGCCTCGTTCCTCTCATCGTAAAGGTGAGCAACAAGCCCGGAGTCTCTATCAAGACCAAGGGTAAGCTGGGTAAGGTCGTTGGAGCCTATGGAAAAGCCATCAAAGATCTCTGCAAACCTATCTGCAAGGATTACATTGCTTGGAAGCTCCGCCATAACATAAACTTCAAGACCGTTTTCCCCCCTCCTTAGCCCGTATTCCTCCATAACCTTTAACACCCTTTCACCCTCCTCCGGTGTTCTACAGAAGGGCACCATAACCTTTGTATTTGTCAAGCCCATCTTGTTCCTTACCCTTAAAATAGCCTGGCATTCAAGCCCAAAGGCTTGTTTATAAACCTCCGAATAGTACCTTGAGGCACCTCTCCAGCCCAGCATGGGATTTTCTTCTTCTGGTTCAAAGAGCTCTCCACCTATAAGCCCCTTGTATTCGTTAGACTTAAAGTCGGAAAACCTTACTATGACAGGATTTGGATAAAAGGCTGAAGATATTTTGGCTATACCATAGGAGAGCTTTTTGACAAAATACTGAGCTTTATCCTCGTAACCAAAGGTTAGGTTTTCTATATCCTCTATTATCTTTTGCAGGTTTATGATCTTCTTGTCTTTGCCCTTTGCCAACTTTTCCGAAAGGGGTGGCTTGGCATGCCTGTATATTACCGCCATACTTACATTACCTCTATCCTCTATAAGTCCTTGTTTTCTTAGATTTTCGTAAAGTTCCTTTAGCTCTTCGTAGTGGATCAAAGCAAGGGGGTGTATCTTTATGTAGTTGGCTATTATGAACTCCTCACGGGCAAGTCCTACGCCGTCGTTGGGTATGGAGGAATATACAAAGGCTGACTCTGGGTTCCCCACGTTCATCATTATCTTTGTGCGGGTTTTTGGTAGATTCTCAAGGTTTATCTCTTGCACCTCATAGGGCACAAGCCCCTCATAAACGTAGCCTATTTCTCCCTCAGCGCAGGAAAGGGTTATCTCCATGCCAGTTTTTAGTATCTCTGTGGCTTTGTGGGTTCCCACTATTGCGGGTATGCCCAACTCCCTTGCCACTATGGCGGCGTGGGCTGTCCTTCCCCCACGGTTGGTGATGATGCCAGAAGCCTTCTTCATTATGGGCTCCCAATCTGGGTCTGTTATGTCGGTAACCAGTATCTCACCCTCTTGGAAAAGGTGGGCATCCTTTAGGTCATAGATCACCCTTACCCTACCATGGGATATCTTATCGCCAACGGCTATGCCGTAGACTATTCTTTTCTTGGCTCTCTCCTCTATGTCTTCTATAAACTTATAGACTCTTAGTATGTTCTCCTGTCTTCTTGAATGTACTGTCTCTGGCCTTGCTTGGACTATAAAAAGCTGGTTCAATACTCCATCCTTTGCCCACTCTATGTCCATGGGCATCCATCTTCCGTTCCTTTTTGAATAGTAATCTTCTATTAGTATGCCCCACCTTGCCAGCTGGAGGATCTCCTCATCGGAAAGAGCAAAGTGCTTTTGCTCTTGCAAGGGTACGTTCACTATCTTTACCCTTTCTTGCCCTATTCCATAGACCATCTTCCTATCCTTTCTTCCAAGCTTTTTCTCTATTATTGCCGAGTGTTCGGCCTGTAAGGTGGGTTTGAAGACCATATACTCGTCGGGGGTAACCATTCCCTGTACCAAAAGCTCTCCAAGCCCATAAGAAGCGTTTATAACCACCACATCCTTAAAGCCCGATTCTGTATCCAAGGTAAACATCACACCTGATGCACCCATATCAGACCTTACCATCTTCTGCACACCAATGGCTATTCCCACTTTAAAGTGATCAAAGCCAAAAGATTCTCTGTAGGATATAGCCCTGTCGGTAAATAGGGATGCAAAGCCATTTTTTACTGCGGTTAGCACGTTTTCTGCGCCCACTATGTTAAGATAGGTCTCTTGCTGTCCTGCAAAGGAGGCATGGGGAAGGTCCTCGGCGGTGGCAGAAGACCTAACGGCTACATCTACCGCAAAGGATCCGTACTTTTCCGATAGCTTTTGATAGTATTCTTTTACGCCTTCCTCTATTTCCTTTGGGAACTCTCCGCCCTTTATAAGCTCTCTAACTTGGTGTCCTCTCTTGGCAAGGTCTTCCACATTATTAGGGTCAAGACCTTTTAAAACTTTTTTTATCTCCTCCTCAAGCTTGTTGTATCTTATAAACTCATAATAGGCCCCCGATGTTACCACAAAGCCATAGGGCACGTTCACCCCAAGGGGGGATAGGTTTTTTATCATTTCACCAAGGGATGCATTTTTACCGCCCACCAAAGCTATGTCTTCAATGCCCACCTCATCCAGCCAAACTAAATACCTCATGCCTTACCTCCTCAAAGGTTTATTTTGCTAAAATCCGCGAAGCGGTTAAAAAGCTTCTTTATTCTATAAAGCAATGCAAGCCTGTTTCTTTTGATATTTTCATCGGGGTCCATAACTAAGACCCTGTCAAAGAACTCATCAATGGGCTTTTTCAGGCTTGCAAGTTTTAAAAGATCTTTTTCTCCTTCAAGATTTTTTAGGGCTTGCCACAGCCTCCTTTCCTCCTCCTCTTTGAAAAGCTCTTGTCTTACCATAAGATCCTCCCACTTTTGAGGTAGTATCCTTACAACCCTTCTGTATGCTTCTACTATATTTTTAAATTCTTCCTCCTCCTTCAAATTGGCAAGGGTTTTTGCCATGGAGATAACCTCGTAGGGACTAAATACATCCTTTACCTCAAGCACAGCCCTTACCACATCGTAGCCATAGGGGTCAAGATAGGCTTCAAGCCTTGACCTTAAAAACTCCCCAAAACCCTCTGGGATCTCTTCAAAGAGCTCTTTTAAGTTTATGTTCCAATCAAAGGCTTCTAAAAGGGCAAAAAGGCCATAGGCCATTCTCCTCATACCATAAGGGTCTGAGCTACCAGTGGGACTTTCTCCTACCTTTATAAGGGTGTAAAGGCTATCCAATTTGTCCGCCAAAGACAGCACGGCGGATATTTCTTTGGAAGGAAGTGGGTCCGTGGGCTTTGTGGGAAGATAGTGCTCGTAAAGGGCAAGGGCTACTTCTTCCTCTTCTCCTCCCTTTAGAGCATATACGTATCCCATGTAGCCTTGAAGCTCTTCCAACTCTCTTACCATATGAGTAAGCAGATCCGCTTTACAAAGATGGCTTGCCCTTTCTATCTTTCTTTTTTGCTCCTCTGAAAGTCCCAAAAGGTTTGCAATCTTGAGGGATAGAGCTTTTACTCTATTTACCTTTTCCAGCATACTGCCCGCCTTTGGGTGGAAAAGTACCTGGGATAGGCCCTCCACAAGGTCCTCCAGGGGTTTTTTCAGGTCTTCTTTGTAAAAGAAAAGGGCATCCTCAAGCCTTGCCCTTATAACCTTTTCATAGCCTTTCACTATTACCCCATCCTTTGGGCAATTGTTGCTTATGGCTATAAAGTGGGGGAGAAGTTTATCTTCCTTTTCTACACAGAAAAACCTCTGGTGGTGGGCAAGGACGGTCATAATAACCTTTTTGGGAAGCTCTAAATACCTCTCCTCAAAGCCTCCCACCAAAGAAAAGGGAAACTCCACAAGGTTTGCCACCTCCTCCTCAAGCCCTTCGGGATACAGAGGCTTTCCGCCCAAGCGGTAGGCTTCTTCCTTTAGAAAGGAAAGGATAAGGCCAAGCCTTTCCTTGTAGTCTGCTATAACGTAGTTATCCTTTAACACTTGTGGATATTCCCTTGGGTTTTTTATCTCTATCTCCTTAGGTGAAAGTATCCTATGACCAAAAGTTTTATTGCTTGCTTTCACTTTGCCAAAGGTCAGAGGTAAAACCTTATCTCCATACAGGGCACATATCCACCTTATGGGCCTTGAAAACCTAAGGTTTGAATTGTCCCATCGCATACTTTTTGGGAAAGGTACCGATTGGAGGATCTCTTCAAAGGATTTGGAAAGTCTTTCAAGGGGCGTCTCTTCCTTATATACCTTCCTTATGGCGGTGTATAGACCTTCTCCCCTTTGAAGCTGTAGGACCTCTTCCAAGTTTGCAGAGTTTCTTTCCAGAAAGGCAAGCAGGGCTTTTGTGGGCTTTCCCTCTTGGTATGCCACCTTAACAGGTGGTCCCCATACTATCTCTTCCTTTTCCATTGCTTTGTTTTCAAAGTTTTCCACAAAAAAGGCAAGCCTTCTTGGTGTGGTGTAGGTCTTTATATCCTCTCTTCCTAAAATTTCCGAAAGCTTACCCTTTAAATACTCCACCGCCGGGCTTATAACACCAGCGGGCAGTTCTTCTGTTCCTATCTCTATAAGTAGGTCCTTCATCTACTCACCAAAAAGGGCAAAGGCTATGTTGGCAAAGTAGGTACCTTTGGCTTTCTCCTGCACAACCTTTAAAAGATCTTTGGCTTCCTTTTCTTTGCCCATCCTTTTTAGGATCTGGGCCTTTAAAAGCATGGCACTTGGATAGTTAAAATCCCCTTCTTTTATATCTTCTAAGCTTTTTATAGCTTCCTCATCTTTGCCCTGTTTAAAAAGATAGTAGGCGTACCTTTCTGTGTATAGTTTTTCTAAGTCTTTGTCCTTAAGGCTTTCAAGGATTTCCCTTATTGTTTTATCGTCCTCCTTTTCCATGTAAAGCTCATAGGAAAGAGCCAAGGGCTTAAAAGGTCTATCCTTTGAAAGCTCCTTTATAAGCTCCCTTGCCTTTTCGTAGTTGCCTGCCTGCACCAGCTTGCTTATTTCATACTCCTTGTAGGCAAGTTTTTCAAGCTTGTTTTTTTGATACCTTTCCCAGAAAAGAAAGCCCCCCACCAAAGACAGCACCAAAACCACAAGGATTCCAACCCTAAATATCACATCCCTCATTAGGTAAAATTATACACTACCCACCTCTTTGAGCCTTAGCCTGCTTTTTATATCAAAGACCACGGCACTTGCCACGAATATGGAAGATAAAGTTCCTACCACAATACCTACCACAAAGGCAAACATGATGTTAGATAGGGCTGGTCCTCCAAGGAGAAAGAGAGCAAGGGATGCCACAAAGGTGGTTAAAGAGGTCATCAAGGTTCTAAGGAGTGTTTGGTTTATGGAGAGGTCTATCAACTCTCCAAAGGGTGTGGCCTTTCTTATGCGTAGGTTTTCCCTTATCCTGTCAAAGACTACCACCGTGTCCGACACAGAATAGCCAGCCACTATGAGAAGAGAAGCCACCACATCAAGGTTAACCTCCCTGTAGGTTATAGAGTAAGCACCCAAAACTATAAGAACGTCATGCACCAGGGCAAGGATGGCACCAAAAGCCCAAAGGGGCTCAAACCTATAGCCCAAATACAGGAGAATCCCCCCAAGGGCTACCAATATTGCCCATATGGCCTTTTGTCTTAACTCGGAGGTTATAATACCGCCGATGCTTTCCGACCTTATAAGCTCGTAAGGGGAAAGCTCCTTTAAACCCTCAATAGCCTTTTCTATGGGCTCTCCAAGTCTTAGTCTTATGATGGTGGTTCCTTGGGCTGTGTCTTGCACTTGAAAATGGGAAAAACCAAGCCTTTCAAGATGCTTTCTCACTTCCCCTATCTCCACTCTTTTCTCAAACTTGACCTCCAAAAGACTTCCGCCAGTAAAGTCAAGTCCAAGGTTTAAGCCCCTATAAAACAGGGAAAAAAGGCTCAAAAGGAGGAGTGCCATGGAGATGACATAAGCGTAATACCTTAGCTTCATAAAGGGTATAAAGGGCAGGCTTTTCATGTTTATAATTGTAGCATGCTTTAACACCAAGTAAAAAATTCACCTTTTTTTTTGGGGGCGTATGCAATATCGCCACTATATATTAACTCATAGATCACCCGATGGGATTATACATTTTTTTGTTTGGCGCGTGTATAATTTATATACTATGTTTTTTACAGAAGAATCCGTAAAAGAGAGGCTATATAAAAACCATGCCTTTTTAAGTAAAAAGGCTCCCGGTTTGTTGCAAGCCATATCCAACCTGCCCGGGCAGTTTAATGTGATAGTAAAGGATGGAAAGCTGGATGCAGACCTTGGGGGAGGAAGTATATACCAAGGGGATGCCTACGCCACGAGCCTTTCTCAGGTGCAGAACTTTGAAGAAAACCCCCTTAGACTTTTCCCAAACGTCGCCCTAAGTAGCTTTGATGAGAAGGCAAAGGTAATAGCATGGCGTTATACAGGCAAGATAAACAAGCTTATAGGTAATCAGGTGGTGGAGCCAAAGCCCCTAAGAGAAACAAGGCATATACCCCTTCTCCTTATGGTGGGCTTGGGCTTTGGCATTCACCTTGATCTACTTTTGGAAAGGTATGAGGTCCAAAACCTTATAATCCTTGATATACCAGCCTTTTTCAGGTTAAGCATATACTACCTTGACTGGGAGAAGTTTTTTGAATATTACTCAAAGCCCGGCAGAAGCTTTAACCTCATAATTGACGACCAGCTTATATTGGAAAAGGACATTGAAAAAGCCTTCTCTAAGCTTTTTGAAACTCTGTTGAGGCTAAACCCGGGAGTTTGTTTTTGGGGCTATTACTTTGAACACCTACGCTATAACCCACCCATGAGGGTGGTAGATTGGTTTAGAGATTCGGTAGCTTTCCAAGAGGCTTTTCACGGTTTTTTTGACGACGAGCTTTGGTCTCTTAGGTGGACTTTGGAAAAGTTTCCCAAGAAGATACCCTTGTACTATCCCCAAAAGAAGGTACCAAAGGGCAGCGTTGCCTTTGTGATAGGGGCGGGTCCCTCCTTGGACTACGCCATAGATAAGATAAGGGAGTACAAAGACCGGGCGGTCATATTTTCCTGCGGAAGCTCCATAACAGCCTTGGAAAAGGCTGCTATAGTACCCGACTTTCATGTGGAAGTGGAGAGAACAAAGGCTACCTATGATATGCTGGTAGAAGTAGATAGAAGTTTTCTAAAGCAGACAAGGCTTATAGCCAACAACCCCCTATGGACTGATTGCTTTAAGCTCTTTAAAAGAGGGTATATGTTCCTAAAGCTTAACGATACTGGGGCTAAGATCTTGGAAGCTACGGGCTCTCCCATAATATGGCATACGGGACCCACTGTTACGGCAGCGGGCGTTGCCCTTGCGGGAGAGTTTGGATTTGATGAGGTCTATCTCTTTGGTGTGGACTTGGGCGCAAAGGAAGTCCAAAGCCACCACTCCAAGCTAAGCAACTACTACAATCCCAAAAGCTCTCTATCCAAGGTAAACATAAGCTTTGATATAACACTGCCCGGAAACTTTGGGGGTGAGGTAAAAACCAACCAATGGTTTTATAACACAAAGTACGCCATAGAGCAAACCATAAAAAAGAAGGGCATAAGGGTCTATAACACTTCCGACGGGGCAAGGATAGAGGGTGCAATCCCTTTGCCCATAGAGTTTTTTAACCTTAATGGATATATGAAAAAGGAAGAGGCAATAAGCGCCATAGAGGAAAACTTTGACACAAGGTACATAAACATGATAAAACTCAACCCCATACTAAACAAGCTGTACACGGACTTTGAAACCTTCGCGGAGTTTATAAAGGATCATCCCAAAAGGTTTGACCTAAAAAGCTACCATGGGGTGGTGCATAGCTTCCAAGACCTTTTGAATAAGATGGCTTCCTTTAAAAACGTATTACTGTATAACCTTCTTTACCACAACACCTTTCAATGGACTCAAACGGTTGTTGGACACGCCCTGAGCCTTCAGGGGAAAGAGATGGAGGACTTTGTAAGCCAGTTTTACCTTTTATACTATCAGTTTATAAAGGAGGCAGGGAAAGAGATAAAAAAGCTTTTGGAGGAATTTGGATGATAAAAATAGGCGATGGCTTTCCTGTTTTTGTGGTGGCGGAGTTGTCTGCCAACCATTTACAGGACTTTAATTTGGCCCTTGAAACCATAAGGGCGGCAAAGGAGGCGGGAGCAGACGCCATAAAGCTACAAACTTACACACCAGACACGATGACCGTAGATGTAAAGAAGGAACCCTTTGAGATAAGGAGCGGAACCCTTTGGGATGGGCTTTACCTTTATGACCTTTACAAAAAAGCCTACACTCCTTGGGAATGGCATCCCAAGCTTTTTGAGTTTGCCGCAAGCCTTGGGCTTTTGTGTTTTTCCACACCCTTTGACAAAAGCGCCGTTGACTTTTTGGAGGACCTGGGATGTCCCCTATATAAGGTGGCTTCCTTTGAAATAACCGATATACCCCTTATAGAATACATAGCCAGCAAGGGAAAACCTATCATAATATCCACGGGCATTGCTACCCTCTCTGACATAGAGGAAGCCCTGAGGGCTTGTTATAGGATGGGCAACAGGCAGGTAATTCTTTTAAAGTGTGTATCCGAGTATCCAACGCCCTACGAAGATGTAAACCTTAGAACTTTAAGCAACATGAGGCAAACCTTTGGAGTACCAGTAGGTTTATCAGACCATACCCTTGGCATATCTATACCCATAGCGGCAGTTGCCCTTGGTGCAGTTTTAGTAGAGAAGCATTTTATACTGGATAGAAACCTTGGAGGACCTGATAGCGCCTTTTCCTTGGAGCCCCACGAGTTCAAAGCCATGGTAAAAGCAATAAGGGAGGTGGAGAAGGCTTTGGGTACGGTAACCTACGAGCTTACACAAAAACAAAGGGAGATGAGAAGGTTTTCAAGGAGCCTTTTTGTGGTTGAGGATATGAAGGCTGGAGAAGTCTTTACAGAAGAGAAGGTAAAAAGCATAAGGCCAGGCATTGGACTTCATCCCAAATACCTTAGGGATATTTTGGGTAAAAGGGCAAGAAGGGATATAAGCAAGGGCACACCCCTAAGTTGGGAGCTAATAGAATGAGCTTCCTAAGGGACAAGGTGATCCTTATAACTGGGGGTACAGGCTCCTTTGGTAAAGCCTTTGTTAAGTGCCTGCTAAAGGAGCATAGCCCCAAGAAGATAATCCTATTGAGCAGGGATGAGTTCAAGCAATGGCAGATGTCAAAAGAGTTTCCAGAGGAGAAGTACCCACAGCTTAGGTTTTTCCTGGGAGATATAAGGGACAAAGACAGGCTTAGGTTTGCCTTTGAGGGCGTGGATTATGTGGTGCATGCGGCAGCCCTAAAACATGTGCCCATCTTGGAATACAACCCCTTTGAGGCGGTAAAGACAAACATAATAGGAGCCCAAAACATAATAGAGGTTGCCATAGAGAAGGGGGTTAAAAAGGTGGTAGCCCTTTCCACCGATAAGGCAGTAAGCCCCGTTAACCTATACGGTGCCACAAAGCTGGCAATGGAAAAGCTTTTTATAGCGAGCAACGCCTACGTGGGCTCAAAGGATACTTCCTTTAGCGTAGTTAGGTATGGAAATGTGGTGGGCAGCAGGGGAAGTGTTATACCCCTATTCCTGCGCCTTCTAAAGGAGGGAGAAAGGGAGCTACCCATAACAGACCCAAGGATGACCAGGTTTTGGATAACTTTGGAAGAAGGTGTAAGACTTGTTCTCTTTGCCCTTGAGGAGGCAATGGGTGGAGAGGTCTTTGTACCAAAAATACCCAGTGTAAAGATCCTTGACTTGGTGCAAGCTCTGTGCCCCCACTGTAAAACAAAGATAATAGGCATACGCCCTGGAGAGAAGCTCCACGAAGCCCTTATCTCTATTGACGAAGCAAGGGATGTAAGGCTGGTTAAACACCAAGATAGGGAATACTTTGTTATCTTACCCCAGTTTTCCTTTGAGAGTAGAAGAGTAGAAAAATGGCAAGCCTATCCCAAAATGCCCGAGGGCTTTTATTACACCAGCGACAAAAACCAATGGTGGCTACAGGGAGAGGAGCTAAAGGCTTTTTTGGAAAAAGCCTTGGAGGAGATTGAGTTATGATCCCCTACGGGAGGCAATCCATAGAGGAAGGGGATATAAGAGCCCTTTTGGAGGTTTTAAAGTCCGATTTTATAACCCAAGGACCAAAAGTTAAGGAGTTTGAGGATGCCTTGGTAGATTACTGCGGGGCAGGGTATGGAGTTGCCTTTAACTCGGGCACTTCCGCCCTTTACTGTCTTTATAGGTCTCTTGGCATAGGGGAAGGGGATGAGTTTATCACCACGCCCATAACCTTTACCGCCACCGTCTCCACTGGCCTTCTTTTGGGCGCAAAGCCCATTTTTTGCGATGTGGAAGAGGATACGGGCAACATAGACCCCAACCAACTGGAGGCTTTGATAACTAAAAATACCAAGATGATAGTAGTGGTGCATTTTGCTGGGCATCCCGTTGATATGGAAAAAGTGTGGGAGATAGCCAAAAGGTATAACCTTTATGTGGTGGAGGATGCCTGCCATGCCTTTGGATCAAGCTATAAGGGCAAAAGGACAGGATCCTGCGCCTACTCTCATGCTGTGGTTTTTAGCTTTCATCCGGTAAAGCATATAACCACCGGTGAGGGCGGTGCGGTTTTAACGAAAGACCCCGTGCTATACGAGAGGCTCCTTCAGTGTAGAAACCATGGCATAAGAAGAGGGGAAGACTGGGAATACTATGTGGAGTATCCTTCCTTCAATTTTAGGATAACGGACTTCCAGTGCGCTCTTGGGTTATCTCAACTAAAAAGGGCAGACCGCTTCCTTGAAAGACGCAGAAGTATAGCAAAGATCTACAAAGAAAGGTTAAAAGACTTGCCCCTTGACCTTCCAGTGGAAAAGCCCTATGCCCTACATTCCTATCACCTTTACCCAATAAGGCTAAGGAACAAAGAAGAGAGGAGAAGAGTCTATAGAGACCTAAGAAGCAGGGGCATAGGGGTTCAGGTGCATTACATACCCGTCTATTGGCATCCCTTTTTGGAAGAGAGAGGCTACAGGAGGGGGCTTTGCCCAAAGGCAGAAGACTTCTATTTAAGGGAGCTAAGCATACCCATATACCCAGACCTTAAGGAAGAAGACATAGAT
>CALIUI010000002.1 GCA_938048815.1 uncultured Aquificaceae bacterium | reverse complement strand
GTTCCGTCCTTTTTCACACAGGACAGCACCTCAAGCCTTATGTATGCTCTCTCAGATGGTAAATCTCCATAACCAGACCCTATCACAAAACAATCTTTTATGTCCGCCTTCCACAGGTTTGGTAGAACCGCCTTATCCACTATCCTTATCAAAACTGGATGAGGAGAGCTTTGAGCTTTGCCTCCAGTAGGAGCATCAAGCCCAGAAAGAAGAACCGCCTTTACAAAAGCTCCAGCAGGAATTAAACTCTTTTTGCTTTGACTTTGAGGAACCTGAGGAGCAGGCTTTATCTCCTCTTTCTTTTCTTCCTTTTTTGTAGCTGGACTTTCCTCTCCCTTTTTGATAACTATCAGGTCAGCGAGAACTTGTGGCTCTGGTTTTTTAGCCTCTCCCTGCTGACCTGACTGACCAGCTCCCTGCGAAGTCGCTGGAGGTGGAGAAGATGGTGGAGGGGGTGGGGGTGGGAGTGGAGGAGGAAAAGCTGAAGGCTCTTTTTGACCTTGACCTAAAAGCTCAGCTATGGGGGGTGGAGATTGACCCTTCTGTTGCTGTTGATTATTCCGTCTTTCAAGCTCCTCTATTCTCTTTTCCAGCTGTGTTATCTTCTGACCGTATAAGGCTCTTAAGGTTTCCTCTTCTGTCTTCTTAGGAGGAGGAGCTTCCACTTTAACGGGTGGTCCTTCTCGCTTTTCTTCCTTTTTCTTGCCAAAAATCTCTGACAGAAGAAACATACCACCACCCAGCAAGGCTACCGCTACACCTAAAGCTATATACTGCTTTCTCTTCTCTCCTTCAAACTTCTTAAGCATTTTTCCTCACCACTATAAGCCTTGTTGTCTGTCCTTTTTTGAGAACTGGCTGAACTATAGCTATAGCCAAAGGCTGCTTAAGGTATGGAATAAACTGACCTTCCCAAAGCTCTAAATCTGTCTTTGCCTGCAATACATACTCCTCTACAGAATACATACTGCCCTCATAAACCCTGTAGAGTATCATGTCAAGCTCCTCAAAAGACCTGTATGGCTTGTTGATAAGCTTTACTTCATAGCCTTCAGGCACTTCTTCTATATACACGCTCTTCACAAGACCCAGCAGGACACTATCGTAATCCCCTGACCTCTCTAACTGCCTTGCCTTTTCTTTATCCTCATGAGACACCCTTAAAGCCACCACAACAGCAGGAATTCTTTTTGGCACAAGAATTAGCTGAAAGACCTTCTCCCCACAATCTACATATAGCTCTCTTGGAATATCAGACAGCTCCAGCTTTCCATCAGGTAAAACCTTTGGAAGAAACTTAACATAAGCATTTCTTTCCTGCACCTCTACAGATATCTCCTTCTCCTTTGAATAGACTACACTTTTAATAGCCTGAGGACACACAATCCTGTTTATATCAGTCAAAGATACATTAACATAATGCCAGCCACCGCTATCTTCTATAACCACAACAGGAGACGGCTTCTCTTGAGCTAAAACAACAGACAAGAAAAACAGAAGACTTAAAAGCTTTTTCATAACTTTACCTCCCTGACTATAAACCTGCCCTGCTGAACGGTGAATTTAAAAACTATCGTCCTTCTTTCCTCTCCTATGTATGTGTTGCCAGTAAATTTCTTGAGTATGCCCTCTACAGCTAAGGTCTGATTTTGAGGATCTACAATCACTTTCATGGGATAAAAGCTCTGCCACCAGTCATTGTTTTTAATGGAGTTTGTATAGCTCGCAAAAACCTCTTTTATCGCCTTTAGCTCCTCTGGATTGGTAGTTAAAAAGGGATAAACACTTGCTAAAGACTTGTCTACAATCGCAGGAGACACATTAAGTATCCTGTCCGCTAAATACTTGCCTATCTGCTCAAGATACGAATAGCTTAGCTCCTCTCCAGATACCCAGAACTCTTTATCTACCCTCGGTGGCAAAACAATTATTGTCTTATGAGTAGCAAGCCTAAAAAGAAAAATCCCCTCTATAAGCACCACCACCAGAAGCCCCATTATGGTATAAGACTGCCAGCGCACCTCAAACTGGAGCTTCTCTAAAAAGCTGTAAAACCTCTTCATGTTCCCTGTATATTTTAGCAAACTACGGGCTTTTTTCTGTGAAAATTGTTTTTCTGGGGAATTCCACAGAAAAACTTGACATATAGACTTTTATGCGGTATAATATAACTTTATGGAGGATTTGGAGTATCTCCTGAGGGAGTTATCAAAAAAGTCCTTAGCTCTTGTGGGAATGGATTTAAGCTCTCTCAGGTATATAAGCGTGTATCTGACGACGCAGGAAAAGAGGGTAGGGGGGAAGACTTACACTTATGAGTATCTGGTGGGGGAACTGGAAAAAAAGAGAAAACACATCCTGAAAAAAGTCTCTCCTGAGGAAAGGGGACAGATTTATGAACTTATTCGTCTTTACAGGGCATGTTATCGTCTTGAGCAGGCAAGATTGCATTTAGAGCTTCTTAACAAAAAACTCTTGCAGGAGGTTCAGCAATGAACTATGCAGGCTTAAGAGGAAATCTGGTAGAAAAAGACCCAAAAACTTTGCCTGTTGCCAGAGAAGACTTCTACATCAGAAAAGCCCTTGACCTCAGGCATGTAGAAAAGCTAAAGCAGGCAATCCTTGAGGGTGAAGAGCTACCGCCTGTCATTATGGTTTATGTGAAAGAGCTTGAGGACTGGCGGATTGTCAATGGCAATCATACTGCTAAAGCTCATGAGCTACTTCAGAGACCTGTCAAAGTCTTTGAAGT
>CALIUI010000001.1 GCA_938048815.1 uncultured Aquificaceae bacterium | reverse complement strand
CCTTGCCGCCTTTTCGTAGTCTTGCTCGTTTGCCGCCTCTTCCTTTTTCTCCTCTATTTGTTTTATCTTTTCCTCAAGCTCCTTTAGTTCTGGTGGTAGTTGATAGGCTCTCAACTTTACCAAAGATCCCGCCTCATCAATCACATCTATGGCCTTGTCGGGCATGTGCCTATCGGTTATGTAGCGTTCCGATAGTATCACTGCCTTTTCTATGGCGGCAGGGGTGTATTCTACGTTGTGATACTCTTCAAACTTTGCCTTTAGGCCGTAAAGTATCTTTATGGTATCCTCCTCAGATGGTTCATCCACAAGCACTGGCTGAAATCTCCTTTCAAGGGCTCCATCTTTCTCTATGTACTTTCTGTACTCATCAAGGGTAGTGGCACCTATAACCTGTATCTCTCCCCTTGCCAAGGCTGGTTTTAACATGTTGCTGGCGTCTATGGATCCTTCCGCAGAACCTGCTCCCACAAGGGTATGTATCTCGTCTATAAAGAGTATCACATTTGGAGCCTTTTCAAGCTCTTTTAGGATGTTTTTTAGCCTTTCTTCAAACTGCCCTCTGTATTTGGTACCTGCCACAAGGGCTGCAAGGTCAAGGGCTACCACCCTTTTATTTAAAAGGGGGTCTGGCACTTGCCTGTTGGCTATCCTCTGAGCAAGACCTTCCACTATGGCAGTTTTACCCACACCAGGATCTCCCAAAAGCACAGGGTTGTTCTTCCTACGCCTTACCAATATCTGTATTACCCTTTCTATTTCTCTGTCTCTACCGATGACTGGGTCTAACTTGCCTTCTCTTGCCATCTGGGTTAGGTCCCTGGAGAATCGGTCAAGGTTTGGAGTGGGGGCGTATTTGGTGGTTTCTTGGGGTGGCAACTCTCCCAGTATCTGGAGAACCTCTCTCCTTACCGAATACTCATCCAAGCCAAAGCCCCTTAGGATCCTTCCACCAAGGCCTGTTTTTTCCCTTACTACACCAATGAGCAGATGCTCGGGACCCACAAACTGGTGATGAAGTATCCTTGCCTCTTCCACCGCAAACTCCAACACCCTTTTGGCGTCGGGCGCAAAGAGGATTTCTCCCGAGTGGCTTCCACGGGTTATCTGCCCCATTATGGCCTTTCTGACCTTTTCTGGTGTAAGGCCAAAGCGGGAAAGGATCAATGTGGGCAAGTCTTCCTCTCTTATCAAGGATAAGAGTATGTGCTCGCTGCCAAGGTATGTATGCCCAAGCTCTATGGCTTCTTCTCTTGCCTGCAAGATAATCTGTCTTGCCTTCTCTGTAAACTTTTCAAACATCTTTCACACCTCTCTTATAGATAAAGATAGTGAAAATTTATACTTTTTGCAATAAGTTTTACGGGGGCTACTTCCTCCACTTCCAAAGGGAGCTTTCACCCAACGTATGGTAAAATAATTCAAGTGAGAGATGTTCCTAAATGGCTAAAAGAGCTCGCAGTTGTGATAACGGTAGTTCTTCTCATAAGAGCCTTTTTAGTCCAAGCTTACAACATACCCTCTGGCTCTATGAAGCCAACCCTTTTGGTGGGTGATTTTATACTGGTAAACAAGTTGGTTTATAGACTTTCTGAGCCCCACAGGGGAGACATAGTAGTCTTTAAATGGCCTATAAACCCCAGCATTGACTTCATAAAAAGGATAATAGGCATGCCTGGAGATATCATTGAAGTAAAGGGAGAAAGGGTTCTTATAAATGGTCAGGAGCTTCCCCTTAGGTTTGTTGGCAAGGTTGAAGAGGATGGTAAAGAAAAGCTAATATACGAGGAGGTCTTACCCAACGGCATAAAGCATAAAATAGCCCTCTATGAATACCCCTTTATGTTTAGAAAGGATTTAGATCCCGTAAAGATACCGGAGGGATATTACTTTGTAATGGGTGATAATAGAGACAACAGCGAGGACAGCAGATATTGGGGTCTATTACCAAGGGAGAACATAGTGGGAAAGGCTTTTGTTGTATATTTTTCAGGAGATATCCCGCCCCTTGAAAGCACCGATGTAAATATTCTTACGGGCTTTAAACAGCTCTTTTTAGCTTTGATAAACCCACGCTTTGAAAGAATCGGTAAAAGCCTCATATGGTAAGTGGAACTCCTGCCCTGTATAACTTTTTTATAACATCTTTTACGAACCTTGGATTTATGTCCATTGACAACATTAAATTTACTATTAAATTGGGTAAGTCTTTAATACCTATAAAGCTTTGTATAATCTTGCCGCTTTCTAAATATACAAATTTATTAAATTCTTCTAAGAATGGTTTAATTTCCGCTTTTTCAGGATATTCTTCTAATGATATTAAAATATTTTCGCATATTTCTAATATTATCCTCTTTTTAATCTGGGGAAAACTCTTGGAAATTTCTCCAAGTTTTTCAAAAATTTCCTTTAATGCGTTTTTGGAAAATACAGGATTACCAAACATTGGATATACGGAAGAAATTTTCTCAGATTCTACCTTCTTAAGAAGGGTAGAGATCAGGTTCTGGGAAGGTATGTTCAAACTTGCATAAAAAACTACATCTTCTTCATCTGCCTCTCTACAAGGATTAAATTCTTCTATTGAACATAGAGAGCTAAGAAATCTTCCAGTAAACAGATAGCCTTTACCCTCCTCTAAAACCATAAAATCACCAACTCCCGGCAAAAAGGGTATAGGTATAAACTTAAGATTTTCTTCGGTTGCAAGCTTTAATCTTCCACCTGGCAAGGTTTCTATCGTCCTTATTCTATTCTGTGGTACGCCTGAATTCCTTAGCCTATTGGCTATACTCATAGATGTTATCACAGAAGCTGTGGAGTTTGTCCGCAAAAAGCCAAAGATTCCAGAAGCTTCGTCTATTTCAGAGCCCAAAAGGATAATTCCCTTTATCATGTCCACCGAACCTACGACCTTATCCAATTTTGACTTTATGGTGGGATAGTCCCTTAAAGTTCCTATGTTTATAAGTATGGGTATTTTTATGTCGCCCTTTTCGTATATTCTTAAATAGACATTTTTTTGAAATAAGCCCTTTTTACTTTCTACGCCTATCCAATAAAAGTCCTCCTTTAACTCAATAGGTTGCTTCAAATCTATATTTTCGGAATAAATCCCTTTAGTAATTAACCTTTTTAGAGGTTCAATCATAAACATTGAAAAAAAATCCCAGTTATTTTCAAAAACGTACTGAGGGTTTAGATCCTTGTAAGCTTTTAATTGAACGCTTGCCTTATTCTCTACAAACCATAAAATCCCCTTTTTATCGCAATTACTACCCTTTATCGAACCATTTAATATGTATAAGTTGCAAGTTTTTTCCTTACTTTCTAAAGAAAGGATTAAGCTTTTTTTAGATTTTAGGAGTTTTATTAATATATTCACGAAACCTAATCGATCTAATTTATAGTTTTTAGCTATGCTCCTGCTTAAGTGGACGATATTGGAAAAAAGCTCTATTGGATTAAGGGGTAAAGATATACAATTCATATCTGTAAACCCAAATTTTTTAAAGCTTTCGAACTCTTCAGGTTTTTCCACAAGGAATATAGGTGGAAGATAATTTTCCTCTTCCAAAATTCTAATCCAAAAATCTATGTTTTCCAAAGGCATTAAAACAATATCTGGAGAATGTATTTTCAAAAATTTAAGTGCTTCCTCTTCATTCAAAGCTATAAGAAGTTCGTGCCCTGTTACCTTAAAAAGGTCTGACAGCAGGTGAAGGTATTTCTCTTCTTTATCCAGTAGCAGGCATAATACACCCATCAATAAACCTCCCCTTTTTGGCTTGCAGTTTTTAACAAGGTCAATTGTTCCCTTAGTATATTTATGGACTGCACCACCATAAAAAAGGCATGCTCCACGTTAATTAAAGCGGATTGAAAGGAAAGATCATCTTCCAAAATTCTAAGCTCTCTAAATCTCCTGTAATATTCGTCTATTTCTGTACCAAACTCAAGCATATCCCTTATAAACTCATGAGAAAGCTCTAAGGCTTTTTCTCTTATATCCATATTCTACCTATCTCCTCTCCTTCTACCCTTGGTATATTATACCTGCTAAAAAGTATAGATTCAACCAATTTTAGCTCATAGTCTTCTAAACCTTCTATATTAACCCTTATCCTGTCCTCTTTCCACCTTAACCTTATGCCTATACACGCATCAGGCTTTTGCCCCTTATACACATCTCCACCTCCTGCCATAAAGCCAACGCTTAAGGATAGAGTTATAAAGTTAAGCTCTTCCACACACATGGTGGGTTTTGATACTTCCTTGTGTAGTCTTAAATAAGCGCATAGGGCAAGCCCAACCCTTATTAAGCTTTCTGGAGTAAAGGGATAGATCCCCATTTTACCCCTTAAACTTTTTTCCTCAAAGAGCCTCTCTAAGGGCATCTTCCACCATCATATCTATATCTTTTATCTCTTGAATATTTTTGCCCGCAAATAAAAAGAACTCTTCATTGCCCTTTGTACCCTTGGGCTTAGCTTTCATGATACCACCTATCTTTAATCCAAAGGACCTTAAAAATTCCACCACTTTAATTATAGCCTCTCTTTTATAACCTTCTTCCCTTACTACCCCCTTCTTAACCTTTTTGGGTTCCAACTCAAACTGGGGCTTTACAAGCACCAACAAAATTCCTTCCTCTTTTAGAAATTTTAACACGCTGGGAAATACCTTTAGCACCGATATGAAGGATACATCCACCGTTATTATATCCACCCTTTCTGGTATATGTTTTTCAGTTAGCTCCCTTGCGTCAGTCTCTTCGTACAGCACAACCCTTGGGTCATTCCTTAGCTTTGGGTCCATCTGTCCCCTTCCCACATCTACCGCATAAACCTTTTTGGCACCATGCATAAGAAGGCATTGGGTAAAACCCCCAGTGGAGGAGCCTACATCAAGGGCTATCATGTTTTCCACATTGATACCAAACCTTTCTAAAGCCCCTTCCAATTTATACCCAGCCCTTGATACGTACTTGGGAAGCTCTTTAACCTCTAACCTTTGCCCTTCTTTTATCTTGGTTCCCGGCTTGCTAACTACCTTTCCATCCACCAAAACAAGACCAGCCATTATAAGGGCTTGAGCCTTTTCCCTTGTGGCTACGAAGCCCTTTTCTACAAGGTAAAGATCAAGCCTCAAGGGGGGCTGTTTCAAAAACCCCATGATGAAATTTTACACTATGGGTTTTAGCGCATGGGTTCTTGAGATAATTTAAGATCGCTTTTTTGCAGCTGTATGTTTAGTATGGCAGTTCAGTATATCCATACGCTCCTAAAAATAGACTTTCCATACAGGGTATATGGTTATAATATTACTTTAAGAAGGAGGGAATTATGGCTATAGAATACCAGCCCCTCTATATACTCTCAAGCGGCATGCTTTTGCAACAAAGAAAGCTTGACACCATAACCAACAACCTTGCCAACACAGACACGCCATCCTTTAAAAGGGACTTTATGCTTGCAAGCCTATGGGAAACCCCCAATGGGCAAAGGATAATAAACACAGACCCACAGAACCCCACCAACAATTTTCTATATCCAGTGATAGAGAGGATTTTTACTGACCTATCCCAGGGTCCAATAAAACAAACGGGAAACTCCCTTGACCTTGCCATAGAGGGTGAGGGCTTTTTTGCGGTAAGAAGGGGTCAAGAGGTTTTATACACAAGGAAGGGAAATTTTAGACTTGATGAAGAGGGCTTTTTGGTAAATGAGCTTGGCTATAGGGTGCTTGACCAAAACCTTGGAGAGATAAGGCTTGAGGGAGAACCTACCTTTGGAAGAGATGGGTCTGTTTTTGTTAACGGACAGCAGGTAGCTACCCTTGGTATTTTCCAACTGCAAGATCCTCAAAAGGTAGGGAAAGACCTCTTTACAGGTCAGGCTCAAACAGCCCAAGGCTATAGGCTTTTACAGGGCTACTTGGAGATGTCAAACGCAAACCCCATAATTGAGATGGCTCATCTAATACAGACCCACAGGGCTCACGAGGTCTATTCAAACCTTATAAGGTCCTTGGATGCCCTTTATGAAAAATTCCATCAAAGCTTTTAAAAGAGGCTCTTTTGAGCTTTTGCCTTTGAAAGGTTTTCCAATTCCCTTATGAGGCTTTTCATCTCTAATTCTTCAAACTTTTTTCTAAGAAGGTCTATCTTTGGCTCTTTTATCTTTAAATCCTCTTCGTTGAAGTCCAAACCCTCAACCTCTTTTAAGTGGAGGAGTTCTAAAGCAAGCTCAAAACTTTCTCTATCTGACTTTGGAAAGCTTTCTGAAAAATCCTCCCAGTTTCTTAGTATATTCTCCGCATTGCCATAGTGCTGAAGGACTCTTATGGCGGTTTTTGGACCTATTCCCCTTATTCCCTCTATGTTATCCACCTTATCGCCCACCAAGGCAAGATAATCCCTTAAAAGTTCCGGAGGAATACCAAACTTCTCTATAACCTTCTTTCTATCAAAGACCTCGTTGGTGATAGGGTTTATTACCAGAAGTTTTTCCGATATTAATTGCATAATATCCTTATCAGGGGAGTATATCTTCACAAAAAAGCCCTTTTGGAGAGCTTTTTTACTTAAGGTGGCTATTATATCGTCCGCTTCATAGCCCTCTATTTCGTACCTTTTTATACCAAGGAAGTCTGTAAGTTCCTTTATTACTGGTATTTGTAGCTTTAAAGGGTCTGGCATGCTGGGCCTTTTTGCCTTGTATTCTTTGTAGAGGTTTGACCTTTGGGTAGGCGCCGGATGGTCAAAGGCTATTGCAAAATATAGGGGCTTTTCTGTTTTTAGAAGGGCGAAAACAGCCCTCATAAAGCCGTATATGGCTCCCGTGGGAAAGCCCTTTGAAGTGGAAAGGGGAGGAAGGGCAAAAAAGCTCCTGTATAGAAAGGCTGAACCATCAAGGAGATACAAAACCTTCATGTTGTATCTTCCTATAGTAGTTTTTCATGGCTTCCACGAGGCTTCTTGTAGCCTTTTCCACATCTTCAAAGCCAAGGATGGCGGAGACCACAGCTATACCCTTTGCTCCCGCCTGTAAAACCTCCATAACCCTGTAATGGGTTATTCCACCTATAGCCACTATGGGCTTTGAAGTAAGCTTAACGGCTTGGCGAAGCCCTTCAATGCCCACAAGCTTATAGTTTTTCTTTGTGGTTGTTTCATACACAGAGCCAAAGCCTATGTAATCTATAGGGAGGTGCTCCACTTCCTTTAGTTTATCCACTGAGTTTATGGAGTATCCAATGTACATTTTATCCCCTACAAGCTTTCTAACCACGTCTGGAGGCAGGTCTTCTTGTCCCACATGGACTCCGTCCGCTTCTACTGCCAAAGCTAAATCTACCCTATCATTTACCACTAAATCTACCTTATATCTCCTTGTCAGTTCCCTAAGAACCAGAAGCTCTTCGTACATCTGTCTTGTGGATTTGTTTTTAAACCTGTATTGTAAAGCGGTTATACCGCCTTTTATAGCCGCTTCTATGGCGGGTATCAGATCCCTTTCTATGAAAAACCTATCATCGGTTACAAGGTAAAGGGTAAGGTTTGGCTTTTTCATGGTCTCCTCCTATTGAAAATGATATTCATTTAGCTTATATTATATGCCATGCAGTTGGAAGAAATAAAAAGTAAGTTTGAACGGTTCTTAAGACAAAAAGGCTACAAGATCACAAGGGGCAGGTTTGAGATCATTGATAAGATAGCCGATTATGGTCCCCACTTTGAAATAGAGGAGTTGGTAAGGTGGATAGCCAATCAGAATAGGTCTATAGCCAGCAGGTCCACCATATACAGGACAGTAAGGCTTCTTCAGGAGTTTGGTGCCATAAGGGAGGTTATAAAGCTTGGCAACCGTACCATATACGAATTCACCGCTGGAAAACCCCATCATGAACACCTTATATGCGTCCAGTGTGGCAAGATAATAGAGTTTTACAAAGAGGAGATAGAAGAACTCCAAGATAAAGTATGCGAAGAGCATCAATTCACACCACTAAATCATAGGCTTGAGATCTTTGGCATATGTTCCCATTGCAAGGCTAAAAGCCATGAGGATTGAAAACTGGAAGCTTGATTTGAAAGCTACAAGGGAAGGGCACATAAAACCAAAGGAGGACTTTAGCCTTTATCTCAATTCTGCCCTCAAAAGAGAAGAAGACAAAAATAAACAAGTCCTTAGCATAGACAGCAGGATAAGGGCAAAGGTATGGGAGGTTTCACAAAAATACTCCATACCCATGGAGCTTATCCTTGCCATAATAAAGCAAGAAAGCAATTTTAACCCCAATGCCTACAACAAAAACAAGGATGGAAGTGAAGACAGAGGCCTTATGCAGGTAAATTATCAGCATAACATAAGGTTAATGAAAGAATATGGTATAGAAAGCCCAGACCAACTTTACCACATAGAGACCAACATAGAGCTTGGTGCAAGGATCCTTTATGAAAACTTCCAAAGGTTCGGAAATTGGGTGATGGCGGTTAAGGCTTACAATGGACTTAAGGCAGACAACTGGGACTATGTCAAAAAAGTTTTTGAAGCAGCCTCTAATATCTATTAGGGTGTTTCAAAAATAGCCCCTTTTACAGGACTATCGCCCCCGCCCCCTACAGCAGGAGCTCGTACCCATACAGGGTCTCCCCACAAGCCCTGAAAGACTTTTTCTTTCAGGACAGAGAGGTTTCTTAATACCCTCTCAGGAGAGAGTGCAGTCAGCACCACTACCTTAAGAACTTGCCAGGGATTGCGGATACCCTCGCTTGTTCCATCCAGTGGCTCGGATACCCTCCTTGGCTCACTCTTAAGGCTTTTTATAGCTATGTCTATTAGCTTCAACTGCTTGGCTTTTAAATATGCGTTCTTTACTCTCTCTCTTACATACTCTTTAAGCTCTTTTACAGCATCCAGATTATTCTGTAGTTTGTTTAGCAAATCCCTATAAACCTTAGGAACTTTCTCCTTTAGCCCCAAGCCCCTTCTTGCTATCACATAAGCAGAAGCTACATCCTTCGTTAGCATGTATTGAGGTGCATACTTTAACATGCCTATGGTAGATGTGTGAGAGGGGTTTATCTCTATTACCTGTATTCCGTTTCTTTTTGCTAATAGTTCTATCTTTGATAGTAGCTTTTTGTAGGCAAAACTATGCTGTATTCTCCTTATCTTTCTTCCAGAGTAGTCTCC